>CAZNBB010000122.1:0-10228 GCA_964571225.1 uncultured Gammaproteobacteria bacterium
TTCGAAGGGCTCCATGAGTTCTTCGCGAACTTCACCCTGTTCCTGGTGGGTGTGCACGTGGCCGGCGTGATCGCCGAGAGTCTGCTGCACCGGGAAAGTCTGGTGCGGGCCATGTTCACGGGCCGCAAACAGGCCCGGGGCGAGAGTTAGATATGTTGGGCGGCGGCAACGTGCGAACGCGTGTTGCCGCCGCAACGAGGTCGTTCATGAACGCACAGTTGGTAAAGTCGGTTCTTGCTGGGATGTTCGCTGCAATGTTGCTGGCGGGCGCTCCGGTGCGGGCGGACCACGGCCACGACGAAGTGCGCCGTCTCCAGGAGTCGGGCAAGATTCTGCCTCTTGAGGACATCCTCAAAGAGGCCCACTGGCAGCGCTACCGGCGATTGCTGGAGGCGGACCTGAACCGTCATCAGGGCCGCTATTACTATGAGCTGGAACTGCTGGATGAGCGGGGGGTAGTATGGAGGAAGCGCTTTGACGCTACCAGCGGTGAGCTCATGAATCACGGAAGGAAGTGACGGCGTGCGTTTGCTTCTTGTGGAAGACGACAGCCAATTGGCCGGCAGCCTGCGCCAGGCGCTGGAGCTGGCGGGTTTTGCCGTGGACGGCATCGACAACGGCGTGGATGCCGAGTTCATGGGGGATGAGGAACCCTATGACGCGGTCATACTGGACCTGGGCCTGCCCAGGCGCAGCGGCCTGGAGGTGCTGCGCAACTGGCGCGGCCGGGACAACCGCGTGCCGGTACTGGTGCTGACCGCCCGGGACGCGTGGCACGAGAAGGTGGAGGGCTTCCAGGCCGGTGCCGACGACTACCTGGGCAAACCCTTCCACGTGGAAGAGCTGGTGGCGCGTATCAATGCATTGTTGCGCCGGGCCAGCGGGCAGACCGGCGGGCAGTTGCACGTCAACGGCCTGGAACTGGACGAGGAGCGCCAGGCGGTGCGGACGCTGGGCGGCGAGACGGTGGAATTGACCGGCACCGAGTTCCGACTGCTGCGCTACTTCATGCTCCATCCCCAGACCATCCTCTCCAAGAGTCGTCTGACCGAGCATGTCTACGACTACGACTCGGAAAAGGACAGCAACGTCATCGAGGTCTACGTGCGCCGGCTGCGCCAGAAGCTGGGCGAGGGTGTGATCGAGACCCGGCGGGGTCAGGGGTACGTGCTCGGCAAGACGGCGCAATGAGATCCATCGAGACCCGCCTCAATCTGGGTCTGGGGCTCAGTCTGGTGCTGGTGTTCATTGCGGTGGGCATCGGTGTCAGCGTGTCCATCCGGCTGCTGACCGAAGACTATGTCGCCTCCCGGCTGGAGCACGACTCGGACAGCCTGCTGGTGTCCCTCCAGTTCCCCAATTCCGTAGATCTGGCCCAGCTGCGGCCCGGGCGGATCAATCCCATCTACAGCCAGATCTTTTCCGGCCACTACTATCGTATCCAGGTGGGCAAATTCGTCATGCGTTCCCGCTCCCTGTGGGACCAGGATCTGAAGGCGCCCAACCCGGCGCCCGGACAGGTGGTGCGGTTCAGGGAGAAGGGCCCCCAGGGTCAACTGCTGCTGGTGCGCTCGGCCGGCTACCGCAAGAACGGCCACAACCTGTCGATCTCCGTGGCCGAAGATCTCACACCCATCCAGGCGGACGTGCGCCGCTTCCAGTTGCGCTATGCCCTGTTCAGCTTGGGAGCGCTGGTAATCCTGCTGCTGATCCAGCGCTACGTGCTGCGGGCCGGCTTGGCGCCCCTGGCGCTCACCCGGGAGCAGATCGGTGAGCTCGAACGCGGCGAGCGCCGACAATTGGGCGAGGATATGCCGCGGGAGATCCGGCCGGTGGTGGGCGAAATCAATCACCTGTTGAATGCCCTGCAGCAGCGTCTGGAGCGCTCGCGCAACGCCCTCGGTAATCTCGCCCATGCCCTCAAATCACCGTTGACGCTCATTGGCCAACTGGCCGAAGGCCGGGAGCTGGCCGCCCACCCTGAGGTTCAGAGCCGCCTGCGCGAGCATGTGGAACGCATTCGCGGACTGATGGACAGGGAACTCAAGCGGGCACGCCTGGCGGGCGCTGCGCCCACCGGCGGGCGTGTGCGGCTGGATCGGGAGATAGGCGCCCTGGTACAGGTGCTGCGCAACCTGTACCGCGACAAGGCTCTGAGCATCGAATCCCGGGTACCTGCAGACAGCAGTTTTCCCGCGGACAAGGAAGATTTGCTGGAGTTGCTGGGCAATCTGCTGGACAACGCCTGCAAGTGGGCGGGCAGCCGGGTCCGCATTACCGTGGACCTGGCCGACGGGGGGCTGCACCTGCGGGTGGAGGATGACGGCCCCGGCCGTTCGCCGGACGAACTGGCGGCGCTGAGCCGTCGCGGCGTGCGGGTCGACGAGGACGCCACGCCCGGCCACGGCCTGGGCCTGGCGATCGTGCGGGACGTGGTGAAGTACTACGGCGGATCGATGGAGTTTGGCCGTTCGGCCGACTACGGAGGATTTCAGGTCGACGTGCGGTTGCCCGAAGTGGGAAGCGCTCCGACGATCCCAGACGCTGAATGACGATCCCGTCGGCCGCAAGTGGGGCGTAGTCGCTTGTGCAACGCGCGGCTCGCCGGGCTAATGAGCTTCCAGTTTTGCCAATTCCTTCAGAATATCCAGCATCAGCTTCTGGCCGGCGTCGGTCATGCCTTCGCAGAGCTTGTTGGGATCGCGCTCGCCCAGCACCAGGGGCCGGATGTTGGCGGCCAGCTTTGCCATGTCGCCGCCCGCCTGCAGCATCTGGGTCGCCATATTGGCGATCAGCTGCAGTGCATCGGTGTTGCCGGTGCGCGCAGAGTGCACCATGGAGGCGATGCCCGGTGCCGCCATGCTGGCATCCATGTCCGAGTTCAGGTCAGGCAGGGTCGAGGGATCCTGCAGTCCCCGCAGCACGGCTTCGACGATGGTACGGTCCTCCTCGTCCAGGGGCCGCAGCAGGGATTCGTCCCGGCTGCCGTTTAGGATACGGCGCAGTACGTCCACCAGATCCGTCCAGCCGTTCGACTCTGCCATGCCGAGCACCTGGTCCAGGTCCGGCACCAGTTCGCGGTTCTTGCAGCCCAGCACCACGCGGTGGATGAGTCCGGAGTGGGCCTGCAGGATCTGCTCGCGCTTCTCGGGGAGTGTGGTCATGGTGACCTCGCCTGTTCGATGGTTTGCGTGTCAGTTTAGCGAAGGCGGTGGAGCCTGGAAAACCGCGCCCCGGTCAGCCGCTGCCGTCTGCCGTCGTGGGTGTGCCGGCGCTGCGTTCGATCTCGGTCAGGTCCTGCCAGCGGTTTACGATGGCGCAGAACAGCTCCGCCGTGCGCTCGGCATCGTACACCGCCGAGTGGGCTTCGTCTTCGTTCCATTCCATGCCCGCCGCCTGGGCCGCCCTGGCGAGCACTGTCTGGCCGTAGGCCAGCCCGCCCAGGGTTGCGGTGTCGAAGCTGCTGAAGGGATGAAAGGGGTTGCGTTTGATGCCGGTGCGATTCACGGCGGCGTTCAGGAACGACAGGTCGAACGAGGGGTTGTGTCCCACCAGCACGGCGCGGGTGCAGTCGTTGTCACGCACCGCCTTGCGTACCGACTGGAAGATCAACTGCAGCGCATCGCGCTCTGCCTTGGCGAACCGGAACGGATGGTAGGGATCGATGCCGTTGAAGGCCAGTGCCGCGGGATCCAGGTTGGCCCCGGGAAAGGGTTCCACATGGCTGGCATGGGTCTCCTGGGGCTCCAGACGTCCGTCGTCCGCCATGCGCAGCGTCACCGCGGCGATTTCCAGCAAGGCGTCCTTCTTGGGGTTGAAGCCCGCGGTTTCCACATCCACCACCACCGGCAGAAATCCGCGGAAGCGCTGGGACATCGGGTGTTTCGAAGATTCAGTCATCGGTACAGCATAACCAATGCGCTGCGGCTTTTCGATGCGCGCGGCATATTAGGGGACATCAGGTCAGTGTCCAGGCCAGTTGCTCGCCCGCGCGCATGGGGACTACACGGGATTCCCCCATGGCGTAGTCCGGGGGTACCTCCCAGGGCTTCTTCACCAGAGTGACGGCGCTGCGGTTGCGGGGCAGGCCGTAGAAATCCGGGCCGTTGAAGCTCGCGAATGCCTCCAGCTTGTCCAGGGCGCCCGCCGCTTCGAACGCTTCGGCATACAATTCCAGCGCGCCATGGGCCGTGTAGATGCCGGCGCAGCCGCAGGACGATTCCTTCGCTGTACGGGGATGGGGTGCACTGTCGGTGCCCAGGAAGAACTTCGGGTTGCCGCTGACCACCGCCTCGATCAACGCCTGGCGGTGTTCCTCGCGCTTGAGTACCGGCAGACAGTAGTGGTGGGGACGCAAACCGCCCTGGAAGAGGGCGTTGCGGTTGAGCAGCAGGTGGTGGGCAGTGACCGTGGCGGCCACCGTGTCCGGCGCGCTGCGCACGAATTCCACGCCGTAGCGCGTGGTGACATGCTCCAGCACCACCTTGAGACGGGGGAACCGTTGCACCAGCGGCGCCAGGTGGCGCTGGATGAAGACCGCCTCGCGGTCGAAGACGTCCACGTCCGGATCGGTCACTTCGCCGTGCACCAGCAGGGGCAGGCCGTGCTTCTGCATCGCCTCAAGCGCCGGATAGGTGCGCTCGATATCCGTGACCCCCGAGTCGGAGTTGGTGGTGGCGCCGGCGGGATAGAGCTTGACCCCGTGCACGACGCCGCTGGCCTTGGCCGCCGCGATTTCCTTCGCCGGCAGATTGTCGGTGAGGTACAGGGTCATCAGAGGTTCGAACGATTGCCCCTCCGGCACCGCTGCCACGATGCGCTCGCGGTACGCCACCGCCTGGGCGATGGTGGTCACCGGGGGCTTCAGATTGGGCATGATGATGGCGCGGGCGAACTGCCGGGCGGTGTGGGGCACCACATCGTCCAGCACGTCCCCGTCCCGTACGTGCAGGTGCCAGTCGTCCGGCCGGGTGAGGGTGATCTGCATGCTGAGCTGTTGTCGACTTGCCAGCGGGCAGTATACCCGCCGCCGGCTTCAGCCGCGAGGGACGGTAAAAGGCGCCACGGAAAGCACGGAAAGCACGGAAAGTGAAAATGATGAATGGAGTATGTTGACTCCTGATCCGGGCGCTCAGCGCAGGGACGGTCGGGGGCAACAATGTGCAACCCGCGGCAGTAAGGATGGCAAAGCCGACGCAGTGCCCGACGGCGCCAACACCTTCGGGTCACGATGCTCTCAATAGCAATGGTTCTTTTCCGTGCTTTCCGTGTTTTCCGTGGCGCTTTTGTTCTTGATTTGTCCCTTCAGACAATCGGCGGCTCGCTGTTCGGCAGGTTCATGTCGGCATTGCGTTCCTGGAAGTGCTCGACGGCGGCTTCGGCCTTGTGGGGAGCGCTGAAGCGGGCAATGTGGAACAGTCCGTCGCCTTCATTGACCAGGGGCAGATTGCTGCGGCCGATGACGATGCCGCCGGCAGGTGCTTCCACGTCCACCTCATGGGCGCCGAGGGGATCGGCGATCACACCCAGCACGTCGCCCTTGGCGACTCGTGCGCCCAGGGCCACGGTGGCCCGCAGGATGCCGCTCTGGGGGGCTCGCACCCAGCTGCTGGAACGGGCTTCCATGGGGGCATGGCGTTCGCGGCGCTTGGTGCGGGCGGCGGGCAGCATGCCCAGCTCGCGCATCACCGATACGACCCCGTGCAGGCCGGCGCGGATCGCCACCTCGTTGAAGCGCAGCGCCTCGCCGGCTTCGTACAGCAGCATGGGAATGCCCAGCTCGGCGGCCACCTCCCGCAGGGAGCCGTCGCGGATGTCGGCGTTCAGCAGCACCGGCACGCCGAAGGCGCGGGCCAGTCGCTCGGTTTCCGGATCGTCCAGACGGGCGCGGATCTGGGGCAGGTTCTCCCGGTGCACCGCGCCGGTGTGCAAGTCGATGCCGTGGGTGCAGTTGCGCACCACTTCCTCCATGAACAGGTGTGCCACCCGGGCGGCCAGGGAACCCTTTTCGGAGCCGGGAAATGAACGGTTCAGGTCGCGGCGGTCCGGCAGGTAACGGATGTGCTGCATGAAACCGTGCACGTTGACGATGGGCACGGCGATCAGCACCCCGCGCAGGCGGCGCAGGGCGCTCAGTTTCAACAACCGGCGTATGACCTCCACGCCGTTGATTTCGTCGCCGTGGATGGCGGCGCTGACGAACAGGCGAGGTCCCGGTTTGCGCCCGTGAATGACCTCCACGGGGATGGTCACGGGCGTGTGGGTGTACAGGGCGGTGACCGGCAGTTCCATGGAGGCCCGGGACCCGGGTTCGATCACCCGGCCGCCCACCTTCAGCACCTCTCTGCCCATGGTGCCGTCCTCAGCCCTTGCCGCGGGTGCGGGTGCGGTTGGGACGGGCGTGCTTTTCGATGAACTGGATGATCATGCCGGCCACGTCCTTGCCGGTGGCGCCTTCGATGCCTTCCAGGCCGGGCGACGAGTTCACCTCCATCACCACCGGCCCGTGGTTGGAGCGCAGGATGTCCACGCCCGCCACGTTCAATCCCACCACCTGGGCGGCGCGCACCGCGGTGGAGCGCTCCTCCGGCGTGATCTTGATGAGCTCGGCAGTGCCGCCCCGGTGCAGGTTGGAGCGGAACTCACCCTCCTTGGCGGTACGCTGCATGGCGGCCACTACCTTGCCGCCCACCACGAAGCAGCGGATGTCCGAACCGCCGGCCTCCTTGATGAACTCCTGCACCAGGATGTTGGCCTTCAGGCCCATGAAGGCTTCCACCACGCTCTCGGCGGCCTTGCGGGTTTCGGCCAGCACCACTCCGATGCCCTGGGTGCCCTCCAGCAGCTTGATCACCAGTGGGGCGCCGCCCACCATCTTGATCAGGTCCTGCACGTCGTCGGGGGAATGGGCGAAGCCGGTCACCGGCAGCCCGATGCCGGCCCGCGACAGCAGCTGCAGGGAGCGCAGCTTGTCCCGGGCGCGGCTGATGGCCACCGACTCGTTGACCGGGAACACGCCCATCATCTCGAACTGGCGCAGCACGGCGGCGCCGTAGAAGGTGATGGAGGCGCCGATGCGGGGAATGACGGCATCGAAGCCGGTCAGTACCTCCCCCTTGTAGTGGATTTCCGGTTTGTGGGAGGTGATGTTCATGTAGCAGCGCAGGGTATCGATGACCCGCACTTCATGACCGCGCTGCTTGCCCGCCTCCATGAGGCGGCGTGTGGAATACAGACTGGCCTTGCGTGACAGGATAGCGATCTTCAAGGCAGAGCTCCGTTGCAGTGGTGCGGCGGACGGGTATTGGGCAGTGTGGCCTACCGACAGGTCGTTTGTACAGTCAGGTCGGGCCGGCGCGGAGCCTTCTGTATAACAGCGTTAAAGCGCCACGGAAAACACGGAAAGCACGGAAAATGTGAATGCGGGGCTGGGGTGCCGGTTGCCGCGCAGCCCGCCGGGTGCGTTGCATGCTTCACCGACAGGAGGGCGTGGCGCTATTGAATGGGGCTACCGCGCGTTCGCCCTCGTTCTTCAGTCATTGAGCCGACCTCAGCCATCCAATCGACTCTTCTCCTTTCCGTGTTTTCCGTGCTTTCCGTGGCGCAGTTGTCTTTTTTACAGGCCAGGCGGATTGCCCGCCAGGTACGAGCGTCTGGGGTCGACCAGAAAACCGTGGCGCAGGGCGGTGCGGCCCAGCAGCATACGGAAGTTCATGGTGTCGCGGTCGGTGAGGGTGATCTCGACGGGCAGCTCCCGGTCGGCGATGCGCACCGGCGTGTGGATCACGTAACGCCGTTCCCGGTGACCGCCGGAGTCGCTGACCAGGCGCTGGTCGATGACCTTCGCATCGCACAACAACTCGATGTCGGTGCGCTTCTGCAGTGGGTGGATGGCGAAGCGCACCCGGTGGGCGCCGCCGCGGCGATAGAGCTCGACGTGGAAGGCGTGCAGCGCGGAGGTGCGCGCCCCGGTGTCCACCTTGGCCTTGATGGCGGTGATGCCCAGCTCCGGCAGGGTGACCCACTCGCGCCAGCCCAGCACCATGCGTTCCTTCACGTTGCGCTCCATGGCGTCGGAGTCGTCACAGCATGCCGCGCTTGCCCAGCAGGGCCAGGGTGAATCGCACCCCGAAGCCGGTGGTGTCGGTGGGGATATGGGCAAGGCCGCCCTTGTGGTTGCCGGAAGCCAGGTCCACATGCAGCCAGGGTACCTCGGCGGGCACGAAGCGGTTCAGAAAGCGCGCGGCCAGGATGTGGTCGGCCTCGTTCTCCACCGTGCACTGCTTGACGTCGGCAATGGCGCTGTCCAGAGCCTCGTCGAAGTCCCGGTCGGTGGGGAACGGCCACACCCGTTCGCCGCTGGCCCGTCCCGCCTCGATGATGGTATCCAGCATGTCGTGGCGGTTGCAGAAGCCGCCGCTGTAGCGGGTGGACAGCGCTTCCACGCAGCTGCCGGTAAGGGTGGCGTAGTCCACCAGCAGGGCGGGTTTGCGCTTGCCCGCCAGGGCCAGGGTGTCGGCCAGCACCATGCGCCCTTCGGCATCGGTGTTCACCACCTCGATGCGGGTGCCGTCGGAGGCTGTCACCACGTCGTTGGGCTTGTAGGCCTTCGGTCCGATGTGGTTCTGGGCCAGGGCCAGCCAGCATTCCACCGGCAGACCGGCCTGCATGCGGGTGAGGGCCAGCAGCGTGCCCAGCGCCACTGCGCTGCCGGCCATGTCCTCGTGCATGCCCAGCATATAGCGTGCAGGCTTGAGGTTGACGCCGCCGGTGTCGAAGCAGATGCCCTTGCCCACCAGGCTGAGTGTGCCGCGATCGCGTTTCACGGTCTTGGGCCGGTAACTGAGATGCACGATGCCGGCATCGCCGTCGGGGCTGCCCTGGGCCACCGCCAGGAAGGCGCCCGCCTTGCGCCGCATCAGGGTGCGGGTGTCCCAGAACTCCATGCGCCAGCCCTCCTGACGGGCGAGACCCGCCACCAGGCGCCGGTAGTGCCCGGGGGTGAGCTCGTTGGGCGGCAGCATGGTCAGGTAGCGGGCCAGGGCGTTGCCTTCGGCCTCGGCGCGGGTGCGCCGCAGGTCCAGCCGGCGGCCGGCGCCGTAGAGCTCGATGCGCTTGAGGGCAGGGGCGGGGTCGGGCTTGCGCTTGAAGCTGGGCATGGGGGCCACCGCCGCCAGCAGCGCGGCGACCAGGGCCTCCGCCACAGCCGGTGCCTGCTCGTCCAGACCCGGCACGCACACCGCCACCGTGCGGGGATCGGCCTCCAGTGCGCGGGCGGACAGCTTGCGGGCCAGGGTAAGCAGCTCGAAGGCTGACGCCGTCGGGCTCGCCCGACCCAAGGTCACGCGGGTGCCCGCGGTGTTGGGCAGATCGGTGCTCAGCGCGGTCTGACCGCCCCCCGAGCGCCGGCGCCGGTAGCGGCCGTAGAGCAAATCGCCGTAGGGAAACAACGGCCACGGCGCTTTGCCGGTGACTTCCGGCAGCACCACGATGAGCGCTTCGTGGCCGTCGATCTGGCGCTGGGTCGGAATGCTTAGATGCTGATTTATTGCGATTTTCTGGAAGCGTTCCAAGGGGATGGGCATGGTGCTCGCCTTGACCTTGTGAGCCAAAACGCAGATCATATCGCGCTTATTCTTTTTCCGGTACCGTGGCCGGCCCCTGGGGTGCCCTGTTACCGGCGTGCGTCGAACGTCCGCCCCACATGTCCCCGGCAGCGCCAGCAGCGGCTGAGACGGACGAGCGCACGCCTGTCCATCCCCCGGCCCGCTGCCGCCAATTAATCGAGACTTGAGGAGCCCCATGAACGCCGCGGACAAGAAACGGTTGTTGCGCGAGATGTTGTTCGCGCGCCGCTTTGAGGAGCGTTGCTACGAGGCCTACGTGGAGCGCAAGATCGGCGGTTTCCTGCATCTGTATCCGGGCCAGGAAGCCTGTGTGCACGGGGTGATGGAAGCCGCCCGCCCTGGCCACGACTACGTCATCACCGGCTACCGCGACCACATCCACGCCATCAAGTGCGGTGCCGACCCCAAGGCCGTGATGGCCGAGCTGTTCGCCAAGGAGACCGGCTCCAGCAAGGGCCGCGGCGGTTCCATGCACATTTTTGACGTGGAGAACCACTTCATGGGCGGCTACGCCCTGGTGGGCGGGCCGTTCCCCCTGGCGGCCGGTATGGCCAAGGCCATTAAAATGAAGGGCGGCGACGAGATCGCCATCTGCTTCCTGG
>CAZNBB010000123.1:0-9946 GCA_964571225.1 uncultured Gammaproteobacteria bacterium
CGGGTTCAACTCGATATAGCGG
The DNA here is from genome assembly GCA_964571225.1 of uncultured Gammaproteobacteria bacterium. Lineage (GTDB taxonomy): Bacteria > Pseudomonadota > Gammaproteobacteria > DATFLG01 > DATFLG01 > DATFML01. The sequence continues at coordinate 23 of CAZNBB010000123.1, forward strand.
TAGCAGGCGAGCACATAACCCGCGTTTTGGGCCAGGCACGACCGGAACCGGCCGTCCCAGAGGGTTCCCGTTCGACGGTAGGTCCGGTTGATATACTGCACGTAGCGCTGACCGAGCTGCTTCATCATCAAACTGGCACTGTCCGCGTGCTCAGGCGTAACCAACAAGTGCACGTGGTTAGTCATCAGCACATAGGCGTGAATGGCACAGCCATGCCTTCGTGCCTGCTCACCAAGAATCTTGAGGTATTGTCTGTAGTCGTCGGCGGCGTAGAAACACGCAGCACGATTGTTACCGCGTTGGATGATATGCCAAGCGATACCCGGCATGGCGATGCGAGCGCGTCGCGGCATGTGGACCTCCTTGTCCATTGCTGTGATGTTAGGCTTCCTGCCAGGCAGTCTAAAACCGTGGTCTGTCCCCTATTATTCTAGGTGAGGCTCACGGGCGCAGACAGTAGCGGCAACATAGGCCGCAATATGGATGGCAGACGACGGCGTTAGACCGTCCAGTCAACGGGGACCGACCAGGGTTTGAGGCGGCGCCCCGTTATTCGCACTGCCCCAAAACCGTGGTCCGTCCCCTATAGCCGAGGCACGCCCCGTTTCCGGAGCGAAAACCTTGGCCTGTCCCTGATTTCCACTGTAGTCTTTCTATGCCCCCGCGTTCCCCTCTCGGCGCTCTGGGCAAGCCCCACTGCAATGTGCGGCTCAACTCGCCGGGGGATCGAGGCCGAAACTATGAAACAAATCTACGGTTACTACTCGCCGAATGACTTGTACAACAGGATCATCGGCGGGCTCAATGAGCTTGGCAAGGAATTGTCGGCTGTCACTCTTGACGACCTTCAGCCAGTGGATGAATTTCATATCCGCGGCCATGCGGCAACCAATGAGCTGATTGAGCTCTCCGGTTTCACTTCCGATATGCATATCCTCGACGTGGGCTGCGGCGTGGGAGGTTCCACCCGGCGACTGGCCCATGAGACGGGCTGTCGGGCGACGGGGATCGACCTCAGCGATGAATATATCGATGCTGCGGAGCGGTTGACGCTGTTGCTCGATATGCACGAGCGGGTGAAGTTCCACGCTGCCAGTGCGCTGGAGTTGCCGTTCGACGACAACACCTTCGACGGGGCCTGGTCGATCCAGATGAACATGAACGTCGAAGACAAGCTGGGGTGGCTGAAGGAGTTGCACCGTGTGCTCAAGCCAGGAGGGCGGGCCGTTTTGTACGAGGTCTGTGGTCACAAGAACACTCCGGTGCATTTTCCGGTACCGTGGGCCCAGGACGGTTCCATGAGTTTTCTGATGCCGCCAGAGCCATTCCGGGATGTCGTCACCGCGGCCGGCTTTGATGTCGAGGTCTGGAACGACAAGACCGACCTCGCCCAGAAGGCCTTCGCCCATATGCAGGAGCCAGTCGGTGAGCCGGAACGGCCGGAACTGGGCGTGCATCTGCTGGTTGGAAACGACATCCTCACTAAGGCTTACAACCTGCACCGCAACCTGGATGAGGAGCGGGTCAGTCTAATCGAGGCGGTCGCGGCAAAGCCCAAATAATCGGGAACAGGCGGGGCCCGGTTCACGGACCGACAGGCGCGATCGGATCTGCAACCACCAGCGCAGCAAACTGAACCTGCTGCTCAGGCCAGGCCCGCGCCCGTCGACGGTCGCGCACCGATTGAATCAACTGCTTTTCTGACGGACTTGGAAAAAGGGAACAGGGGGACCAGTTGGCGATCCCTCTGGCCCCTTTTACGCGCTTCAGCTATTGCAATACGAGCAATAAGGAGACCTGTCGATGGCCGGAATAAACGACGCGCTGGATAGTCTGTTGACGAATACGGAAGAGTTCTTGAAGAACAATGCGGTAATGATCTACGGATCCAATAAAGGGACTTCAGGCATACATCGGTTTGTTATGCAGGGAACTGATGAGGATGGATGGAAAAGCTGCGCCGGCGGTGCAACCCGACAGGTGCCATTCTATGTCATATATAAAGCCGATAGCTTCAACGGCAAAGGCGCAGGCGAAAAAAGCCGGGAATTTACTGCGCATTACATTTCGATGCGGGAGTACAACGTCGCTACAGGGGCATGGGAAGACACCGACACCACACACTACATACTGCCTTCCACTGGCGATGTCGACATCATGGTAACCTCCAAACTCAACGGCTGTACCTTTGGCATTGGCTCCGATGCGAACGGCAGCAGGCTGGTTTCCCACTTGCGTCCGCCCACGCAGCTTGGAGACGTGGAAGCGCGCCTCAAGCTGGATACGGGCACTCGGGCCGGCTTCGCCGGCGGCAAGCCGGATGTGAGCATCATGTCCAGCACGGGCCAGAATGGTACGGTCATCGGCCGCAGGATAACCGGCAACTGGAAATTCTACGCGCAGCGCTATCAGATATTCGCATCCGCCGTCGGAATCATTGACAGCGTCAATCTGTATGGCTGATGCTCAGGCCAGCTATCGTAACAGTGGAGAGACCAGGACTCTGGTCGGCTCCCCGTCATTCGGACGGCCCGGATTTAATTACAGGCTCGATGAGCGCTATATTGCACTCAACCCTCGACCGAAAAATAAATCTGTCCCCCCTCTCTCATATTATTCGATGTCTTGGGGATGGGTTATCCGAGGTGTTTGATGACGAACTTGTCGCCGGCACTATTCTTCTCGTATCCAAGGCCTACTGACGTCACACCGTTCGCCTGAAGCTGCGTTGGCGCCGCGGCACCGATTTCAAAGTACCAGACCGCAGCAGCGGGAAAGTCGACATGAGCCTCGGTACCATTGCCCGCGAGGAGCCCATTGGCGATGAGTAACCTCAGCTCATCAGGTTTAATCGCATCCACCTTAATGAAAGTATTCTTCTTAGTGACGCTGCCAGCATATTTGTTGGTGATTTGCGTCCAGTAGGCTTCCTTCGTAGCGTCACCGATCTTGCTGGGGTCTTTCTTTTGCGAGTTTGTCAGCCCCGTGCGCGCCCGTTTGCCGGCGATACGCTGCATCTTGGTCATGACGTCCTGACCCGCCTTGCTGGCCTTCCCGCCTTTGAACGACAGAAGATGCTTCTTTGCGAAATGTGTTTCCGTGATCGAAGGAAACCCCAGGCCAGCGACGTCACCCTGGACGTAGATTGCGATAGTCTTACCGCCTGTCGAGACGTTCCAGACCTGCTGAGTTTCGCGATGGCCGTCCGACGTGTAGGAAAAATAATCCGTGCGCGAGAATATGGGCGCCGCGCCCACGGTATCGTTCATGTCCACGCCCCCTGATCGGTAAGCAGTCTATCAAGTTGATTTTGCCGGTACGTCAGTCCGATTCCGGCACAGCACAGCAGGCAGAAGAAGAATAAGCGCCCATTTTGCCGCCGGTCAACGTGTAATTCCCCCCAACCCAAAAGAGTCTCAGACCAGGGCCGTATAGTCCGCGTGCGGTGTCAGCAGCGAACCGATTCCGCCCTGGCCATTGGCGCGAAATCTTGACGGCACCATAAGCGCACCAGAAAAGAGGACTGATTTAAATGCAGGCTGCATGGGTGCTATATTGAACTCAACCTTTGACCGAAAAATCAATCTATGCCCTTTTCTCCGGTGCTATTTTCGGCTTCCTGCCAGGCAGTTCAAACCGTGGTCTGTCCCCTATTATTTCTCGATCGGGGCCTCGTTTCCCGATTCGCCTACCCACGATCTGCGCTACCTGCTGTTGGAAGTGCTAGAACCCGGTGGGTTGGCCCCGTTGCGGGGCGTCACGGATGAGCGTCCCTTCGCCCTCCACAGCCGCGGCCTGCAGAAGGCGGCTGCACCGCGCCGGCCTGTCCGCCGCATTCACGCCCAGGGTACGATAGCAGGGATTCTCATCGCGGCATGAGTGCTCAGAACGACACGATCGATGGCGGCGGCTCGACCAGCGATACGCCTCAGGCGGCGCGACTAAACGGGCGCGCACCGGGGTGAACTCGATATAACGCACGCAGGCCAGCAGATTGTCGGAAAATAAATCTGTCCCCTTTTTGCTCGTTACTCCGACACAAAGGCGCTACGGTGGAACTCGGCCGCCGCCGCCACCTCGCGCAAGCCGCATTCCTCCGGCTCTGGCGGTTGCGCTCCCGCCAGCACTTCGAGTACCCCACGCACGCCATAGGACAGGGATTCCAGGTGGTACCCGCCCTCCAGCACCATGGCCAACCGTCCGTGGCAGTGCCGATCGGCGATCTCCCGGACGATCCCGGTCAGGGCCGCAAAACCGTCGTAGCTCATATTCAATGACAGATCCAGGCGGTGCGGATCGAAGCCCGCCGACACGATCACCAGGTCGGGACGGAAGTGATCGGCGGCTGGAACGAGAATCTCCCTGAATGCCTTGAGCAGGGCGGCGTCACCGGCGCCCCCGGGAAGCGGGACATTCACGGTCGCGCCTTCGCCCAGTCCTCCGCCCACCTCTGCGAGCATCCCCGATCCGGGGTAGAACGGCGCCTCTCGATGCGTGTCGAACAGCATCACGTCCGGATCCGCCCAGAAGATCTCCTGGGTGCCGTTACCGTGGTGCACATCCCAGTCGACGATCAGTACCCGTTCGCAGCCCAAAACCGCCTGCGCGTGCGCGGCAGCCACGGCAGTATTGTTGAACAGGCAGAAACCCCGGGCTCTCACCGATTCGGCGTGATGCCCGGGCGGGCGGACCACGGCAAAGGCGGACGGTGCGCGGCCCTGCACCACGGCCTCCACGGCGGCAATGGCGGTCCCGGCAGCGACTTCGGCGGCCTCGACGCTGCCCGCCGAGACGGCGGTGGTGTCGACGTCCAGCCACGCAGTCTTACCGCGCAGGGCGTAGATGGCTTCCAGATAGGACGTGGTATGCACGCGAGCGAGCTGCTCGCGCGTAGCGGCGACGCCGGCCTCCAACCGCACACCCTGCACGGGCTCGCGCTCCAACAGCTCCATGATCGCCGTCACCCGTCCGGGATGTTCCGGATAAACCCACTTCACTCCGAGGCCCGCCAATATTTCCCGCACCCGGCTATCGAGGCGGCCCGGCAGGAACGGGTCCTTGGCATCCGGTCGGTGAGTGAGCATCCGCTCGTCATAGAAGACGACAACATCGCGGTCGCCGATCATTTCTCTCTCCCCGCGCTCAACCAACATGGGTCTGCAAGGCGGCAACGCAAGCCACAGTGCAGGCGCACATCAAACAGATGGAAGACGCTTCTGCTTGCGCGCACGGTTTCGGTGTTCCGCATCTTGAGGCGTTTTCCGGGCAGAGGCCCTTCCGGTTTCCGCATCCTTCGCTTCCCACGGCCTCCGCACGCCGGCTGGACCTCTGCGAGGGCGCGAGGCCGGACACAACCCCAACAAAATGTGACGGGCAGCGTGATTCGTTCTTCGCTGCCGCCGTTTCGGACCGCCTGCGATTTGATGGTTCGCGCACCGAAGCCCTATTGTGGGCATAGCCCGCACGCTGCGGCAAGTCCGGACGATGCGCCCTGAGAGTCAAGAGGGGACGGAGAACCTAAAACAATAGCCCGTCTGCGCCATCTTACGGTGATTGGTCATCAGGCAGTAGGCGTTAACCACTATCTGGCAACGCGATGACACTTCCTCCCAGAGCTGGACGTAGCACCGGCAATGTCCCGGTTCGCTTAGACAACCCCCGCTTATTGCCACGCTAAACAACGTGGCCTGAAAAGCCCGGAGGGTACATCGGTGCACGCCTGGGGATCGCAGGGGCTTTGCTTTTGAGGCTGCCGTGAGATTAGCGAACGACGATATCGAACCCGGGAATTGGCCAGATGTTATTCCCTCCGGGCTTCTTGCTCTGTTTGTGGATGAGGTCGAGAAAATCGTGTGCCGGCGAATTGCGCCGCGCACCCACCGGCTGTCTACACAAAAACCAAGGCCCATTTCGGACTCGTAAGATAGATCTGTCCCCTTTCTGTCCCTATTCCGCCGGCCGCCCGCCGCCGTCAATCTTTTTCTGAAGGCGAAGCTGATTTTCGTGTTCACGCTGTTTGCCGTGCAGGTACTCGGTCCATCCCATCTCGTGCAGCTGTTTCGGGTAGCGTTCTGTAAAGCCGAACCACATCTTGAGCAGGGCGTCATAGCGCTTCGTTGCCGGAACGGTGCGAGTGTCAAGATAGGCCTGCAGCGCCAGGAAATAGCGCAACGCGTTTCTCTCTATGAGCCCCTTCATTCCCTGGACGAAAATCGGTTTCCCGTTCTTGTCGTAACCTGTAATGCTGAATCCCACCTTATCGCGCCCCAGCGTCGCCAAATATAGACGGGCCGCGATGCGGCTGAGGATGCTGGTGTGGTAGGAGGTGTGGATGTGCACCAACGTTCCGCCCTCATAGGGCAGCATGTCCAGGACGATGAGATAGTCCCTGGTGCCCAGCGGCCCCTTGGCGGCGGTCAGACGCAGTCGCAGGTAGTCATCCCGTACCACCTCAGGCTGAAAGCGGTATTGTAGGCGATAGGTGCTCGCCAGCGCTTCATAGACGTCCCGTCCGCCATAAATCGTCAGGTAGGCAACGCCCTGCTTTCGATGGTGAGTGCAGGCCTTGATATTCAGGCTTACCGGGATGAAGTAGCACCAGGTCGCCGACAGTACCAACAAGGGGCTAAGCTCGGCGAAGGGCTGCGACACCGCGGCGTAGACGTCCCCGCTCAGGGTATCGTCCTTTTCCGACGACTCGATGTAGAACGGCAACGGATACGGTTGGCCGCTCGCTGCCGCACGCAGCGCCTGATACTTGCTGATAACGGCCCGCGGACTGACGGGTTGGGACCACAGCGGCGGCGACAGCAACAAGCCGGGCAGGAACACCAGAATGCGAAAGAAAGCTTTCATGGTCTCGGGGCGCGCGGCAGACCCAACGCAGACAACCAACCAAGGCACTTACATCCAGGATAGCAAACCCTAGTTTTAAAAAGGAAAAAGGGGGACGGATTTATTTACGGATCGCCCCCGTCGGCGCACTTGGTTTTCGCGGGCCGCCCAGGCCCGCGTTTCCCGATCCAGGCACCCACGGTCCTGGACACCTGCGCTTCGAAGCGCTCGGTTCCGGTCAGTTGCCCCCGTTGCTCGGCGTCGCGGATGACAGGGAAATCCGGGCCAGAGATCCGTTTCCTCCTCTACTAGTAGGAACAATGGCTCTCTGACCCGGTTTTCGCAAAAATGAATCTGTCCCCTTTTTTACATGTTCTGGCGCATGGGACATGCAGAAAATTGTATTGGAACATCAAGCTATCCCCTCTTTCCCTATTATCCTCGTCGGTTGCGCCGCGCGTACCTCCGACTCCGTTTGTAAGTTCTGCTAGGATGAAACTAGGGTTTGCAGTCCCGGATGGGATGGCACTGCCTCGGTTGGTTGTCTGCGTTGGGTCTGCCGCGCGGCCCGAGACAATCCCATCACCCACTGCCCATGATGGGGGTGTCTGATGCGGCGAGTGCTTGCCTTTGTGCTGGCTTTCAGCCTTGGCTTCGTGCCGCTCGCCAACGGCGCTCCGCCTTCTCCAATTTACGCGAGCCCCCCACCGGCCCAGCCGGCGCAGTACGAATCCAGCTACCAGCCGTACACCGCCGAGCAGTTGGACAATCTCCTCGCGCCTATCGCTCTCTACCCCGATCCGCTGCTCGCCCAGGTACTCGTCGCCGCCACGTTCGTCGATCAGATCGACGAGGCCGCACGCTGGGTTCGCAGCTACGGCCAGAACGACGTCGACGACCAGCCTTGGGACGTCAGCGTCCGCGCCGTAGCCCACTATCCCAGCGTGCTCAACATGATGGATGACAATCTCGACTGGACTACCGCCGTCGGCCAGACCTACGTCTCTCAATCGACCGACGTGATGGCGTCGATTCAGCGGCTGCGGGCGATGGCCCAGGCACAGGGCAACCTCGTCACCACGCCGCAGCAGCAGGTGATCATCGAGCCCGGCTATATCTCGATCTGGCCCGCCAGCCCGACGTACCTTTATGTCCCCACCTACGATCCGTCGATCGTGTTCTTCCGACCGGCCTATGCCGGCGGCATCTTCACAGCGTTTTCCTTCGGACCGGCCCTGGCGATCGGTGTGTGGCTCAACCTCGATTGCGACTGGAGCCACCGCCGGGTCTATTACACCGGCTGGCAGGGCGGCGGGTGGATCGCCCGCTCCCGCTCGCACATCCGCGTGAATGCGAGGTACGTCAATCCCCGCTTCTCGACCGTCGTCATCAACCGTCACGTTGTCCAGCGTCCGGTGAACTATGCGGGTCTGTCGCGCTATCGCGCCGTTCATCGCAACGTCGGTTTCAACAACCGCGCCCGCCGCGCACCTGCGCCCACGCGTGCGCCCGAGCGCCGCGTGCCCAATAAAATCATCGATCGGAATATCCCTCCGAATCAGCCCCTGGAACAGTTCCGCGGCCGCCAGCGGTCCGTTCCTGCGGCCCCCTCCGTGGTCCGACAACCACGGCCCACGCCGGGCCCGGCACGCCCGCCGGGGCAGTCGCGCGTCACGCCGCCGCCTCGGCAGCCTGGACCGACTCCCGCGACTCGTCCGGCGCCGCAGCAACCACGGTCCGCGCCTCTGCCGGCGCGCCCCCCCGGGCAGCTGCGAACCACTCCACCGGCCCGCCAGCTTAGGCCTACGCCCGGGCAACCTCCGCCGGCCGCACGTGCTCCTTCGCCCACGCCTGCCGCCCGGCCACCGACGATTCCTGCCGTCCGGCAACCGACTTCGCGGCCAACGAACGCGTTCGGACGAGGAGGCGCCCCGTTCGATCCCCGCGCCGCCAGCCAGCGCGGACAGCAGAGCCGCCAGCAAATGAAACAGAAGCCCGCCGGCAAGGCGCAGCCGAAAGGCCGGCAGCAGCGGCGGCAACCGGGAGAGAGGTCGCCATGAGCCCCTCCAATACTCGCAGATGGACGCTGCGCCGCCGGAGGTTTCCGCTGCTGTCGGCGTCGCTGCTGCTTGTCTCCCTCACCACGCCGCCGTCCGTCGTTGGCGCCGCTCCACCGGCCCCCGCGGTCGCTTCGTCCGCCGCCGCTCAAACCGCGGCATCTGCCCAGCCCACTTTTTCCACCGCGGAAGATGCGATGCAGGCCCTGGTCGAGGCGGCGAAGACGGGGAGCCCGCGCGTGGTTTCGAGGCTTTTCGGCACGGATGGCAAACAACTGCTCTCCGGCGACCGCGTTCAGGATCGAAACGATCTGAAACGCTTTTCTGCAAGCCTCCAGGCATCGGCCGAACTGCGCAAGAGCGGCGACGCCTACACCATCGTCGTCGGCCGCAACCACTGGCCGTTCCCCATCCCGGTTGTCAGGCGCAACGACCGCTGGCTGTTCGACACCAAAGCCGGCCTGGAGGAAATTCTCAATCGCCGCATCGGCGAGAATGAGCTGTCGGCCATCGCCACTTGCCGCGCCTATGCCGTGGCGCAGTGGGAGTTCTTCACCGAATCAGGCGGCGACACGCAGGGCTTGGCCGTCTACGCCCAGAAATTCTTCAGCACGCCCGGCCATCACGACGGTCTCTATTGGAAAACCACCGAAGGTGAAAATCCCAGCCCGCTCGGCGCGCTCGTCGCCCAAGCGCGCGAAGAAGGCTACGGGCCGCACAACCGTACCCTGACATCCACCAACAGCCAGCCGCGCAAGCTGCACAAGCCGCGCCCCTTCCACGGCTACGTCTTCAAGATCCTCACCGCCCAGGGCCCCAGCGCGCCCGGTGGGAAATTCAGCTACGTCATCAACGGCAACATGATTGCCGGCTACGCTCTGGTCGCTTATCCCTCCAAATGGGGCAATTCGGGAGTGATGACGTTCATCATCAACCAGCAGGGTCGCGTCTACCAGAAAAACCTGGGCCCCGACACCGCTTCGATCGCCGCGGCCATGACCGAATACAATCCCGACCCGACCTGGCAGCTGGT
>CAZNBB010000124.1:0-9653 GCA_964571225.1 uncultured Gammaproteobacteria bacterium
CAGCAGGGCGGCGCGTTGCGACGATCCCATCACGATACCCTCCGTGGCAGGTTTACCTACAACTGAGTTAGACGGCGTTTCGCTCGGGGAATTCCATCCCGCACGGGAATTCTGCCGTGCGGTAAGGAGGGCGCGGCTACTGGCATGGCGGTGTGGGCGGCGCGCAGCGGAGGATGCCACTATTACCCAGAGACGGAGCCTCTCTAGATGAACGCCGAACCACCACCAACATCGTAGTTCCCGGGGAATTGGTTTTTGACTCACTCCGAGATTTATCTCACTACCCACCCGCTAGGGACGTGCGAAGCACGAGGTGGGTAGTCCGCGGTGGGCTCACGCCGTCCAGCCCTTGTGGGAGTACCCGCGACCCATATTTTTCCAAGGCGGAGTTTGACGTCCAGGATGGCGCCGGCACTTTTACCGGTGTTTCCGCCTGGGCGCCGCTCTACGGGGAGTAGATCAAACCTTCGGCTATGGCCTGCAATCCAACCGCAACAATGGGATTGGCAATGGGCCGTCCGTAATGAACCTGGGTCCAGCTTCCGGCCCCCTTGTTGGCAAGCCAGCTGCGTCGGGGTTGGCCATCGAGTTCGGCCGACACGGCGGCGGTATTCCGCTTAGCGATTGGACCTTTCAGTTAATGCTAATCGCTGCGAACAAGATTACCAATGACATGCTATTGAAGCTCAGCTTCGCTGATGCCACGAACCAATGCTCGGGGAGTTACAGCCTTGACGGTGGCAGCTCGTTCGAGAGTCCGTTCTCACCAGTAGGGTGGGGAAGGGTAATCTCACAGCCTGTAAGACTGGACCCTTGACGCTGAGACCTTCCAAACCATTCCTGAGCCCTCCACTTTGCCGCTTCTATGGGCAGGTTTAGTGGGGCTGATTTGGGTTCGAAAAAAATGGCGTGTGAGAGCAGGGTCTAACTAACCTGGCTTTTGCGATCATGGGAAACTGACCAAAGGTACGATGTTGCGAGCCGCTGTTGCTTGCAACATCGTGCCGGCGATGGGATGGGGCTATACGGAAGTGCGGCGCAGCGTCCTGTTGTATTTGCCGCATGTTATCTGCCGTCCCGACTTCCAATGACCCTTTACTACCGCACAGCGGACTCTCCAATTTGCGCACTGAATGGCGGATAAGGGTCATTTCTGAATTTGCAGATCACCCCACGTCCACTCATGGATTGCCTTCGACGTAATTGTTTCGCGTCCGTCAGTCCTGTTTCTGGGTGGCGCCGGTGGGTCAGCAGAACCCGCCGAATCGCGTGCTCCAGCTCGCGCACATTACCCGGCTGCGCATAGTCTATTGGAATATCACGGGTGGCCCACGGCGTGGTCGGCACATTGAGTGTTCTTCCTGTATTCCGTAAGGCGACCCCCGCGAATATTGCCTCAAGCGTTGTGGGTGCAGCAGCAACCGCCTGTCAGGGAAAGCCCGTCTTGGGCCCAGTCCAATCGGCCACACCAACGAGCGTGATGGCCTTCGCTCCCTGCAAGACATCCGGCGGTACAGTAATTGCGTACTACCTTGTGCTGCCGCGATCGGCCGGCGGTTACTACCTCCTAGTCACATTGAGCATCGGCAACAACACGCTGCCCGCCAAATCGGCGGTTGTTCATCTTCAGCAAGCGGCCTACCAAGCCATGGGCAAGTAGTGGAGGGGCCGGTTCACGCTATGAGCCAATAGAGGGCACCGCGTCCGCCGCATACGACGGCCGGTAGCCGGAGTTGTTCTTGCCCGAGTCGGCACTGACGAACCTGGTGGGAACCTTCAAAGTAAAGAATCCGTTATGGTGCTTTGAGCTTCGTTCGCCGCCCCATAGCGGGTAAACTCTCAACAAAAGGGCCGTTCGAGCCCTAATTAGAACGAAAACGCCAAAACAATAATATTGGGGGCCTCACCATGTTGAACGGATTCCGTCTCGCCGGCACCGCCGTCACGCTTGCCCTGCTCTCCGGATGCGCCTCGATTGTCAACGGCACCAGTCAGCCGCTTTCGGTGACTACGCCCTCGGCCCAGGGTGCAACTTGCAGCCTGAAGAACAGCAAAGGCGTCTGGTACATCAATGCTACGCCTGGCTCGACCACGGTCCATCGGGCGTACGGCAACCTCATTGTCAAATGCACCAAGCCCGGCTGGAATGACGCCATGAAGGTCGTCAAGTCCAAAACCAAGGGCATGGCCTTCGGCAATGTCCTTGCAGGGGGAATCATCGGAGCGGGCGTGGACATGGGCGACGGCGCCGCCTACGACTATCCGGCAGAGATCGTCGTGCCTATGAAGCGCGTTGACAAAGTCCAGCAGTCGAGCGCAAGTGGCGTTGTCGACGCCATGGGGCAGTAGCGCCGAGGTGCGATTGCCTTACGGACTCACTCTGACCGCTAAGGGTGGGAAACCCGGATTTCACGCCGAAAAAAGAAAACCGAAAAAGGTGCTTCGCTACCTTGAAATCACCCAGGTAGGGAAAAACGGGAAGCAGATCTCCGGCTCGTCGAGTGTTTGACATTGCAAACTAGGCAACATAAGAGACGCCATCGTGAAAAGACTAGCGTTTGCACTAATATTTGCGCTTTCACCGCTTCTCGCTAAGGGGGCGCCTCAACAAGATGGTGCGATTCAGGCCATAAGGGCTCTGAACTGGCACCACGGACCGGCTGTAGACCACATTGCGTCAAAGGCAACCCTTCAAGCGGACTCGACGCTTGCGTTCCTTGGCGAAGCTGACAGCGAGAAATTCCTCAAGCTGACCGGAAACCTGCCTGATCCCGGATACTTCATTGTTCTATCGCCGAAGGATAACTGGTGGGCGACGTTCTCTTTCAACCCAATCGGCTATGTCAAAGACGGCGGGTCAATCGACGCGGCCTCGTTACTCAAGCAGCTAAAAGACCGCGACCCTGCGGAGAATAGACGGCGCAAGAAACTTGGAATTGCCCCGATTCACACCATCGGATGGAGTGTTCCGCCGCATTACGATCGAGACACAAAACGTTTGGAGTGGGGGCTCAAGTTACGTAGTGCCGGCAAAATTGGGGTGGACTACACGGTCCGCATCCTTGGCAGAACGGGTGTGATGAACGCCACGTTAGTATCAAGTCCAGAAACCCTCAATGCGTATGTCCGCAGTTTCAAAGCCGTTTTATCGGATTTTAAGTTTGACCCGGGTCAGCGTTACGCACAGTTCAAGAAGGGCGACAAAGTGGCGGCATATGGTTTGGCCGCACTTATTCTTGGCGGCGCTGCTGCTGTCGCTACAAAGAAGGGGTTCTGGGCCGTAATTGCCGGAGCATTGGCAGCTGCCTGGAAGGTGGTGGCCGCGGCCGTCGTAGGCGTGCTCGGTTGGTTACGCTCGCTGTTCAAGAAGAAGACTGCGTGACACATCCACTCGCCGCTACCTTGGCTGTGGCAATCGTATCGTTCTACTTGATCGATTCGGCGATGCTTCTATACGCCAACGAACTGTTGCTTATCCAAACACGCGGCACTTGGACGTTTGCGATACCACGCTTTGAAGTACTAGGAAGGCGCGCTTATATGCCCAATCCGTTGCTGCCCGACGCTGTGTCTTGGCGAATTTGCTGGTCGCCGACGCATTTCGTGGAGCGCCCTGACAGACCTCGCGCCTTGGAACGATACTTTCAGGCGCTCCTGCCAATGCGTTACCTGTCCGTAGGGCTACTGACACTCTTGATTGTAGCCGCACCGATGGCTCTGCTTATTGCTGGACCGCGCAATGAGGTGTTGTGGTTGTTCGCGGCCATTTACTGTTTGATCATGGGAATGCTCGTGCAGCTTTACCGAAAGCGCGCGGTATTGGGAGTGTCCTCTAAGGCCTTTCTAAAATTGGCTTTCGATTCACTAATCTGCCCACCCTTAGCCGTCAATCTGGTCCGGAAAGTTACTTTGACGCGCCAAATTCCGGGTGACCCTATCGCGTACTCGCGCGAACTCTTTGACGAAGCAACATTTCGGCAGCTCGTAGAAGCGGTATGCAGACAGGTTGATGAGCAATCAAGTCTGGAGGACGAGGAAACGCCGCAGCATGAGTCGCTAATAGACTATCGCACCTACCTAGAGCGCCTTATCGCAGCAGACGAGTAACTACGCCGTACAACAACTACGTTAGTGGGGCGCATTTGGGGTGCAGTTCCACGGTGAGGGGTCATCCATGAGGCGAGAAAGCATCTACCTGCTGTTCCTACTGACTTTTGTACTCGCCGGCTGCGCTCGCAATATCAGGACCAGCACGGCGTACGCGCAAGCCTCTGGGGGATCCAGCGTTGCATCGCTCAAGGCGCTGAGAAAGGCGGCCAGAGGGGGCGCCGCGGTGGCGCAGTACAAACTCGGCGTCGATTACTACGAAGGGAGTGGGGTACCACAAGACATTACGCGCGCGACTCGTTGGTGGAAGAAGGCTGCGGCGCAGGGCTATGTCCGAGCGCAAACTCAAATGGCGTTCTGTTACGCCAAGGGGCTCGGTGTGTCCAAAGACCCTGCCAAGGCGGTATTCTGGGCGAAAAAAGCCGCGGCGCAAGGCGGTGCCACAGCCCAATACCAGCTCGGCCTGTACTACGACAAGGGGTTCGGCTTAAAAAAGGACCCCGTGCGCGCGCTCTATTGGTGGAAGAAGGCCGCGGCCCAGGGCGACGAACCAGCGCAATTCTACGTTGGGCTCGACTACTCCGAAGGAACGGGCGTGCCTAAAAATTACGCGCGGGCCATTTACTGGTGGACGAAGGCGGCGACGCAGGGCGAGGCGAGTTCGCAGTACGACCTCGGCCTGGCCTATTCCAAGGGCCTCGGGGTACCGCAGAACCACGTGAAGGCTGATTACTGGTACAAGAAAGCGGCTGCGCAGGGGTTTGCCGAAGCCCAGAATGATCTCGGTGTGGCCTACCAAAAAGGGATTGGTGTTAAACAAGACATTGCGCGCGCCATTTATTGGTGGAAGAAGGCCGCGGCGCAGGGCCTCGTAACGGCCCAGTGCAATCTCGGGGGTCAATATGACACAGGGAAGAACGTGCCACAAAGCGACGCCAAGGCTATCTACTGGTATCGACGGGCCGCGGCCCAAGGCTGCGTCGAGGCACAGCACAACCTTGGCGTTGACTACGAACTGGGCCACGGCGTACCAAAGGACTACACCATGGCGGCCTATTGGTGGCGCAAGGCGGCCATGCAGGGCGACACCGAGGCAGAAGATAATCTAGCGGGGGCCTACGAAAGCGGGCGGGGCATGTCACAAAACTACGCCAAGGCGGTCGACTGGTGGCGCAAGGCCGCATCGCATGCCGTTGGCCCAGCACAGTACTACGCGCAGTACAGTCTCGGAGTCTCGTACTATCGGGGCCTCGGTGTTCCTAAGGACTGCGTGAAAGCCGATTACTGGTGGAAAAAGGCCGCCGCGCAGGGCGACGCCAACTCGCAGCGGAGCCTCGGGAACGCCTACTTCCACGGCCGTGGCGTGCCAAAGAACTACGCCAAAGCGGCATTCTGGTGGAAGAAAGCTGCGACGCAGGGCGACGCGAACTCGCAGCGGAACCTCGGGAGCGCCTACTTTCGCGGCCGCGGCGTGCCCAAGGACTACGGGAGAGCTGACTACTGGTGGAAGAAGGCCGCCGTGCGGGGCGACGCACTGTCAGAGACCCTTCTGGGATACGCCTACGAAGAAGGCTTGGGTGTACAGCAGGACTTTGGAAAGGCTGCCCATTGGTACAAGCGGGCCGCGACACAGGGGCTCGTTAACGCGCAATTCAACATCGGGATCATGTACTACCACGGTCAGGGTGTGGCGCAGGACTACAAAAAGGCCGACTATTGGCTTAAGAAAGCGGCCGCAAAAGGCCTTGCCCTGGCGCAGTACAATCTCGGAATCAACTACCACCAAGGTTTCGGTGTGCCCAAGGACTACGCAAAAGCTGACTACTGGTGGAAGAAGGCCGCCGCGCAGAACTTGGCTAAAGCACAGTATTTCCTCGCTGTCGCTTACTACAAAGGCGAAGGCATGCAGCCAAACAGTGTCCGCGCTTTGTATTGGTGGAAGAAGGCTGCGGCGCAGGGTGACGTAAGAGCGAAACGAGCTATTGCGGTGGTGGAAAACGGCGCGCTGCTCAATCACTAGGATGCGTACTCTTTACGACAGGTTGAATCGGGGTCTCGACTTGGCAGGCGATTGTCACCGCGAATACCTCGATTTCCACGGTGACCGCTGCCAATATCATTGTGGGGATGCTGCGGATGCGGTAAGTCGGCTACCGGCACGGGATATTCGAACAGGGTGAATACGATCATCATGAGGTCGGCCTCTCCGTGGGGACAATAGGTGTCGTAGGGCGCCGACTGTTCTCCGATGTGGATGGACCTAGCCGGTACAGCCTCAACAAGCCGGCTTCCGGCCAGGAGCAGACGCACAGCAAGCGCGTCCGCGTGGCTGCTAAGCGTTCAGCAGCGGGCTATTCTTCAGTGGGGCTGTAGCCAAAATGAGGGTGTGGCCTCCATATCTAGGGGGCGGCCGGATCATATCTTTAATTCAGCACTGGTGTCTATTTGCGGGCCCCGTAATCGACCCGGCTACTGGGCGGTCACGGCCGGAGGGCCTATCGAACCGGTGGTGCTAAGGGGTTGGGGAATGGAGCAGAGGGTCGACGATCCGCTTGAGGGTGGCATCCGTGAACGCCGGCACCCTCGCCTTCCAGCCGTTATAGCGCAAGTTGCCGCTCCGGCCGATGACGAAGCTGACGGGTATGCGCCAGATGCGACCATAGCCGCCGGCCCAGGGGCTGCCGAGCAGGCCGACGGGAAACGCTAGTTTCGCGGCCACGGCACGCACTTGCTTGAGGTTTGCCGGCCCGTCCAGGCTGAAGCCGAGCACAATCAGGCCCTGGTCGGCATGGCGTCTCGCATAAGCCGAAAGCAACGGCAGTTCTTCGCGGCAAGGCTCGCACCAAGTGGCCCAGAAGGTCACGATGACCACCTTGCCGACAAGGTCGCGGGTGGCGATGTCACGGCCGGACACGGTATGCAGAACAAGGGGCGGCGCGGCCTGGCCAACCTTGAGGTCGTTCGCGTTGGCCGGCGGCGGAAGCATCGCACAGGTCAGCACCATCCCGGCAGCCAGCCCGAGCCGGCGCCACCCGCCCCGTTTCCGCCCGGCTGCCGTAGGTGCGGCCCGGTCCTGCCGGTGAATACGGGGATGCAACACGATTTCCACTCCGCCGCTCAGAAGCCGTAGCTGACGCCGACCGTGGCGGTCCATTTCGGAAACAGCTGGTAGCCGTCCAGGCGGCTGTATACCGGCAGCTGCACAAAGCCGTAGGCCTGCAGGCTGCGGGTGACGGCGACGCTGACACCGGGACTCAGGTAGACGGTAGTGCCAGCGGTGTTGGCCGTATCGGCAAGCGCGCCCTGGTCAGCGGACTTCCGGCTGATGTTGAGCTGTAACTGGGGCACCACGCGGGGGCTCTTCTCGTAGCGCAGGCCGGTGCTCAGGGTGATGAGATTGCCCGGACGGAAGTTGGCACCGGATTGATCCAGCCGGTGGGCCACTGCGGCTTGGAACTGGCCGTTGATGAAGGCATCGAAGTTCTGGCTGACGGCTTTGTAGTAATAGCCGCCGACGACTACGTCCGTGCTGCCGGTACCCGCCTGCAGGCTGGTATCTAGCAGCTCACCCGCTGCCGGTCCGCTGGCGAACGCCACCGGATGACTGCCCACCACGCCGGTGCCGCTGGCGTCCGGGCCGCCATAGTGGCCAGTGGGCAGCTTCAGGCCGAACTGGACGCCGAGGTTGTGGGTGGGTAGAAAGCCCTGATAGCTGGCGATCAGCTTGGCATCCCCGATGCTGGAGACGGTGACGCCACTGACCTTGTCCGGCGTCAACGGCGGCGTTTCAGCGCCGTAGGTGGTATGGCCGCGGTCCACATAGGGAACCAGCAGACGGAAGTTCCATACTGTACTGGGCGCGTAGGTCAATCCGAGGGTGATGTAGCGGTTGGTGGTGTCCTTTTCCACTTCCTGGTCCGCGGTGGGATTCAGGGCCGCCACACTGGCGGGTGACACGCTGCCCATGCCGTGGCGTAGTTGGCTTTGATCGATGTAGTCATACTGCAGGCTGACGCGCCAGCCGGCAGCCGCCGTGTAACCCATCGCGGCGTCCGTGGAAAGGGAGCAGCCGCAGGCGGCACAGGCGAGCACCGGGGTGGCAGGCAGCAGGGAAAGACCGGCGGCAACGATTCCGACGCTGATCGGGTTTGCAAAGCGCTTGTCTGTGTTCGACATGATTCCTGACCTGCCGTTGGGTAAGTGGTGGATTTCTGCAATTGCCGGTGACTCGATCCGGCCCCCGACGGAGGCCTCATCACTTCCCTGGGACAGGTGCCTGCCACGCTTTCCTTGGCGGCACGAGCAAACGGCAGGGCTCTCATGGTTGGTACGCCCGTGGGCATCTACCGGCAACCGACGACCCTATGCCCTTAGCCTAAGGGCCAGACGTCTTGAGGAAAATGCGACACAATGTCGCACCGTACCTGCTTCGGTATCCTCGTCTGGTTGCGGTGTCGCTCGGGGCCCGCTGATGTGCCGCCCGGTCCTCTGATGCCTGTAAAAATGATCGCTGAGCCCACTGCGGGAGAAAGGAAGAATGCTTGGTTCCCCGTAGCAGATCTGAGGGAAAGCCAACGGCCAGAAACAGCCGGTCCGTTGCGGGAACTTAGGTGACCGCTGTACCTTGCCAAGCGGACCGTGCGAAATGGCAGATGGCTAGCGTTGCGGCGCTAGGCAAGAGGCTAGCGGACGCCGCCCAGATATTGATCCAGCAGGATGGGCGAAGCGATAGCATAGCCTTGCACGTAGTCCACGCCCAGCCGACGCAGTTGTTCGACAACGGTCTGGTGTTCGGCCCCTTCGGCCACAGTGGTGAGGGCCATCACATGGCCGATATTGTTGATGGACTCGACCATTGCCGCATCCACGCTATCGATATGCATGTTGTAGACGAAACTGCCGGCGATCTTAATATGATCGACGGGCAGGTTCTTCAGGTACGTGAATGAGGACAACCCGGAACCGAAATCGTCCAACGCGAAGTGGCAGCCGATGTTCTTCAACACGCTGAGAAAGCGCTTAGCCTGCGGCAGATTATCGATGGCAGCCGACTCCGTAATCTCGAAGCAGATACGCCACGGGGCCACCGGTGGATCTGCTAACAGGTCGAGGACGAAATCCAAGAAAAGATCCTCGGAGAGTGAGGGACCGGAGATATTGACGGAAAATATCGTGTGTGGATCCAACGTGCCTTGGTGATCGCCTAGCGTGGCAAATAAGGTGCGAAGCACCCATCGATCGACTGTAGGTATGAGGTTATAACGCTCCGCGGCGGGTAGAAAGGCGTTGGGCAGCAGGATTTGGCCGCCCTCGTCGCGCAGTCTCAATAGTATCTCCAGGTATTGCGGGCGGTCGGTGTTCTGCTCAAGTGGCACGATTGGTTGAGCGTACAGTAGAAAACGCTCTTCCTCAAAGGCGCTTGAGAGGCGCTGCACCCATTCCATCTCCCCGAGGTGGCGCACCAGTTCGACATTGTCGGGCTGGAAGACATGGACGCGGTTGCGGCCTGTTTCCTTGGCTTCATAGAGTGCCGCGTCAGCGGCCTG
>CAZNBB010000125.1:0-9651 GCA_964571225.1 uncultured Gammaproteobacteria bacterium
AAGGGCGCGTTCACCGGCGCCATCAGCTCCCGCCAGGGTCGCTTCGAGATGGCCGATTCGGGCACCTTGTTCCTGGACGAGATCGGGGACATGAGTCTGCCCATGCAGGTCAAACTCCTGCGGGTTCTGCAGGAGCGCACCTTCGAGCGGGTGGGCAGCAACAAGAGCATTCAGGCCAACGTGCGGGTGATTGCGGCGACCCACCGGGATCTGGAAGAAGCCATCAAGGACGGCAAGTTCCGCGAGGACCTGTTCTACCGCCTGAACGTGTTTCCCATCGAGATGCCGCCTTTGCGCGATCGGGTTGAGGACATTCCGCTGCTGGTCAACGAGCTGGTGCGCCGCATCGAGCACGAGAAGCGTGGCTCGGTGCGTCTGACCCCGTCGGCCCTGATGGGCCTTTGCCAGTACAACTGGCCGGGCAACGTGCGGGAACTGGCCAATCTGGTGGAACGTATGGCCATCCTCCATCCGTTCGGGGTGGTGGATATCGGGGATCTGCCCGAGAAGTTTCAGGTGGAGGGCATTCCGCCCCAGGCCAAGCTCGAAGAGGCCTGGGCCAATCCGGTGCCTCCGGATCTTGAGCTCAACGAACCGCGCCTGCCGCGGGACGGGCTGGACCTCAAGGAACATCTCAACAACCTCGAGCTCACCTATATCAAGCAGGCTCTGGACGACGCGGGGGGGGTGGTGGCCCATGCCGCCAAGCGCCTCGGCATGCGTCGTACGACCCTGGTGGAAAAGCTGCGCAAGTACGGTCTGCAGCGCAGTGAAGCGTCGGGGATTTGACGAGCTGTCGTTGCTCCATTTCTAATTCATTGATCGAAAAGGATTCGGTTCTCCGGGCATAGTTCTTGCTCCCGTTCCGCGCAAAGGGCCTAAACCCGTCGTCGGAACAACAACAGGAGCAGGCAAGTCCATGAGCCGAGAGGCCACCGGGAGCGCACGGCAGCTGCAGGACGCCTTTCTGGCGTTCAATCAGATGTCGGTACAGCTGGAGAGCTCGTACCGCGAGCTCGAGCAGCGGGTGGCCGAGCTCAACGCCGAGTTGGCTGCCGCCCGTTCCGAGCGTCTGCGCCAACTGGCCGAGAAGGAACGCCTCGCCAATCGTCTCGAACTGCTTCTGGAAGCCCTGCCCGGCGGTGTCGTGGTCCTCGACGGTGACGGCAAGGTCCGGGAGGCCAACCCGGCGGCCCGGGACCTGCTCGGCGAACCCCTGATCGCGCAGGGCTGGGATACAGTGACCCGGCGCGCTTTTGCCCCCCGCAGCGACGATACCCACGAAGTCACTCTGCGCGACGAGCGCCGCATTACCATCTCCCGTCGACCGCTCGGCTGCGAACCCGGGCACATTCTGCTGTTGCACGATGTCACCGAGACCCGGGCCCTGCAGGAAGCCGTCAGTCGTCAGCAGCGCCTGTCCGCCATGGGGCAGACCACCGCTGCACTCGCCCACCAGATCCGCACCCCTCTGTCCGCCGCCCTGCTGTACGCCGCTCACCTGGGGCGCGCGGACCTGCAGTGCACCGACCGGGAACGCTTCTCGGCAAAGCTGCTGGCCCGTCTGCGCCAGCTCGACCATATGGTCAATGACATGCTGCAGTTCGCCCGCGGGGGCAGCGCCGACAGCGAACTGGTCCTGTTGCCCGAACTGCTGAACGATTTCACCGCGGCCATCGAGCCGCACCTGCAGAGCGTCGGCGGGGCCTGCACCATCAACAATCTGGTCGGCGACGGACGTCTGTACGGCAACCGCCAGGCGCTGTCGGGCGCGCTGCTGAATCTCGCCACCAACGCGCTGCAGGCCTGCGAGTCCCGCCCGGAGCTGTCGCTCACCGTGCGCGACGCAAACGATGCCACGCTGGCCTTCGAGCTGCAGGACAACGGTCCGGGCATACCCGAAGAGCTGCTGCCGCGCATTTTCGAGCCTTTCTTTACCACCCGTCCCGACGGTACCGGTCTGGGACTGGCGGTGGTGCAGACCGTGGTGCATGCCCATCACGGTGCCATTGAGGTGCGTTCCCATGCGGGTGTCGGCACCACATTCCTGTTGAGCCTGCCGGCGGCGGCCCACAACGACGCGCTGCCCAGCGGCGCGGGCGCCGCCGGTCCGCTCGGCAACCTGTATCAGGCAAGTTGAAGGAGATGCCCATGAGCCAATCCACGGTTCTGATCGTTGAAGACGACCCGTCGCTGCGGGAGGCCCTGTGCGACACCCTGGAGCTGGCGGGCTTCCCCGTGTGCGGCGCCCCCGACGGTCATGCGGCGCTGGCGGCTGTCGAACAGGGGAGCGTGGGGATGGTATTCAGCGACGTGCAGATGGACCGCATGGATGGGCATACCCTGCTCAAGAAGATCAAAGCCTGCGCGCCGGACCTGCCCGTCATCCTGATGACGGCCTACGGAACCATCCAGCGGGCGGTGGAAGCCATGCGCACCGGCGCCGTCGATTATCTGGTGAAGCCGTTCGAAGCCGACGTGCTGGTGGAGATGACGCGTCGCTATCTGCCGCAAGAAGCGGCCTCCCAGAATGGGCCGGTGGCGGAAGACCGCAAGACCCGCGAACTGCTGGGGCTGGCCCAGCGGGTGGCCGGCTGCAACGCCACGGTGATGATTACGGGCGAGTCGGGCACGGGCAAGGAGGTTTTCGCCCGCTACATTCACGAACACTCCGAACGCGCTGACGGCCCGTTCGTCGCGATCAACTGCGCGGCGATCCCGGAGAACATGTTGGAGGCGGTCCTGTTCGGCTACGAGAAGGGTGCATTCACCGGCGCCTACCAGGCCCGTCCCGGCAAGTTCGAGCAGGCTCAGGGCGGGACGCTACTGCTGGACGAAGTGTCCGAAATGGACCTGGGGCTGCAGGCCAAGCTTCTGCGGGTGTTGCAGGAACGCGAGGTGGAGCGCCTGGGCGGCAGGCAGGTGATTCCCCTGGACGTCCGTGTGCTGGCCACCTCCAACCGGGCCATGCGCGAAGAGGTGGGCGCCGGCCGCTTCCGCGAGGACCTGTTCTATCGCCTCAATGTGCTGCCTCTGCACCTGCCGCCGCTGCGCGAAAGGCCGGCGGACATCCTGCCGCTGGTGCGTGGGTTGCTGGGCCGTTTCTGGGGCGGCACGGGGGCCGGCCCACGGCTCACCGACGCCGCCTGCAACCGGCTGTTGGCCTACCACTGGCCGGGCAATGTGCGGGAGCTGGAGAACGTTGTGCAGCGCGCGTTGATTCTGATGAACGGCAGCGCCATCGATGTGGGGGACCTGCACTTCGAGTCGGCGGACGAGCCCGTGCAGAGCCTGCCGCATGCGCCGGTTGCCGGGGGTGACGGCGAATGCCTGGGCACCGATCTGCGCAACCGGGAGTGCCAGCTGATACTCGATGCGCTGCAGGCCGGCAAGGGCAGCCGCAAGCAGGCCGCCGAGCAGCTGGGAATCAGTCCCCGCACGCTGCGCTACAAGCTGGCCAGGATGCGCGAGGCCGGCATTGCCATTCCCGGGTGAAATGGCCCGGAATCTGCATATTCGGACGTTGGAGCCTAGCACCGATCGTATTCACGAGGTAGCACCATGAGCAGCAATATCGATGTCAATCAGATTCTTGCCCAAATGCGCGCCATGGCGGCGGCGGCGGGCCAGGGTACGCAGCCGGCCTCCGGCGCCGGCGCTGCGCCCGGGGCCGATTTTGCCAGCTTGCTCAAGCAGTCCGTTGACTCGGTGAACGAGAGCCAGCAGCAGGCGGGTAAGCTGACCGATGCCTTTGTCAAAGGCGATCCCAACACCAGCCTGTCCGATGTGATGGTGGCGGTGCAGAAGGCCGGTCTGTCCTTCGAGGCCATGACCCAGGTCCGCAACAAGCTGGTGGCGGCCTATCAGGAAGTGATGAACATGCAGGCCTGACGGGCGCCCCGAGACCCGACCAAGACTTGTGGATGGACCGACCAGGAGGCACCGATGGTTACCAGAGCGTTGTCCGGATTTGCGCATCGAGCGGTCACCGCCGGCAGCTGTCGCTGCCATGACACCCGCGGTCTGAATCCGCACCGGAGGGATGGCTGAACCCATGGCGTTGGTGAAAGCGGAAACGATGCAGGGCTTCAGCCGCCTGCCGGCCATGCGCCAGATCGGGCTGATGATCGGCCTGGCGGCCAGTGTGGCGCTGGGCGTGGCGGTCGTACTCTGGTCGCAGTCTCCCAACTACAGTCTGTTGTACGGCCATCTTTCGGATCGCGACAGCGCCCAGGTGGTGGATGCTCTCGGCAAGGCGAACATTCCCTACAAGGTGGACCCCAACAGTGGCGCCATCCTGGTGCCGGCGGGCAAGGTGTACGATGCGCGTATGAAGCTGGCCACCGAGGGCCTGCCCAAGGGCTCCGATTCCGGGTTCAGTCTGCTGGAGAAGAACGAAGGTTTCGGCACCAGCCAGTTCATGGAAACCGCGCGCTACAATCACGCCCTGGAGGGCGAGCTCGCGCAAACCATCGCCAGTATGGACAGCGTCGACAATGCCAGGGTGCACTTGGCCCTTCCCAAACGCTCGCTGTTCATGCGCAAAGAGAACGAGCCCACCGCTTCGGTGATGGTCAGCCTGTATGCCGGGCGCACCCTGGACGGCAGTCAGGTGGCCGCCATCGTGCATCTGGTGGCGGCGAGCGTCCCGGGGCTGACCCCGGACCATGTTACGGTGGTCGACGAGGCCGGACACCTGCTGACCAGTCAGGGTTCCGGCCAGGGAGTGGCCCTGTCCGGCAATCAGTTCAATTACACCCGACGCATCGAGCGCGATTATTCCAAGCGCATCGTCGAGCTGTTGAGCCCCCTGGTGGGTGCCGGCGACGTGAAGGCCCAGGTGAACGCGGACCTGAACTTTGCGCAGGTGGAGAAGACCCAGGAAACTTACAATCCGGACATGCGCGCTCTGCGCAGCGAGCAGACCAGCGAACACACGACCACCGGTGCGCCGGGCACGGGCGGCATTCCCGGCGCCTTGTCCAACGAGCCGCCCGCAGCCGGAACGGCGCCGGCCAATGCCACCGCGAATGGCGCGTCCAAGGGAAAGACCGGCGGGCAGGGCAATGCCAAACAAGGGGCGTCCACCGGTACTTCGACGGCGGCCGCCCAGGAACCGACCGATACCAGCAAGCAGACCACCCGCAACTATGAGCTGGACAAGACCATCAGCCACATCCGGCTGCCCACGGGAACGGTGAATCGACTGTCGGTCGCCGTGGTTGTGAACGATCAGCAGGTGACCGACGCCAACGGCCAGGTCCAGCACAAGCCCTGGTCAGACGCCGATCTTGCCCGCTTCACTTCGCTGGTCAAGGAAGTGGTGGGCTTCGACGCCCAGCGCGGCGATCGGGTGAGTGTGATCAATGCGCCGTTCCAGGCGCCGGCGCCGATGCCTCCGGCTCCGAAGACGCCGGTGTGGAAACAGGCCTGGGTGTGGAGCCTGGTCAAGCAGCTGGCGGGCGGACTGGGGGTGCTGCTGCTGGTGCTGGGCGTGCTGCGCCCGGTGCTGCGCTCGCTGGCGGAAAAGGGCGCGGTCAGAGGCGATATGGTGCCGGCGGGCGGCAGCCTGCCGCCGGGCATGGCCGAGGACCGGGTCAGCATAGGCCACCAGCAGAATCCCCAGCTGGCGGCGCCGCCGGCCAGCTACGACCAGCAGGTGACGACGGCGCGAGGCATGGTGCAACAGGATCCCAAACGGGTGGCGCAAGTGGTCAAGACCTGGGTGAACGCCGATGGCTGATACGGGCGGGGGAAGCTTTTCCGGTACCGAGCGCGCCGCCATCCTGCTGATGAGCCTGGGTGAGCAGGACGCCGCCCAGGTACTGCGGCACATGGGGCCCAAAGAGGTTCAGAAGGTCGGTGCGGCCATGGCGGCCATGACCAACATCTCGCGCGGCCAGGTCAGCGCCGTGCTCGAGGAGTTCGTGGAGACGGTGGAAACCCAGACCAGCCTCGGGGTTGGGTCCGACGAGTACGTACGCAAAGTGCTGGTGGACGCCCTGGGCGAGGACAAGGCCGGCAGTCTGATCGATCGCATCCTGCTCGGACACAACACCAAGGGTCTGGAATCGCTCAAGTGGATGGACGCTCGCGCGGTGGCGGAAATCATTCGTCTGGAGCATCCGCAGATCATGGCCATCGTGCTGTCCTATCTGGACAGCGACCACGCCGCCGATGTGATCGGTCATCTGAGTCCGAGGGTGCGCGCGGACGTGTTGCTGCGCATCGCCACCCTGGACGGCATACAGCCCTCGGCCCTGCAGGAACTCGACGAGATCATGGAGAAGCAGTTCTCCGGTAAGGACAACGTCAAGTCGTCCAATGTCGGGGGCATCAAGGCGGCGGCCAATATCCTGAATTTCGTGGACAGCTCCCTGGAAGGGGAGATCGTGGAGGCGCTGAAGGAAGCCGACGCAGAGCTCGGTCAGAACATCCAGGAGCTGATGTTCGTGTTCGACAATCTGGCCGACGTGGACGACCGGGGCATCCAGGCGCTGCTGCGGGAGGTGTCCAGCGAAAACCTCATCATCGCCCTGAAGGGCGCCGAGGAGGCCCTGCGCGAGAAGGTGTTCAAGAACATGTCCAAGCGCGCCGCAGAAATGCTGCGCGACGATCTGGAAGCGAAGGGTCCTGTGCGCCTGAGCGAAGTGGAGGCCGCGCAGAAGGAGATCCTGGCCATAGCCCGACGCATGGCGGAGGCCGGCGAGATCGTGTTGGGCGGAAAGGGTGCCGAGCAGTATGTCTAGCCGCGTGATTCCGGGCGAGGAGGCGAGCTGGCAGTCCTGGGCTCTGCCCGACGTGGACGCACCGGCGGATGCGCAGACCGTACAGGGGGCTGTTCATCCGCCCGGTCCGTTGACCGCCGAGCAGATCGAGGAAATTCAACGCCAGGCCTATGACGAAGGGTTCGCCCAGGGTAGACGGGACGGGCTTGCGGGTGCGCAGCGCGAGATCGGCGCGCAGGTGGAACACCTGTGCCAGCTCATGAGCACGCTGGCGCAACCTCTTGCCGAGCTCGACGCGGAGGTGGAGCAGCAGTTGCTGGCCCTCAGCCTGGCCGTGGCGCGTCAGCTGGTCCGCAGGGAAATCAAGACCGATCCCGGCCAGGTGATGGCAGCCGTGCGCGAAGCCATGGCGGTGTTGCCGATTTCGGCGCGCAAGGTACGCCTGCATCTGCATCCAGAGGACGCGGAGCTGGTGCGCGAGGCCCTTTCCCTCGGCGAGCGCGAGCAGGGTTGGCAGATCGTCGAGGATCCGGCGGTGGCACGGGGCGGCTGCCGGATCGTCACCGACAGTTCCCGGATTGACGCCACCGTCGAAGCCCGCCTGCAGGCCGTGATCACGGCCGTCATGGGTGGTGAACGCGATGGGGACCCGCAGTCATGAGCGTCGTTGACAGCCCCGTTCCCCCGGCCCGCAGGACCGAAAACTGGCTGCAACGGCTGAGAGCCTACCAGCGTCGTGCCGAGCAGCCGGTGCCGCTGGCGGTGGAAGGGAAACTGACCCGCATGGTGGGGCTGACACTGGAAGCGGTCGGCTGCCAGGTGCCCATCGGCGGGCGCTGCATGATCACCTGTCCCAACGGCAGCGAGGTGGAAGCCGAAGCGGTGGGATTCGCCGGAGACCGACTGTACCTGATGCCGACCGGGGATATTCGCGGCCTGGTACCCGACGCCAGGGTGGTTCCCACCCGAGGCCATTGCGAGGCGCCGGTGGGCGGCAAACTGCTGGGTCGGGTGCTGGACGGCGCCGGACAGCCGTTGGATGGAGGCGGGCCCTTGCAGGCGGAGAGCCGCCGCCCCCTGACCGGTCAGACCATCAATCCGCTCGCCAGACGCCCCATCCGCGAACCCCTGGACGTGGGGGTGCGGGCGATCAACGCGCTGTTGACCGTAGGTCGCGGCCAGCGCATGGGCCTGTTCGCCGGCAGCGGCGTGGGCAAGAGCGTGCTGTTGGGCATGATGACCCGCTACACCAATGCCGACGTGATCGTGGTCGGCCTGATCGGCGAACGCGGTCGTGAGGTCAAGGAGTTCGTGGAGAACATCCTCGGCGAAGAGGGGCGGGCGCGCTCGGTGGTGGTGGCTACGCCGGCGGACAACTCGCCGCTCATGCGTCTGCACGGCGCCATGCTGGCCACCACCATCGCGGAGTATTTCCGGGATCAGGGTAAGCAGGTGCTGCTGCTGATGGATTCTCTGACCCGCTTCGCCCAGGCCCAGCGCGAGATCGCCCTGGCCATCGGCGAACCGCCTGCGACCAAGGGCTATCCGCCGTCGGTCTTCGCCAAGCTGCCGCAACTGGTGGAGCGGGCCGGCAACGGCGATGTGGGCGGCGGCTCTATTACCGCCTTCTATACCGTACTGGCCGAGGGCGACGACCAGAACGACCCCATCGCGGACGCCGCGCGCGCCATTCTCGACGGTCATATCGTACTGTCACGCCGGCTCGGCGAAGCAGGCCATTACCCGGCCATCGACATCGAGGCTTCCATCAGCCGTGCGATGACCGAGATCACCGACGAAGCCCACCTGAAGGCGGCGCGGCGCTTCAAGCAGCTGTACTCGACCTACGAGCAGCACAGGGATTTGATCAGCGTCGGCGCCTATCAGCCCGGCAGCGATCCCAGGGTCGACGAGGCGCTCGCCTTTTACCCCAAACTCATGCATTTTCTACAGCAGAACATGGGCCAGCGCGTCTCCCATGGCGACAGCCTGAGGGAGCTGCTCGAACTGGTCGACCAATAGTCAGCCAGCCGTACGGGAGCCCCGACTGGGGCGCAATGCCCATGTCTATCGGAGAGTGAGACCCGGTGAGTCGTTCCAAGCGCATGCAGCCCGTAGTGCGGGTGGCCGAAGATCGCGAGCGCCAGGCCGCGCGCGCGTTGGGTGAGGCCCAGCGGCGGCTGGCGGAAAACGAGAGCAAGCTGGCGGAGCTCATCGGTTACCGGGAACAGTACTCCCAGAGCTTCAATACGGCCGGCGGAGTCGGCCTGGACGCGCGCCGTCTGCACGACTACCGGGTGTTTCTGGAACGGCTCGGCACAGCGATCAGTCAGCAATCCGAACTGGTCGAGCAGCTGCGCCTGGACTGCGAGCGCAGTCGGCAGCGCTGGCTGGAGACCCGTACCCGCGCCCAGGCTCTGGACAAGGTCACCGAACGCTACCAACAGGTGGAGCGCAAGGCGGAAGAACGGCTCGAACAGCATGATTCGGACGAACGGGCCTTACGGACGCGCCGTAAGCCATCCCACGAAGACCACTAGGGAACCTCTGCACAGGTCGATCAAGTGGATGATCACCAGGCGCAAAGGGGCGAGGAAACGCAGTTTACGAGGGGTCTATCGCTTCGCGACCCCGCATTGCAGCCCCTTTGCAACGCCGTGAGTGCCGCTTCAGCGGCCTGTGCAGAGGTTCCCTAGGCGATTGGCACGCCGATTGCTTTGTTCAGAGGGACCCAAGACGGATCGGGAGAGCCCTCGATGGCGGACCAGCCGCTACCTTCTGTTCAGACCACCACACCCGCGAAAGCCGGATCGCCAGGCCTCGTATCGGGCGCGACCGGCCACACCACAAACAACTCCCAGGCAGCCAAGGCCGGGCAAGCCGACACGCAAGGCGGCAGCGCCTTCGAACAGTTGCTGAACGG
>CAZNBB010000126.1:0-9645 GCA_964571225.1 uncultured Gammaproteobacteria bacterium
CCTTCGTCAGCGCCGCCGTCAGCGTCGTCTTCCCATGGTCCACGTGACCAATCGTACCCACGTTTACATGCGGCTTCGTACGTTCAAACTTTCCCTTGGACACGACTGTTACCTCGTTGCTCTATATGACTTCCCGAAGAACGGGGATTCAGGACGCCTTCTTGATGACCGCCTCGGCAACATTGGCCGGCGCTTCCGCGTACTTGGTGAACTCCATGGAGTAGTTCGCCCGCCCCTGGGTGGCCGACCGCAACGCAGTTGCATATCCGAACATCTCAGCCAGGGGCACTTCGGCGCGAATGATCTTTCCGGCCACACCGTCGTCCATGCCCTGCACTATGCCGCGCCGGCGATTGAGGTCGCCCATCACGTCGCCCATGTACTCCTCGGGTGTCACGACCTCGACCTTCATGATGGGCTCGAGCAGCACGGGACTCGCCTTCAAGGCGCCTTCCTTGAACGCCATGGAACCGGCGATCTTGAAGGCCATTTCACTGGAGTCCACGTCGTGGTACGAACCGTCGTACAGGGTGACCTTGACGTCCACCACCGGATAGCCGGCGATGACACCGTTCTGGAGCTGTTCCTGAACACCCTTGTCCACGGCCGGAATGTATTCCTTCGGCACGACACCGCCGACGATGGCGTTCTCGAACTCGTAACCGTCCCCGGGCTCGCGCGGCTCGATGCGCAGATAGACATGACCGTACTGACCGCGGCCGCCGGACTGGCGGACAAACTTGCCTTCCTGCTCGATCTTCTTGCGGACGGTCTCGCGGTAAGCCACCTGGGGAGCGCCCACGTTGGCCTCCACCTTGAACTCGCGCTTCATGCGGTCGACGATGATATCCAGGTGCAACTCGCCCATGCCCGAGATGATGGTCTGGCCCGACTCCTCGTCGGTGCGCACACGGAAGGACGGGTCCTCCTGGGCCAGCTTCTGCAGGGCGATGCCCATCTTCTCCTGGTCGGCCTTGGTTTTGGGCTCCACCGCCACCGAGATCACCGGCTCGGGGAACTCCATACGCTCCAGGACAATGACATTATTTAGGTCGCAAAGGGTTTCACCGGTGGTGACATCCTTCAGGCCCACCGCGGCGGCGATGTCACCCGCGCGCACTTCCTTGATCTCGTTCCGCGTATTCGAATGCATCTGCAGGATGCGTCCGATGCGTTCTTTCTTGCCCTTGACCGAGTTGAAGACGGTATCGCCGGAGCTCAACACACCGGAGTAGACCCGGAAGAAGGTGAGCGTACCCACGAACGGATCGGTGGCGATCTTGAACGCCAGCGCCGCGAACGGCTCGTCGTCCGAGGAATGACGCTCGGCCTCCGTCTCGGCCGCGTCGTCCAGATGACCGCGAATGGCGGGCACATCCACCGGGGAAGGCATGTAGTAGATGGCCGCATCCAGCATGGCCTGCACGCCCTTGTTCTTGAACGCCGAACCGCAGAGCGCCGGCACGATCTCATTGCTGAGGGTGCGGATGCGCAAACCCTTGCGGATGTCGTCCTCGCCGAGGTCGCCTTCTTCCAGGTACTTCTCCATCAGCTCTTCGGAAGCTTCGGCGGCGGCCTCCAGCATGTGTTCGCGCCATTCCTGACAGGCATCGGCCATATCGGCCGGAATGTCGCGCTCCTCGTAGGTCATACCCATGTCGGCCTCGTTCCAGAAGATGGCCTTCATGCGCACCAGGTCCACGACACCCTGGAAGTTGTCCTCGGCGCCGATGGGGAGCTGTACCGGGACCGGCGCAGCGCCCAGACGGGTCTTGATCTGTTCGACCACGCGCAGGAAGTCGGCGCCGGCGCGGTCCATCTTGTTGACGAAGGCCATGCGGGGCACGCCGTACTTGTTGGCCTGGCGCCACACGGTCTCGGACTGGGGCTCCACACCGCCGACGGCGCAAAACACTGCGCACGCACCGTCCAGCACGCGCAGCGAGCGCTCCACCTCGATGGTGAAGTCCACGTGCCCGGGCGTATCGATGATGTTGATGCGATGCTCCGGGAACTGCTTGTCCATACCCTGCCAGAAGCAGGTGGTCGCAGCGGAGGTGATGGTGATGCCGCGCTCCTGCTCCTGCTCCATCCAGTCCATCACGGCGGCGCCTTCATGCACCTCACCCATCTTGTGGGACACGCCGGTGTAGAACAGGACGCGCTCTGTCGTCGTCGTCTTACCGGCATCGATGTGAGCCATGATGCCGATGTTGCGATAGCGCTCAATAGGGGTTTTGCGTGCCACGACCAATAATCCTTAAATGCTTTCGTTCAACTGATGACGTACCCGGGCACTACCAGCGATAGTGCGAGAACGCCTTGTTGGCCTCCGCCATGCGGTGGGTATCTTCACGCTTCTTCACGGCGGCACCGCGGTTCTCCGCGGCATCCATGATCTCGCCGGCCAGGCGCATGGGCATGGACTTTTCGCTGCGCTTGCGCGCGGCATCGATCATCCAGCGCATGGCCAGGGCTGTGCGGCGCATGGCGCGCACCTCGACCGGAACCTGGTAGGTCGCGCCGCCGACGCGGCGGGATTTGACCTCCACCATGGGGCGCACGTTGTCCAGCGCCTTGCTCAACACTTCCATGGGATCCGGCTTGCCGCGGCTCGCGATCTGGTCCAGGGCCCCGTAGACGATTCCCTCGGCGACGGACTTCTTGCCCGAACGCATGACCATATTCATAAACTTGGCCAGCATGTCGCTGCCGTGCTTGGGATCCGGGAGGATCTCCCGACGGGCGACCAGTCTTCTTCTCGGCATGGCTGCTATCCAATCAAGCTAAATTAAATAAGAGATCAGGACTTCGGACGCTTGGCGCCGTACTTGGAACGCCCCTGGCGCCGCTTTTCCACGCCGGAAGCGTCCAGGCTGCCGCGCACCGTGTGGTAGCGCACACCCGGCAGATCCTTCACACGACCGCCGCGAATAAGCACAACCGAGTGCTCCTGCAGGTTGTGGCCTTCGCCGCCGATATAGCTGCTGACTTCATAGCCGTTGGTCAGACGCACGCGGGCGACCTTGCGCAAAGCGGAGTTCGGCTTCTTGGGGGTGGTCGTGTACACGCGGGTGCATACACCCCGCCTTTGCGGGCACCCTTCCAACGCAGGAACCTTGCTCTTCGCTTGCTTGCGCTGCCGCGGCTTGCGGACCAGCTGATTGACTGTGGCCATGAAGACTGTACTCCACCCGGAATTTGCCCCGAAGAATCGGGGCACCTGAAAACAAACGACAGGCCGGCATGGGTCCGGCCTGTCGAAGACCGACAATTGTAGGTAGCGCCTAAATCCCTGTCAAGCGCTAACTCTTTTCCGCCATCTCCCCGGACGGGGCTTCCTCAGAGCCCACTTCGGACTCGCTCGGGCGGGTCTCGAAGGCCGTGGACTCCTCCACCGTCTCCCGGCGGCGGCGGCGCTCGCTGTGGTACGCCAACCCGGTGCCGGCGGGGATAAGGCGGCCGACGATGACGTTTTCCTTGAGGCCTCGGAGGTCGTCCCGCAGACCGCGCACGGCGGCTTCGGTGAGCACCCGGGTGGTCTCCTGGAAGGAGGCGGCCGAAATGAAGGACTCGGTGGCCAGGGACGCCTTGGTGATACCCAGCAACAGCGGATCGGTGGTGGCCGGCGTCTTTCCGGCGGCGATCACGATCTCATTCTCGTCCAGGACCCGGGCCTTCTCCAACTGCTCTCCCTTGAGCAGCTTGGTGTCTCCCGGGCTGCTGATCTCCACCTTGCGCAGCATCTGGCGAATGATCACCTCGATGTGCTTGTCGTTGATCTTCACGCCCTGCAGCCGGTACACGTCCTGGATCTCCTTGACCAGGTATTCGGCCATGGTGGCCACGCCCAGCAGCCGCAGGATGTCATGGGGATTAGGCTCGCCGTCCACCAGGGTCTCGCCCTTCTCCACATGCTCGCCCTCGAACACCGTCACGTGCCGCCATTTCGGGATCAGCTCCTCGTGCTGGTCCCCGTCGGCATCGGTGATGATCAGACGCTGCTTGCCCTTGGTGTCCTTGCCGAAGCTGACGGTGCCGGAACGCTCCGCCAGGATAGCCGGATCCTTGGGCTTGCGGGCCTCGAACAGGTCGGCGACCCGGGGCAGACCGCCGGTGATGTCGCGGGTCTTGGAGGACTCCTGGGGGATACGGGCCAGTACGTCGCCCACCTGCACCTGCGCCCCGTCTTCCAGGCCCACAATGGCGCCTGCGGGCAGGAAATACTGGGCAGGCAGGTCGGTGCCGGCGAGCTTGGCCTCTTCGCCGTTCTCGTCGATCAGCTTGACCATGGGGCGCAGATCCTTGCCGGCGCTGCCGCGTTGCTTGGGATCGGTCACCACAAGGCTGGACAGACCGGTCACCTCGTCGAGCTGGCGTTGAACGGACACGCCTTCCACGAAGTCACTGAAGCGCACGTGGCCGGCCACCTCGGTGACGATCGGATGGGTGTGGGGATCCCAGTTCGCCACCACCTGCCCCGGGTCGACGGCGTCGCCATCGCTGGTGCTGATCACCGCACCGTAGGGAATCTTGTAGCGTTCGCGTTCGCGATTGAACTCGTCAACCACACCGATTTCCCCGGAACGGGACACCGCCACCAGGTTGTTGTTGCGGTCCACCACGGTCTTGATGTTGTGCAGCTTGATGGTGCCCTTGCCCTTGACCTGCACGTTGTTCACGGTTGCCGCCCGACTGGCCGCGCCGCCGATGTGGAACGTACGCATGGTCAGCTGGGTGCCGGGTTCGCCGATACTCTGGGCGGCGATGACGCCCACCGCTTCGCCGCTGTTCACCCGGTGCCCGCGGGCCAGATCGCGGCCGTAGCACTGGGCGCAAACGCCGTAGCGCGTTTCGCAGGTGATGGGGGAGCGGACCCGGATCTCGTCCACGCCCAGTTCCTCGAGCTTGTCCACCCAGCGTTCGTCCAGCAGGGTGCCGGCCGTGACCGCCACCTCGTCGGTGCCGGGGATCAGGGTGTCGACAGACACCACCCGGCCCAGCACGCGCTCGCGCAGCGGCTCCACCACGTCGCCGCCTTCCACCAGCGGGGTCATGGTCAAACCGTCGGAGGTGCCGCAGTCCGGCTCGGTCACCACCAGATCCTGGGCCACGTCCACCAGCCGGCGGGTCAGATAGCCGGAGTTGGCGGTCTTCAACGCGGTATCGGCCAGACCCTTGCGGGCGCCGTGGGTGGAGATAAAGTACTGCAGAACGTCCAGTCCCTCGCGGAAGTTCGCGGTGATGGGCGTTTCGATGATGGACCCGTCCGGCTTTGCCATCAGGCCGCGCATGCCCGCCAGCTGGCGGATCTGGGCGGCGGAACCACGAGCACCGGAGTCGGCCATCATATAAATGGAGTTGAAGGACGTCTGGCGGGCCAGCTTGCCCTCGGCATCCGTAATCTCGTCGGTGCCGAGCTTGTCCATCATGGCCTTGGCCACCTGGTCATTGGTGCGCGACCAGATATCCACCACCTTGTTGTAGCGCTCGCCGTTGGTCACCAGACCTGAGGTGTACTGGTGTTCGATCTCCTTCACCTCGGTCTCGGCCTTGGCCAGGATGTCGGCCTTCTGCTCCGGAATCACCATGTCGTTGATACCGAAGGAAACGGCGGCCCGGGTAGCGTAGGCGAAACCGGTGTACATCAGCTGGTCGGCGAACACCACCGTCTCTTTCAGGCCCACCACGCGGTAGCAGGCGTTGATCAGGCCGGAAATCGCCTTCTTGGTCATGTCCCGGTTTACCATGTCGAAGGACAGACCGGGCGGGACGATCTCGAACAGCAGCGCACGGCCCACGGTGGTATCCACGGTACGCATGGTGCTCTGCAGCTCGCCGTTGTCGTCGAACACGACATCCTTGATGCGCACCTTGACCCGCGCCTGCAGGTCCACGGCACGGCTTTCATAGGCGCGGTGCGCTTCCTTGATGTCGGCGAAGGCGGCGCCCTCGCCCTTGGCGTTGATGCGCTCGCGGGTCATGTAGTACAGACCCAGCACCACGTCCTGGGACGGCACGATGATGGGTTCGCCATTGGCGGGCGAGAGGATGTTGTTGGTGGACATCATCAACGCCCGGGCTTCCAGCTGCGCCTCCAGGGACAGCGGCACGTGCACAGCCATCTGGTCGCCGTCGAAGTCCGCGTTGAAGGCGGCGCAGACCAGGGGATGGAGCTGGATGGCCTTGCCTTCGATGAGCACCGGCTCGAAGGCCTGGATGCCCAGCCGGTGCAGGGTCGGCGCCCGGTTCAGCATCACCGGATGCTCCCGGATGACCTCTTCGAGGATGTCCCACACCTCGCCGCCTTCGCGCTCGACCATCTTCTTGGCCGCCTTGATGGTGGTGGCCAGGCCGCGCCGCTGCAGCTTGCTGAAGATGAAGGGCTTGAAAAGCTCCAACGCCATGCGCTTGGGCAGCCCGCACTGATGCAGCTTCAGGGTCGGACCCACCACGATCACCGAACGCCCGGAGTAGTCCACGCGCTTGCCCAGCAGGTTCTGGCGGAAGCGGCCCTGCTTGCCCTTGATCATATCGGCCAGGGACTTCAGGGGG
The DNA here is from genome assembly GCA_964571225.1 of uncultured Gammaproteobacteria bacterium. Classification (GTDB taxonomy): domain Bacteria; phylum Pseudomonadota; class Gammaproteobacteria; order DATFLG01; family DATFLG01; genus DATFML01. The sequence goes on from CAZNBB010000126.1 coordinate 6,556, forward strand.
CGCTTGTTGGTGCCCGTGATGGCACGGCCGCGACGGCCGTTGTCCAGCAGGGCGTCCACCGCCTCCTGCAACATGCGCTTTTCGTTGCGCACGATGATGTCCGGCGCGTTCAGCTCCAGCAGCCGCTTGAGACGGTTGTTGCGGTTGATGACACGCCGATACAGGTCGTTCAGGTCGGAGGTGGCGAAGCGGCCGCCGTCCAGGGGAACCAGCGGACGCAGCTCCGGCGGCAGCACCGGCAGCACGGTCAACACCATCCACTCCGGCTTGTTGCCGGACTCCAGGAACGACTCCACCAGCTTGAGCCGCTTGGCGAGGCGCTTGAGCTTGGTTTCCGAATTGGTGCCGGCGATCTCCTCGCGCAGACGGGCGGCTTCGGCAGGCAGATCGAGGGTCCGCAGCAGCTCGTGGACCGCCTCGGCGCCCATGCGGGCGTCGAATTCGTCACCGTTCTCCTCGATGGCTTCCAGGTAGGCCTCGTCCGAAAGCAGCTGACCGCGTTCCAGCTGGGTCATGCCCGGGTCCACCACCACGAAGGCCTCGAAGTACAGCACACGCTCGATGTCCCGCAGGGTCATGTCCAGCAGTAGACCGATACGCGACGGCAGCGACTTCAGGAACCAGATATGAGCAGTGGGACTGGCCAGCTCGATGTGGCCCATACGCTCGCGACGCACTTTGGCCAGCGTGACCTCCACCCCGCACTTTTCGCACACCACGCCGCGGTGCTTGAGGCGCTTGTACTTGCCGCACAGGCACTCGTAGTCCTTCACCGGCCCGAAGATCTTGGCGCAGAACAGGCCATCGCGCTCCGGCTTGAAGGTCCGGTAGTTGATGGTCTCGGGCTTCTTGACCTCGCCATAGGACCATGACCGGATCATGTCGGGGGATGCCAGCGCAATGCGGATCGCGTCGAAGTCGTCGACCTGGCCCTGCGGTTTCAAGAGATTGAGTAAGTCTTTCATCATGACTCCCGTATAGACTGTAGGAGCGGTCTCAGCCGCACATGCTCGATACCGGCACTTCGCTCCTGATTCAGTCCTGCTCCAGCTCCAGATTGATGCCCAGGGAACGGATTTCCTTGACCAACACGTTGAAGGACTCGGGCATGCCGGCCTCCATGCGGTGGTCGCCGTCGACGATGTTCTTGTACATCTTGGTACGTCCGTTCACATCGTCGGACTTGACCGTCAGCATCTCCTGCAGCGTATAGGCGGCGCCGTAAGCCTCCAGGGCCCACACTTCCATTTCGCCGAAGCGCTGACCGCCGAACTGCGCCTTGCCGCCCAAGGGCTGCTGGGTCACCAGACTGTACGGTCCGGTCGAGCGAGCGTGCATCTTGTCGTCGACCAGATGGTTCAGCTTCAGCATATACATGTAGCCCACCGTCACCGGGCGATCGAACGCTTCACCGGTACGCCCGTCGTGAAGGATGGTCTGGCCGCTCTCCGGCAGATCCGCCAGCTTGAGCATCTGCTTGATCTCATCCTCATCGGCACCGTCGAACACCGGGGTGGCCATGGGCACGCCGCTGGTCAGATTGCGAGACAGAGCAACCACCTCTTCGTCGCTCAGGGACTTGAGGTCCTCCTTCTTGCCGCTGGCGTTGTAGACCGCTTCCAGGAAGCTGCGCAACTCCGCCGCCTTGGTCTGCGCCGCCAGCATACGGCCGATCTTCAGCCCCAGGCCCTTGGCGGCCCAGCCCAGATGGGTCTCAAGCACCTGCCCCACGTTCATACGCGAGGGCACGCCCAGCGGGTTGAGGACGATGTCCACCGGCGTACCGTCGGCCGCGAACGGCATGTCCTCCACCGGAACGATGCTGGAGATAACGCCCTTGTTGCCGTGACGGCCCGCCATCTTGTCGCCGGGCTGCACGCGGCGCTTCACGGCCAGATACACCTTGACCATCTTGAGGACACCCGGAGCGAGGTCGTCGCCGACGGTGATCTTGGCGCGCTTTTCCTCCAGCCGCCGGTCGAACTCGGTGCGCAGGCCCTTGAGCTGTTCGGAGGCGCGCTCGAGTTGCTGATTGGTCTCCTCGCTGCGCAGGCGAATCTCGAACCACTTCTCCCGCGGCACGTCCGCCAGGTAGTTCTTGGCGATCTTGGTGCCCGCCGCCAGCTTCATGGGGCCGCCGTCGGCGACCTTGCCCACCAGCAGGCGTTCCAGCCGGTGGTAGATGTCGTTCTCCATGATGCGCATCTGGTCGTACAGGTCCTTCTTGACCCCGGCCAGCTGTTCCTCTTCGATCTGCAGAGCGCGCTTGTCCTTCTCCACGCCGTCGCGGGTGAACACCTGCACGTCGATCACGGTGCCGTCCATTCCGGACGGTACCCGCAGGGAGGTGTCCTTCACGTCCGAGGCCTTCTCGCCAAAGATGGCGCGCAGCAGCTTCTCTTCCGGAGTCAGCTGGGTCTCGCCCTTGGGCGTGACCTTGCCCACCAGGATGTCGCCTGGCTTGACCTCGGCGCCGATGTACACGATGCCGGATTCGTCCAGCTTGGCCAGGGCACCCTCGCCCACGTTGGGGATGTCGCCGGTGATTTCCTCCGGCCCCAACTTGGTGTCGCGAGCGACGCAGGTCAGCTCCTCGATATGGATGGTGGTGAAGCGGTCCTCCTGCACTACCCGCTCTGAGATGAGGATGGAATCCTCGAAGTTGTAGCCGTTCCAGGGCATGAACGCGACCAGCAGGTTCTGCCCCAGGGCCAGCTCGCCCAGGTCGGTGCTGGGGCCGTCGGCCAGCACGTCTCCGCGGGCCAGCACGTCGCCGGGATTGACCAGCGGCTTCTGGTTGATGCAGGTGTTCTGGTTGGAACGGGTGTACTTGGTCAGGTTGTAGATGTCCACGCCGGGCTCGCCGGCTTCAGTCTCGTCGTCGTTGACCCGCACCACGATACGGGCGGCATCCACCGAATCGACGACGCCGCCGCGGCGGGTGGTGACAGCCACGCCGGAGTCGATGGCAACCGTACGCTCGATGCCGGTACCCACCAGCGGCTTCTCGGTCCGCAGCGTCGGCACCGCCTGGCGCTGCATGTTGGAACCCATCAGGGCGCGGTTGGCGTCGTCATGCTCCAGGAACGG
>CAZNBB010000127.1:0-9478 GCA_964571225.1 uncultured Gammaproteobacteria bacterium
CCCGTCCGGCGCAATGCCCTTCGGTTATTGCGCCCTACGTTCATCGAACAATCGTAGGTTGGGCTGAACACCGTGAAGCCCAACGTGACCATGCCCACTGATACGACAAAACTGGGCGGAAAGGCTGCCCGGACCGATGGCCAACTCCGACTCGGGCTCTGCGGTGAACGCTGCGCCTGTTGGGCTTCGTTTCACTCAGCCCAACCTACGGAGCCAGCCAATGTGGGGCGCAATAAGCGCAGCGCATTGCGCCGGAAATCAATCCGAATACGCGAGAGCCGTTTCACGACCACCGGCCCAATCCGACGGGTAAATGCCGTTCTCGACGAGAGCGTGGACCGTCGAATAGGGCCAGTCGATAACCCGTTCCACCAAGCCGTGCTTCACGGGATTGATGTGCACGTAGTCCATGTGGGCGGCAAAGTCCGCCTCATCCCGAATCAAGTGCTCCCAATAACGCCTTTGCCAAACACCCCGCTCGCCCCGGCGCCGCCGCACCGCGGAGATGGTCTCTGTGCTCGGAATCGCTTTGGAAAAGCCTGCCTTGGTCAAGCGCCATCGGCACGCGAAGTCGGCATCGCCGGAAGGCAGTTCAATCACGCAATGCAGGTGATCGGGCAGCACCACCCAGCCGTGTATTCGAAAAGGATGTCGTTGACGCACGGACCGAACGACCGCCCGCAGAACATCGATATGCCGAGTGAGCAGGTCGTTGCCGCTTCTTTTCAGCGTGGCGACGGTAAAGAAATATGTGCCGCCCGGGTGCCAATTGCGACGGTAGTCGGGCATCTATTGATTATCGCTGCGGCAATGTTCCGGCGCAATGCGCTGCGCTTATTGCGCCCTACGTTTAGCACTAGTAGTGTGCTGTAGTAGTGCGCCGCTGCGTCTCCGTTATCTTCTTCCGTGGATTCCGTGGCTCTTGATTCAATGTAGGGCGCAATAACCGAAGGGCATTGCGCCGGACGGGTTGGTAGCGTCTGCCAGAGTTGGGTGCAATGCGCTGCGCTTATTGCACGCTACAATTGTCACGCTGCGCGTCACGAACATCCATTTGTCCGTGCTTTCCGTGGCGCTTTTTTGTTTGTGGCTTTCCGTGGGTTCCGTGGCTCTTCCGCAGTGTTCAGTTACCGAGCAGCTCGAACGGGTCCTGGCTCGCGTCCGGGCGTTGCCCGTCGCCTTCGATGAATATCCGGTGCCAGAGGGCGAACTGGAGCAGGTTCCACAGGGCGGCGGCGCGGCGGCCGGTTCGGCGGTGAGTCTGGATCAGCCGGCGCACGGCGTCGTCGTGCATCCAGGTTTTCACACCGGCATTGGCGGGCAGCAAGGTTTCCAGTCGGTCGAGGGCGTCGCCTGCGAGCCACTGGCCCACCGGCACGGTGAAGCCGCGTTTGCGGCTCCATAGATGCTCTTTCGGAAGCAGCCGCTCGGCCCAGCGTTTCAGGAACAGCTTGCCGCTGCGCTTGTCGACCTTGAGATCGTCCGGCAGCGCCAGCCCGAACTCCACGATGCGATGATCCAGGAACGGCACCCGGCCTTCCACGCCCCAGGCCATCAGCATGCGGTCGGCCTTCACCAGCAGGTCGTCGGGCAGCCAGGTGCGCAGGTCCACGTACTGCATGCGTTGCAGTGCGCTCCAGTGAGCGGGCGTTTCCCGCCAGGCCGCAACGAAGGGCGCGCGCCAGTGGCGGTCCGCTTCCGCCAGTTCGCTATTGAACAGGCCGTGGCCGCGGATGCGGGTGAAGGTGCCCCGGGTGCGAAAGCCGCCGGTACCGCCGCCGCTCAGAGAGCGCAGCCAGCGCTTGAGGGCCGACGCCCGGTAGCGGCCGTAGCCGGCGAACACTTCGTCGCCCCCCTCGCCGGTGAACACCACCTTGAGGGAACGGCCCGCCGCTTCGGCCAGCATGGCGGTGGGGGCGCTGGCGTAATCGCCCATCAACTCGTCGGCGGCCCACAGGGTGTGGGGCAGGGCGCGCCACAGCCGGTCGCTGTCCACCCGTATCTCTTCGTGGCGGGACTGGAAGCGCTGGGCCATGGCCTGGGCCGCGGGCAGTTCGTTGGCCACCGAGTCGGCGGCGAACCCCACCGAGAAGGTGCGTACCGGCTCGCCGGCGTAGCGGGTGAGCAGGGCCAGCAGCACGGAGGAGTCCACGCCGCCCGACAGGAACAGGCCGTAGGGCACGTCGGTGCGCATGTGCTCGCGCATCACCGTCTCCAGCAACCCGTCGAAGCGCTGGGCCGCCTGCTCGAAATCCACCTCCATGGGCTGCGCCGTTGCCGGCGACCAGTAGGCGTGCCGCTCCATCCGTCCGCCTTCGATGCTGACCATCTCCCCGGGCAGCACCCGCTCGATGCCCTCCACCAGCGTGGTGGCGCCGCTGGTGAAGCTGCTCTCCAGGTACTGGGCCAGCCCCACGGGATTGACCGCCGGACGTCCCGGCAGCGCCTGGAACAGGGCCTTCAGCTCGGAGCCGAAATAGATCGCCTCGGGACGGACGGTCAGGAACAGGGGTTTGATGCCCAGCCGGTCCCGGGCCAGCAGCAGGCGCCGGCGGGGCGCGTCGTACAGGGCGAAGGCGAACATGCCCTGCACATGCTCCAGAAAGGCGTCGCCGTATTCCCGGTAGGCGTACAGCAGGGGCTCGCAATCCGAGTGGGTGGCGAACCGGTGGCCGCGGGCCTCCAGCTCGGCCCGCAGCTCCACGTAGTTGTAGATCTCGCCGTTGGCGATTAGGGCCAGGCTGCGGTCGTCGCTGTACAGGGGCTGATGACCGCCGGCCAGGTCGATGATGGAAAGCCGGGTGTGGGCCAGCCCCACCGGGCCGTCGTGCATGACGCCCTGCTCGTCGGGGCCGCGGTGGCCGAGGGCCCGGCAGAAGCGTTCCAGCAGGCCGGCGTCGACCTCGTCGCCGCGACGGTTGTACAGACCGGCGATGCCGCACATCAGAGCGGCCCCAGCAAGGTGGCGTACATGGCCAGATAGCCGTCCACCACCGCCTCGCGGCTGTGGTGGGCGGCCACCGTGGCGCGGCCCCGCTCGGCCAGGGCCGCGCGTACGGCGGGCCCGGCCCTCAGCAGCTCGGCCATGGCGCCGGCCAGGGCGCTTGGATCCTGCACCGGTACCAGCCGGCCGTTGTCCCCGTCGGTGATCAGCTCCTCGGCCCCCAGGGAACGGGTGGAAAGCAGCGGCGCGCCGTGGTTCCACGCCTCCAGAATCACATTGCCCAGGGGCTCGTGGCGGGACGGGCACACGAACAGATCCCCCAGCCCGTAGTACGGAGCCAGGTCCGTCTGCCAGCCCGCCCAGTGCAGCCGCCCGTCCAGGCCGAGCTTCTCACCCTGTGTCTTGAGCTCGCCGGCCAGCGGGCCGTCGCCGGCGATCACCAGATGCACGGACCGGCCGTCGATATCCCGGGGCAGGCGCGCGAACGCCTCCAGCAGGTCGGGAAAACCCTTGTTGGGATGCAGCCGCCCGGCGGAGGTCACCACCAGGGCGTCGGACGGAATGCCCATCTGCGCGCGCAGTCGCTCGATGCGATCCGCCGGCACCGGTGCCGGCGGGTCCACGAAATTGCCGATGTGAAACACCCGCTCGGTGGGCAGGCGGTGCTCCAGCAGGTAGTCGCAGATGCCCCGGGTGTTGCCCACCCAGGCATGGGCGTGGCGGTAGCCCTTGAGGTCGTAGTAGCCGCCCAGGCGCGCCACATGCACCGGCCGCCGGCCCCGGGGCAGATGGGTCAGGCGGGTGGCCCGGCCCATGTAGGTCTGTACGATGTCGGCGTCGAAATCGCGGACGATGCGCCCGATGCGCCAGCGGGCGGCCAGATCCCAGACGCTGCGCATGGTCAGGGGCTGCACCGGCGCATCGGTCTGCGCCAGCTCCTGCGCCACCGCGCTGCCCGGCGGGCACACCGCCAGCACCGGCTCGCCGCGCTGGTGCAGAGCGCTCACCAGCCGCGCGTAGAAGCGTTCGGCGCCACCGGAGGCGCGGCTGCCGATGATGTGCACGCTGCGGATCATGAAGTCGCGATCATCGCTTCCAGTCGTTGCACAACGGTGTTCACCTCCAGGTCCTCGATGCGGCCGCTGTCGCTCACCAGCCAGACCGCGTTGGCGCCCCAGGGATGGTAGCGCCAGGGGCGGCCGGGCCCGAATACGGTGAAGGTCGGGATGCCGGCCGCCGCCGCCATGTGCCCCAGGCCCGAATCGTTGCCCACGAAAGCGGCGCAGCGTCCCAGCACCGCCGCCGCTTCCAGCAGGCTGGTTTCCCCGGCCAGATCCACGCAGGGCAGGGACACGTGCGAGCGAATGGTCTCGCAGCGCGCCCGGTCGTCGGGCCCGCCGACCAGCACCAGGGCGTCGAAGTGCCCGCGCACCGCCTCGGCCAGCGCCGCAAACTTTTCCGCCGGCCAGGTCTTGGGCGGCCAGTTGGCTCCCGGCGCCAGGGCCAGCCAGCGGGTTCCCCGCAAATCGGCGAGAGCCTTGTTGGCGAATGCGCGCTCGTCCTCGCCGGTCCACACTGCCGCCGGCGGTATCTCTGCGCCGGGATTGATGGCGGCGATCACCGACATGTGGTCCTCCACCGCGTGAGGGCCATGGGGCCCGCGGTGCCATTTGGTGAGCCGGCGCCGGGCCCGCAGCAGGTAGGCCATGCCGTCGGTGCGTAGGTCCACGATCAGGTCGTAGCGCACCCGCCGCAGCTCCCGGATCAGGGCCAAGCGCCCGCGCCAGCCCCGGTTCTTGTCCCGATGGATCACCCGCCCCAGGTAGGGGCAGTGGGTGAACAGCGCACTGGAGCGCCGGTCCCCCACCACGTCCATGCGCGCCTGGGGATAGAGTTGGTGCAGGCGCTCCAGCACCGGCGTGGTCAGCACCGCATCGCCGATATTGCTGAGCCCGACCACCAACACTCTTTCCACAGTCATGGCGCCAGCAGCCCTTCCAGGGCGTCCCGCACGGCCTGTTCGGGGATGGCCTCCATGCGCCGGTCGCCGTAGTCGGTGGCACATACCAGCGCCAGGCGCCGGGCCCGGGGCGCGAACTTCTCCGGAGTCGTGGGTCCGAACAGGGACACCAGGGGCCGGCCGCCGGCGGCCAGCATGTGCCCCGTGCCGCAATCGTTGCTGACGCTGGCGGCGACGCGCTCGGCCAGGGCCACGGTCAGCAGCGGGCCGGCGTCCAGGACGTCCGGCTCCTCCGTGGCCGGCACGCGCGCTTCGGGCACTGCCGTGCGGATGCGCTCGGCCCATTCCAGCTCGGCGGGGCCGAGGAAGAAGACCGGTACCCGCGCCGCCTGCACCTGCGCACGGGCCAGACTGATGAAGCGTTCCAGGGGCCAGCACTTCACCGGATTGCCGGCGCCGGGGGCAAGACCCACATAGGTGGGGCCGTCCGGCAACAGCCGTTCGGCCCGGGCGGACAGCTCAGGGGGGATGCGCACCCCGTCCACCGGCTCCACCGTGCGCCCGGCGGCCAGGCTCACCAGCTCCATGAGCTGGTCAAGCATCCGGCGGGGCCGCGGGCTGCCGGCGGGCGGGCGGCGGTCCGACAGCCGAAAGCCCGCCGCGGCGGACACGAACAGGCCATGGCGGATGCGTTTGAGGATGAGCGTGGAGGTCAGGTAGCGCTGGGAGTCGATGATGATGTCGAAGTAGCGCCCATCCAGGGGACGCCGCAGCAGTTGGCTCCAGCGGTCGCCGATGCCGGCGTTGTCGATGACGGTGTCCAGCAGGCCCTGCACCGCGTAGCTCAGCCCGCCCGCATAGAGGCTGCGGCCGCGGCCCGCCAGCCAGGTGATGCGCCAGTCCGGGAACGCCCGGCGCAACGCCCCTATGGCCGGCAGCTTGATGAGGGCGTCGCCGAAGGTGTCGGTCTTGGCGTACACCAGCAGTTCTCTGGGGTGGGTATCGGTCATGGCGCGGGGCGGCGGACCCTGTCCGGTCAACGGGTGGACGGGGCGCCGGCGGCATCGCCGTTGCCGTATACCGGCGCCGCCCCCGGCGGGCGGGTCTTGAAGCGCCGATGGGTCCACAGGTACTGCTCCGGGGCGCGGCGGATGGCGTCCTCGATGATGCCGTTCACCCGCGCGGCGTCGGCGGCATCGTCGTCGCTGGGGAAATCGGTCAGCGCCGGCAGCAGGGTGAGGCGGTAGCCACGGGTGCCGGGCAGGCGCTCCTGGAAGAACGGCACCACCGCCGCGCCGGTCATGCGGGCCAGCCGCGAAGTGGCGGTGATGGTGGCCGCCGGCACCCCGAAGAAGGGCACGAACACCGAGTGCTCGGCGCCGTAGTTCTGGTCGGGCGCGTACCACACGGCGGTGTTCTCCTTGAGGCTGCGCACCATGGCCCGCATGTTGCCCCGCGGGATGGCCTTCTCGAAGCGCGCCTCCCGGGCCCGCTTCATCACCGCCTCGAACACCGGGTTCTTGTGCTCGCGGTAATGCACGTGGAAGGGCGCGTGCAGGGCCAGCAGTCGTCCGCCGATCTCCAGGGTGGTGAAATGCCCGGACAGCAGAATCACGCCCTTGCCGGCCTCATGGGCCCGCTGCAGATGTTCCAGCCCTTCGATCTGCACGCGCTTGCGCAGGCGCGCCGCCGGCGTCCACCAGCTCATGGCGGTCTCCACGGCACCGATGCCAAGGGATACGAAGTGCCCGTGCAGCAGGGCGCGGCGCTCGGCCTCGCTCTTGTCCGGAAAGCACAGGGCCAGGTTGATGGCGGCGATGCGCTTGCGGCGCGGCGAGACGCGTTCCGACAACAGGCCCAGGCCACGGCCGATGGCCAGCTGCCAGGCGAACGGCAGCTGGGCCAGGCACCACATCAGACCCAGGCCCAGCCAGGTGGGCCAGTAGCGGGGATGGAACAAATGGCTGTCTGTCATCAGAAGGAACGGATTTGTGAGGGCATTCTACCTGCTCGCCGGGAGCCGGTCGACGCGCGGCCCTGTGCTATCATGCGCCCCATCGTTCCCGGGGCTGCCGGAAAGCATGAAAGTCACCATTCCCGCCTTCGACAAAGGCCGCGTGCTGGTGGTCGGCGATCTGATGCTGGACCGCTACTGGCACGGCGGCACCTCGCGCATCTCCCCCGAAGCGCCGGTGCCGGTGGTGCACGTGAAGGGCTCCGACGAGCGCCCCGGCGGGGCCGGCAACGTGGCCCTGAACGTCGCCGCCCTGGGCGCCCGGGCCACCGTGCTGGGAGTGACCGGCGACGACGAGGCCGCCGACACCCTGGAGCAGCGCCTGGGCTCGGCCGGCATCGTCTGCCGCTTCCAGCGCCTGGCCGGCGTGCCCACGGTCACCAAGCTGCGGGTCATCAGCCGCCACCAGCAGCTCATCCGGCTGGACTTCGAGGACGGCTTCGACAGTTTCGACCCCTCCACTCTGCTGGCCGCCTACCATGAAGCGCTGCCGGACTGCGACGTGGTGGTGATATCCGACTACGGCAAGGGCACCCTGCGGCCCCTGCGCGAGCTCATCGATGCCGCCCGCGCCGCCGGCAAGCCGGTGCTGGTGGATCCCAAGAGCCGGAACTTCGAGCCCTATGCCGGCGCCACCCTGATCACTCCCAACCTGAGCGAATTCGAGGCGGTGGTGGGCCCCTGCGCCGGCGAGCAGGAGCTGGTGGAGCGCGGTCTCGCGCTGATCGCCCGCCACCGGCTGGACGGCCTGCTGGTCACCCGCGGCGACCACGGCATGACCCTGCTGCGCGCCGGCCAGCCCGAGCTGCACCTGCCCGCCGAGGCCCGGGAAGTGTTCGACGTCACCGGCGCCGGCGACACCGTCATCGCGGTGCTGGCCGCCGCCCTGGCCGCCGGCGAAGGTCTGGGGGAGGCCACCGCCCTGGCCAACCTGGCCGCCGGCATCGTGGTGGGCAAGCTCGGCACCGCCACCGCCTCGGTGCCCGAGCTGCGCCGCGCCCTGTACAGCCGCCAGGAGGCCGGCTACGGCGTGCTGGGCGAGGAGCAGCTGCAGGTGGCGGTGGAGGACGCCCGCGTGCACGGCGAGCGCATCGTGATGACCAACGGCTGCTTCGACATCCTGCACGCCGGACACGTGGCCTATCTCGAGCAGGCCCGCCGGCTGGGGGACCGCCTGATCGTGGCGGTCAACACCGACGACTCGGTGCGCCGCCTCAAGGGCGAAGGCCGCCCCGTGAATCCCGTGGATCGGCGCATGACCGTGCTGGCCGCCCTGTCCAGCGTGGACTGGGTGGTGCCCTTCGACGAAGACACCCCCGAGCGGCTGATCTGCGCCCTGCGTCCCGACACCCTGGTCAAGGGCGGCGACTACAGGCCCGAGGAGATCGCCGGCGCCGACTGCGTTACTGCCGGCGGCGGAGAAGTGGTGGTGCTGGACTACGTGGAAGGGGCTTCCACCACCGAAATCATCCGTCGCATAAAGGACCAGCGCGAACCATGAGCGACGGCCCGGATCGCATCGCAGCGTCCGGCGCGACAGTCCTCCGGTCGCTTCGCTCGACCCGCTGCGGATGCCATGGCCCAGCGACTCCGACCCTTCTGATCCCGGTTGGGAGAACCGAATGATCATCGTCACCGGCGGCGCCGGCTTCATCGGCGCGAACATCGTCGCCGCCCTCAACGAGCGCGACCGCACCGACATCCTGGTGGTGGACAACCTCACCAACGGGGTGAAGTTCAAGAACCTCGCCGACTGCGAGATCCAGGACTACATGGACAAGGAGGAATTCCTGGCGCGCCTGCAGGCCGGCAAGGACTTCGGCAGCGTGGAGGCGGTGTTCCACGAAGGGGCCTGTTCCAGCACCACCGAATGGGACGGGCGCTACATGATGCGCAACAACTACGAGTACTCCAAGGAGCTGCTGCACTACTGCCTGGAGAACCGCGTCGCCTACCTGTACGCATCCTCGGCGTCGGTGTATGGCGGCGGCACGGTGTTCAAGGAAGAGCGCCGCTACGAGGAGCCCCTCAACGTCTACGGCTACTCCAAGTTTCTTTTCGACCAGTACGTGCGCCGGGTGCTGCCCCTGGCCGACAGCCAGGTGGTCGGATTCCGCTACTTCAACGTGTACGGCCCCCGCGAGCAGCACAAGGGCACCATGGCCTCGGTGGCCTATCACTTCAACAACCAGGTGCTCGCCGAGGGCAAGGTGAGGCTGTTCGAGGGCTGCGACGGCTACGGCGACGGCGAGCAGCGCCGGGACTTCGTGTACGTGGGCGATGCGGTGGACGTGAATCTGTGGTTCATGGACCATCCCGAGCGCTCCGGCATCTTCAACCTGGGCACCGGCCGCAGCCAGACCTTCAACGACGTGGCCAACGCGGTGATCGCCTGGCACGGCCGCGGCGACATCGAATACATTCCGTTTCCGGACCACCTCAAGGGCCGCTATCAGAGCTTCACCCAGGCGGACATCGACGCCCTGCGCGGCGTCGGCTACAAGGCGGCGTTCAAGACCGTCGAGGAAGGGGTGAAGGCGTACATGGACCGGCTGAACGC
>CAZNBB010000128.1:0-9445 GCA_964571225.1 uncultured Gammaproteobacteria bacterium
GTCTTTTCGCCCTTGGCCTTCACTTTGTAGAGCTCCTTTTCGTCCGGGTCCACGTCGATGCGCTCGTATTTGAAGCCCATGTCGGCCCATCGTCCGGTCTCGCCGCGTCGCATGAGCAACCGGTTGCCGCGGAAGCGGTATTCGCCGGTCATCCGCTCGCTCTTGCCGCCCAACAGCGGCGTGAAGGTCCATTCCCAGGTACCGTCGATGGAGAAGATCATGAAGCTCTCGGGAGCGCCGAGCGGGGGCCCGGCCCAGCGCCCGAGGATTTGGTCCTTATACTTGTTGTAACGCAGCTTGTGGGTGGGCGTGTGGCCGCCAAACGGGCGCTTCTTGTAGAAGAGGAGGACCTCGGACAGACAGGCCACGTCGGCGCCGAGCGCGGCCCCATCGGTGGATGCGCCCACCACCACGATCGACACCGTGTAGGTCGAGCCCGACAGCGGCTTCTTCAACATTTCCCACGAGCGGCTGCTGCAGGTATTCGTCAGCTTCCTTGGACAGATGCTGTCGAACTGGCGCTATTTCCACGAAATGGAAAGACAGATCCAGCGCCGCACGGGGGAGCTGGAAGCCGCGTTGGCCGAAGCGGAAGCGCTGCGACACCGCTACCAGGAACTGTCTGTGGTGGACGAGCTCACCGGTTTGCACAACCGCCGGTTCTTCTTCCCCGAGGCATCCACCGCGCTGGCCAATGCCCTGCGTCAGCAGCGCCCGTTCAGCATCCTCATGCTGGACCTGGACCATTTTAAACAGATCAACGACACCCACGGCCACAGCATGGGCGATGAGGTGCTGCAAGCGACAGCCGCATTGCTGAAGAGCCAGATCCGCGAGGGGGACGTCATCGCCCGCTTCGGCGGCGAGGAATTCGTGCTGGCTCTGCCCAACACCGACCGCGGTGGCGCCCTGCAGCTGGCGGAGCGGATTCTCGACTCCATACGGGCCTGCGACTTCGGCACCTTCCCCCACCGTTTCCAGGTCACCGGCACCATCGGCGTCGCCCACATCGGCGGCACCGAAGAGGATAGCCGCAACCGCGCCGAACTGCTGGAGCTGCTGCTGCGCCATGCCGATCAGGCGCTGTACATGGGCAAGGAACGGGGCCGCAACCAGGTGTGCGCCTTCAGCGATATCGCACCCGACGCGCCGTGACCGGCCTGAGGGCCGTGGACGTGGGAGGCCGTGCCTGCTAAACCATCAGGCATGGGCCCGCCATACGGCGCTCAGGACGGACGCAACCATGCCGGTGCACAATGGCGATGTCGCCGCCATCTTCGATGAAATGGCGGATCTGCTGGAAATCGAGAACGAGAACCCGTTCCGGGTACGTGCCTACCGTACCGCCGCCCAATCGATTCGCAACCTCGGACGGGAAGTCAGCGCACTGCTGGAACAGGGCGAGGACCTGACGCGACTGCCGGGGATCGGCAAGGATCTGGCCGCCAAGATCGCCGAGATCGTCCGTACCGGACACGCCGCCGCACTCGATCGACTGCATCGCGAAACACCCGCCGCCCTCGCCGAGCTGATGAAGATCCCCGGCCTGGGCCCCAAGCGGGTGCACGCCCTTTACCACGACCTGAACATCAAGAGCGCGGCCCAACTGCGCAAGGCGGTCGAGCAGCAACGCGTCCGCACCCTGCCCGGCTTCGGCGTCAAAACCGAGCAGCGCATTCGCGAAGCGCTGCAAGGCGAAGGCGGCGCGCAGGAAAAGCGGTTCAAACTGGCGCTCGCCGCCCAGTATGCGGAACCTCTGGTCGCGTATCTCAAAGATTTCAAGGGCGTCGGCAACGTGGTGGTGGCCGGCAGCTTCCGGCGCCGCAAGGAAACCGTCGGCGACCTGGACATCCTGGTCACCGCCCGTTCCGGCAAGGCGGTAGCCGAACGCTTCGTGGCCTACGACGACGTGCGGGAAGTGGTGTCCAAGGGCAGCACGCGCTGCACGGTGATCCTGCGCAACGGACTGCAGGTGGACCTCAGGGTGGTACCCAAGGCCAGTTTCGGCGCCGCACTGCACTACTTCACCGGCAGCCAGGCCCACAACATCGCCATTCGGCGCATGGGCCAGCAGCGGGGCCTGAAGATCAACGAGTACGGCGTCTTCAAGGGCGACGACCGGGTCGCCGGCGATTCGGAGAAATCGGTGTTCAAGGCGGTGGGACTGCCGTTCATCGAGCCCGAGCTGCGGGAAAACCGCGGTGAAATCGATGCGGCCAAGGCGGGCAGGCTGCCGCGGCTGGTGACGCTGGACGACCTGCGGGGCGACCTGCACGCCCATACCGATGCCACCGACGGACACGACGGCCTGGAGGACATGGCCCGGGCGGCCAAGGACCGCGGCATGGCCTATCTGGCGATCACCGATCACTCCCGGCACCTGACGGTCGCGAAGGGACTGGACCCCAAGCGCCTGTCCGCCCAGATCCATGCCATCGACCGCCTGAACGAGAAGCTCTCCGGCATCGTCCTGCTCAAGGGCATCGAGGTGGACATCCTGGAAGACGGCAGCCTGGATCTGCCCGACAAGGTGCTGGCACGCCTGGATGTGGTGGTGGCCGCTGTGCACAGCAAGTTCGGCCTTTCCCGGGACAAGCAGACCCGGCGTATCCTGCGCGCCATGGACAATCCCCACTTCACCATCCTGGCCCATCCCAGCGGCCGGCTGATCGGCGAGCGCGAAGCCTACGACGTGGATATGCCGCGCATCGTCCGCGGTGCCCGGGACGCCGGCTGCTTTCTGGAGCTCAATGCCCATCCCGAACGTCTGGACCTGCAGGATATCTACTGCAAGATGGCCAAGGACAACGGGGTACTGGTGAGCATCGATTCGGACGCCCACTCCACCGCCAACTTCGACCTGCTGCGGTTCGGCATCGGCCAGGCCCGCCGCGGCTGGCTGGAAAAGGGCGACGTGCTCAACACCCGTTCTCTTAGCGCGCTGCGCAAGTTGCTCGACCAGAAGAGATAGGAAGTCAGTCCGACCCCTGTTTTTCCTGCTAGATCCGCCGGCGCACGGCCTTCACGTTGACGTCGTCGGCGCTGGTGTGGACGCTGAAACCCAGCTTGCGGGCCAGCTCCAGCATCTCGGCGTTGTTGGCCAGCACTTCGCCTTCCATGATCTCGATGCCCTTGGCGCGGGCGGCATCCATGAGGCTGTGCATGAGGCGCGAGCCGATACCCTTGCGCTGCCAGGCGTCGGCGACCACCAGGGCGAACTCGCAGCTCGTCCCGTCGGGATTGATGGCGTAGCGCGCCACCCCGATCTCCGCTTCCGCGCCCTGCTGGGAGACGACGGCAATCATGGCCAGTTCCCGGTCGTAGTCGATCTGGGTCAGACGCACCAGCATGGGCCGGGTCAATTCCTGCAGGCTCTGCATGAACCGGAAGTATTTGGCCTGGGGCGAGAGCTCGCGCACGAAGCGCTGTTCGATTTCCGCATCCTCGGGTCGAATGGGTCGGATGGTGAGATCGCTGCCGTCGGCCAGCTGCAGATGGGAAACCAGGTGGGCCGGATAGGGATGGATGGCCATATGGCCGTAGCGGTCCAGGGCCGGCGGGGGCAACTCCACCACCAGGCGGGCGTCCACGGCGACGGCGCCGTGCTCATCGACGATCAACGGATTGATGTCCATTTCGCAGATATGGGGCAGCTCGCACACCATCTCGGAAACGCGCACCAACAGGTCCTCCAGCGCCGTCTGGTCCACTGCCGGCAGGTTGCGAAACTCCCCCAGCAACCGGCTGACCCGGGTACCGGCAATGAGACGGCGGGCGATGAAGCGGTTGAGCGGCGGCAGCGCCACTGCCCGGTCGCGCATCACTTCCACCGCCGTGCCGCCGGCGCCGAAGCTGATCACCGGCCCGAACACCGGATCGCGTATCACCCCCACCAGCAGCTCGCGGCCGTGGGGCCGTTCGCTCATCCGTTCCAGGGTGACACCGAGAATATGGGCCTGGGGCCGCTGGCGGCGCGCCTCGTCCACCAGCTCGGTGAAGGTGTGGCGCACCGCCTGGGCATTGCTGACGTTCAGGCGCACACCCCCCACGTCCGACTTGTGGGTGATGTCCGGCGAGTTGATCTTCATGGCCAGGGGGAAGCCCAGGGACTCGGCGGCCACCAGGGCCTCGGCGGCGGTATGGGCTTCCATGGCGTGCTGCACCGGGATGCCGAACGCGGTCAACACGGCCTTCGACTCCAGGGTGGTGAGGGCATGGCGGCCTTCGCCGAGGGCTTCCTCCATGATCAACCGGGCCCCCTCGATGTCCGGCTCGCTGCGGTAGGGCGCCAGCGGGCCCGGCACCTGCATCAGCAGCGCCTGGTTGCGCTGGTAGCTGGCCAGGTAGGAAAACGCTTCCACGGCCGCTTCCGGCGTCCTCAGCGTCGGCACATGGTGCTCCGTGAACAATGCACGCGCCTCCTGCACCTGGGTCCGTCCCATCCAGCAGGTGAGGATCGGCTTGCGGCTGTCATGCTGCATCTCGACGATCTCGCGGGCGGCATCCGTGGGACGGGTCATGGTCTGGGGGGTGAGCATGACCAGCACGCCGTCCACCCCGTCGTCTTCCAAGCAGGCGGCGACGGCCGCCCCGTAGCGCTCCGGCGTCGCGTCCCCCAGGATGTCCACCGGGTTGCCGTGGGACCAGTGGGCCGGCAGCAGGTCGTTGAGCTTCTGCACGGTCACGTCGCCCAGCTCGGCCAGTACCACATCCAGCTCCGCGGCCCGGTCGGCAGCCATCACGCCCGGACCGCCCCCGTTGGTGACGATCGCCAGCCGGTTGTCCTGCAGACGGTGCCGCGTGGACAGGATCTCCGCCGCGGAGAACAGCTGTTCGATGGTCATGGCGCGGACCACGCCGGCGCGCTGCAGCGCCGCTTCGAACACATCGTCGGCGCCCACCATGGCGCCGGTGTGGGAGGTGGCGGCACGGGAACCGGCGCTGTGCCGGCCCGCCTTGACGACGATCACCGGTTTCATGCGGGCCGCCGAGCGCAGCCCGCTCATGAAGGCGCGGGCGTCACGCACCCCTTCGATGTACAACAGGATCGCGCCGGTCTCTGCATCCAGCGCCAGATAATCCAGCACGTCCCCGAAATCCACGTCCGCGGCGTCGCCCAGGGACACCATGGCCGAGAAACCCACGTCCCGCGCCAAGGCCCAGTCCAGGATGGCGGTACAAAGGGCGCCGGATTGGGATACCAGCGCCAACGCGCCGGGCTTGGCGGTGTTGTTGCTGAAGGTGGCATTCAACCCGGACTGCGGGCGCATGACCCCCAGGCAGTTGGGGCCGATGATGCGAACCCCGTAGTGACGCGCATTGTCCAGGGCGGCCTGCTGCAGGCGCGCGCCGGCGGCGTCGCTCTCCGCGAAGCCCGCCGAGATCACCACGGCTGCACGCACTCTCTGCTCGCCGCACTGAGCGATCAGGTCCGGCACGGTGGCGGCCGGCGTGGCGATCACCGCCAGATCCACCGGCTTGCCGATGGCCTCCACGGTTTTGTAACTGGGGTGGCCCTGCACCTGTTCATGATTGGGATTGACCGCGTACAGCGCGCCCCCGAAGCCGGCATCCAGCAGATTCCGAAACACCCGCATCCCCACCGAGTCGGCGCGGTCGCTGGCACCGATCACCGCGATGGAACGGGGGGTGAAGAAACGGTCCAGATAGTGGGGTCCCATGGTCGTCCCTTTTTCCAAGCCTGCGGCTGCGAACACTGAAGGGGCCGGCTACAACGTCGTCCCCGGTTAGGGTAGCCCGCCCACCGGACATTTCCCATGACACCATCCTTCAGATGCCGTCCGGGCAGCCGTGCGGTAAACTGATCGTCGGATCCACGCCGTTACGCCCATGGCTATCGCCCTGCTTTCCCATCCCGACTGCCGACGCCACGACCCGGGCGCCGGACACCCCGAGTGCCCGGCACGCCTGGCCGCCATCGAGGATCAACTGGTGGCCTCGGGGCTGGAATTCGTGCTGCGCCATGTCGAAGCGCCCCTCGTCACCCGCGAGCAGCTGCTGCGGGTCCATACGGCGGACTACGTGGAGAGGGTTTTCGCGTCCGCGCCGACCGAGGGCTATTTGCAACTGGATGGGGATACGGTCATGGGCCCGCACAGCCTGGCGGCGGCCAGACGGGCCGCCGGCGCCGGCGTCGGGGCCGTGGACCTGGTCATGGCCGCAGAGGTGGGCGCGGCGTTCTGCAACGTCCGCCCACCGGGGCACCACGCGACCCGCGACCGGGCCATGGGATTCTGCATATTCAACAACGTCGCCGTGGCGGCCGCCCACGCCCTGGTCCAACACGGACTACAGCGGGTCGCCATCGTGGACTTCGACATTCACTACGGCAACGGCACCGAGGCGATCTTCGAGACCGAACCGCGGGTCATGGTGTGCTCGAGCTTCCAGCACCCGTTGTATCCGTTCGATCAAACGGGTCCCGAAAACGACCACATCGTGCACGCCGCGCTGGCGCCCGGTGCCGGCGGAACGGAGTTCCGCGCCGCCGCCCAAGGGATCTGGCTGCCCCGCCTGGATGCCTTCCGGCCCCAGCTGGTACTGATATCGGCGGGCTTCGACGGCCACCACGAGGACGATTTCTCCGATACGCTGCTCAACGAACGGGACTACAGCTGGGTCACCGGGCAGATAAAGGAGATCGCCGACCGCCACGCCGACGGGCGCATTGTTTCGATCCTGGAAGGCGGCTACGTACTGCCGGCCCTGGCCCGCTCAACGGCCGCCCATATCAACGCCCTGCTCGGTCAACGTGCCGCGCAGGACGTCTAGGCCGCAGCGCCAGGTCAGTGGGCGCCGATGGCCGACAGCCGGTCGGGCACGGTCATCCGGGCGTCCAGCCCCTGGGCCTGGAGCTGACTCAGAATACCTTCCGACCGGACCCGCTCCGGATTGATCTGCACCAGCATCGCAGGATGGGCTGCGTGATGGAGATGCACGCTGATAACCCCCTCCAACTCCCTGAGGGACGCTTCGATCTGCTGCCGACGTCCCTCGTCAAGGCTGTCACCGAACTGAAACGCCACGTCAACCATGTCCATTGCCTGCTCCTTCGGTCCTGTCATCGGCCCTATTAAACATAGACGACCCGACCGAAGACCGCTAACCGGCAGGCGTTGCACAAATCCGATGCGGCCGGCACAAATGGAAAGGGCGGCCGCGGGGCCGCCCTCATCGGGGTAAAACGGACCTACGGTCCATCTGTCAGGAAGCCGCCTTCGCCTCCACCACCGTACCGCGGCCCTCCTCCTTGGCCCGGTACATGGCCGAATCGGTGTTCTGCAGCAGCTTGCTGATATCCACCTTCTGTCCGGGACTGCGGAACAGCACGCCGATGCTGACCGTGACGTGGATAATATCCCCTTCCCATAGGAAGTCGTAATCCCTGATGGCCTCCAGCAGCTCCTGAGCCCGCTGACGCCCGGTGGGCTCGTCGCAGCTCATTTTCACCACGAACTCGTCGCCGCCGTAACGGGCCGCCAGGTCCCCGTGGCGCATGTTGCGGTTCAGCAAGGCCGCGAGCTGCATGAGCACGGCATCGCCCGCCGCATGGCCGTGGGTGTCGTTGATGCGTTTGAAATGATCCACATCGATCAGCATCAGGCACAGGGGCTGCTGGTCGTCGCTGCGCCGGCCCACGCTGACGGTCAGGCTGTGCTCGAAGAAGCGCCGGTTGGCCAACGCGGTCAGATGGTCGATACGGCACAGCTCCTCGAGCTGGATATTGGCGTCGCGCAACTCACGGGTGGCTTCGTCGACCCGTACCTGCAGGGATCGGTTGAGATCGTCATGACGTTCACGGGAGTCCTGCAGGCCATTGATCAGAGTGGTGATGGCCCGGCTCAGCTGGCCGATTTCCTTGGGCGCCAGATCCGACAGCGGCGGCAGACGCCCCTCGAACCCGCGTCTGACCAGATCGGTGGCCCCGTCGGCCAGATGGTTCAACGGGCGGGTGATCCAGCGCGCCAGGGCCATGCCCAGGAGCACCGCAAGACCCAAGCCACCCAGGGCCCAGAGGAACTGGTCGTCCACCAGCGCCGAGACGTGGCGTGCCACCTCGGACTTGGGCTGGGGTACCATCACGCCCCAGCCGATTCCCGGCACCGAAGCGTAGCCCGCCACCATCTCCTGGCCGACGAACGGCGAGTAGAACTGGGTGACCCCCGTCTTGCCCGCCATCATCTTCTGCACCACCGGCCAGGAGGAGACGTTCTTCATCTCCGCCATCCACGCCGGGTTGGGATGGGCGATGATGCGCCCGTACTGATCCACGATGGCCGAATGGCCTCGCTTGCCGAAATGAATATTTTCCCTGAGCTTCTCGATGACCGATACCCGCAACTCACCGATCAGCACGGCGCCGCTGCCGGCCTGCAGCTTCAAAGGCCGGGACAGTATCAACGTGGGTTTGCCGCTGAGGGGACTGCGCTCGATGCCGGACACACAGTCCTTGCCGTCGGTACGGGTCTTGACGAAGCACTGCTCATGGGCAAACGCGCCGGGGGCGAGAGCATGGGCCGGATGCTGATCGGTCGTCACGCGCACCGTACCGGATGCGTCCACCACCGTCAGGGACCGAAACCCCGGCAGTTCCATCAGCGCCTGCTTCAGCAGCTGAAACTCGTCCCGGCGGGGAACCCGGGCGTCTCTGATATGTTTCAACTCGGACGCCAACAGGGACAGATCGGCGCGGTGATCGTTGACATAGATGGAAATCGGCGCGGTTAGATTCTGCGCCAGCAGCTGGTGCTTCTCACGGATTTCCCGCCAGGCGTCCTGCCACGCGGCGTGGTAGACCGTCACGCTCAGCACGGCCACCGGCACCGCCGCGACCAGCAGAAAACTGGCTACAAGCAGGCGGTTGATGGGTTGCGTGAGCAGCTTGGCGAGACGCGGTCTTATCATGTATTCGTGTTCTTATGTCCCAGGCGTATCGATCAGGCGTGAAATCATTTCACCCTGCACGGCTTAATCGGCGCGCCACGAGGTCCCCTTTAGCCCGAATTTGCATATTAAAGCCGCCCCGGCGAACCCAGGCGCTCACTACACCCCCTTAACACTTTGTTCTTACGAGCTCTTTTTTCAGCAGCACCCTACTGTGCCCGCATAGGTTGCCGGGCGGCCCCACCTTGGCCTGGGTATACGGTTGGGGTCGCCGCCGCCCGGGACCCCATTGTTCGTCATGCAAGGCGCCGAGGGTGCGGTGTAGCCCCCCTGCGTAAGCGGGCAACAACGCCGCGGGACCGGGTTGAAAAACCGCCACCGGGCGTCGCCCGCCGCTCATTCCGAATAACCAAACCTCACGCCTCGCGCCTTGAGTAGCGGCTTCTCAGCCCCAACAGCGACGATCCCTCTCCTTCCTAACAGGCCCTAGAAGGGATTCCAGGATTTCTTGCGGGTGACGTGCATGTACCCCACGCTAGCC
>CAZNBB010000129.1:0-1623 GCA_964571225.1 uncultured Gammaproteobacteria bacterium
CACAGGAGGGAACAGGGGGCTATATCGACGACTCCGTCATTACCGCCAAGGTGAAGGCGGCCATTTTCAACGAGCCCGGTCTGAAGTCCATGGAGATCAACGTCGAAACCTACAAAGGCGTGGTGCAGCTGAGCGGCTTCGTCAGCTCTCAGGCCGACATCAACAAGGCGGTGGAGGTGGCACGCGGCGTCAAGGGGGTGACGGCGGTGAAAAACGACATGCAGCTCAAGTAAAGGCGGGCCGGGCTTCACACGGGGCGAGGCCCGGTCGGCCGATCGTCAGGGAGGGTAATGAAAGTGCTCAATTATGCCATCGTATTTCTCATCATCGCGGTGATCGCTGCGCTGCTCGGCTTTACCGGCATCGCAGCGGGCGCGGCCGGGATCGCCAAGATCCTCTTCGTGATTTTTGTGCTGCTGTTTGTAGTCACGCTGATCGTGGGACGCACGCGTCGCCGGTGACTTCAGTGGGCGACAACCGAGTCGGCATCACCAGGGCGGCCGGTGCGCTGCAAGATGGCAATCTGATCCGCTATGGCCGCGGGGATATCACAATGGTCGACCGCAGCGGACTGAAGGCGGCTTCGTGCGGTTGTTACGCCGCCGAACAGGCGACCTACCGTCGGACACTGGTGGGGCTGTTTCGAACAAGGCAGGACGTCGCCGGAGCCGACGTCCCGCACTTCCTGCCGCCTCGAGCACTCAGCAATGCTGTTCCCAGCGAGCCGGACGCTTATCGGGTCCACGGGGCCTGTCCCGCAACATACACGCGCCATGGACCGGGCGAACGGGGCGCGATCACCGCCCGAGCGTTCGGGGCCGTATCAGCGCATTACGATTACGGCGCGAGCTGCCTCGGAAGCAAGCGGTCATACTCCTTCTTGACCACGGCGTAGCATTCGCAGGTCCGCGCCTCCAGGCCCGGGCGGTCGAGCACGGTGATGTGGCCCCGGTGGTATGCGATCAACCCGGCCTGTTGCAGCCTGCCGGCCGCCTCCGTCACGCCCTCACGGCGCACGCCCAGCATGTTGGCGATCAGCTCCTGGGTCATGAACAGCTCGTTGGACGGAAGCCGGTCGATACTCAACAGCAGCCAGCGGCACAGTTGCTGATCCAGCGAATGGTGTCGATTACACACCGCCGTCTGTGCCATTTGCGTCAGCAGCGCCTGGGTGTAGCGCAGCAGCAGGTGTTGGAGGTTGCCGGATCGATTGAACTCCTGTTTCAGCCGTTGCCCCGTCAGTCGGTAGGCATGGCCGGCGCTCTGCACGACGGCCCGGCTGGGGGTGGTTTCGCCGCCCATGAACAGTGAAATACCGATAATGCCCTCATGGCCGACCACGGCGGTTTCAGCCGAAGCGCCGTTTCTCGTGACGGAGAGCAGGGACACGATGGAATCGGTGGGGAAGTAGACATGCCCCATCTGAACGCCGGATTCGTAAAGCACGTACCCAAGTGTCATCGGAACCCATTCCAGATGCGGGATCAGGCGCGCGAGTTCGTCCGGTTCCAGGGCGGCGAGAAGGCGGTTCTGGCGCAGGTCATGATAGGAAGGCATAAGTCATACCAAGAGCATCGGCGAGGATCGGGCCGCCATACCGTCGTGTGCCACCGATACGACCCA
>CAZNBB010000129.1:1723-9359 GCA_964571225.1 uncultured Gammaproteobacteria bacterium
GCGCCGCCAGCCACCGCAGCAGCGCGAGACCCGCGACCGCGGAAAACACCGACGCCGACAGGATGCCCAGTTTGGCGGCATCGATGAGGCTGGGACTGAACGCCAGGTTGGCGATGAACAGAGCCATCGTAAAGCCGATCCCGGCGAGCAGGCTGCCACCCACCAGCAGCCCCCAACCCAAGTCCGGCGGGCGTCGCGCGATGCCGGAGCGCACCGCCAGCCAGCTGAAAGACAGCACGCCGATGGGTTTGCCGAGCGCGAATCCGACGAACACAGCTACCATGACGGGGTTGCGCAGATCGCCCGTCGACAGCGGCACCCCGGCGTTGGCCAGTGCAAACAGCGGCATGATCACGAATCCCACCCATGGGTGCAGCATCATCTCCAGCCGCTCAACCGGTGACAGCGTTTCCCGAGCGGCGACTTCTGCCACGTGCAACGACTCCCGATCCTTGGTGTCACCGCTGCCCTCATGACTGGACGGATGCGCGACGACCTTGCCTAAGATGGCATACAAGCGTTCGTCGCTGACCCATCTGCGTGCCGGGGTCAGCAATCCGAGTATCACGCCGGTGATTGTGGCGTGGATCCCGGAGGCATCCACTGCAAACCAGATGAAGACACCCACCAGAAGATATATCGCCGTGTTTCTGACGCCCGCCAGCGTCAATGCGGGCACAGCCGCAACGCCAAAGGCACCCCAGGCGAGCGCACCCCAGGCAATGTGGCTGCTGTAGCCGATGGCCACGACAAGAATGGCGCCGATGTCGTCGACGATCGCCAACGACAGCATAAAGACTCGCAGGCTTTGCGGGATGCGCGAGCCCAGGAGCGCCAGGCCCCCTATGACGAAGGCAGTGTCGGTTGCCATGACCGTGCCCCAACCTCCCGCGCCGGGATGGCCCCACTGCAGCAGCAGATAGAGTGCTGCGGGCACCACCATACCGCCCAGCGCCGCTGCAATGGAAAGCGCCGCCATGCGGGGGTTGTTCAACTCGCCCAGGACCAGTTCTCGTTTGAGTTCCAAGGCGACCAGGAAGAAAAACAACGTCATCAGCCCGTCGTTGATCCACTCTCTCAACGAACGGACGAATTCCCACGAACCGATATGAAGCCCGATGGGCGTCTCCCAAACGCCCAAAAACGGATGAGCCCATGGTGAGTTGGCTAGCACGAGGGCAACGACGGTGGACAAGAGAAGTATGGCGCCGCCCGCCGCCTCGATGCGCAAGAACGCTGCAAACGGCTTGGTCCACCAGTCGACAAACTCCCGCGGCAGTCGAGAGATCTCCGATTGGGTCTGCCGTTCTTCACTCATCGCGAGTCGACGGTTCGATATGGGCAGTCGCGTTCTCGGTCCGATCTTCGATCTGCATCAGCACCATGGGCTCATCCATAACCCCTGTAGGAATCCGCCGCCCACTGACGCTCATGGTCTTCTCGCCGATCTTGGGAAAATCATGGGTGACGATGAAGTCTTTGAATTCGGTACCCGTCTCGACAGCCTCCTCAAGTCTGGCCCGCAACTGCGGAATGGCCCACTGACTGTTGCCGAGCCGGTAAACCAGGTTGCCAAGGGTTTCCTTTTCATCGACCTGGAACACTTCCTTGTAGGAATTGCTGACCGAAACAACGCCCAGGTTTCTGTCCAGAACCAGCAGCGGATTGCGTATCGCGGCTATGATAGCTTCTGAATATTCACGGGCTTGCCTGGTTGCCTCCAGGCTGCGTTTGAGTCGGTCGATATCGATAAAGGCAATGACCGCCCCATTGATCTCATTGTTCAATGTCTTATAGGGATGAATCCAGAGCGAGTACCAGTGGCCGGAGGCGTCCGGTACGTCGTATTGCACCGGCTCGGCTTTTTCGATGACTTCCGTGATCTTCGTCTCGAAGGCCGGTATTACCACATTGGGCCTGATATCGGATATCGGTCGCCCGACGTCGGTCGATATCAGATTCAGAAGCTTTTCCGCCTGTGGTGTGAAGCGCCGGATATGCATCTCGGACCCGACAATCACAATCGGGATACCCATGCTGGAGATCAAGTTGCCGAGGTCGCTGTTGGCCTGTTCCAGCTCCTGGGCCCGACTGCTCAGTTCGTCGTTTACCGTGGACAGTTCTTCGTTGGTGGACTGCAGTTCTTCCTTGGCGGTTTCCAATTCCTCGTTGATGCTTTGCAGTTCCTCATTGCTGGATTGGATCTCTTCGTTGGCTGAGCGCAGCTCCTCGTTGCTGGTCTCCTGTTGCTCGATAACCGACTGCAGGTACTCCCTGTTGGCGGCCAACTCCGCTTCCAGGCGCTTCACTTCACTGTCGGTGGGCTTCTCAGCACCCTCTTCCTCCTTCGCGAGCTCTTCGGGGGGCGGGACATCCTGAAAGACTACCAGGAAGTACCGCTCGACCAGGCCGGGGCCCGTAATGGGGGTGACTTCGATATTCACCCGCCAACTGCCGCCACCGTCTCGTACCTTCACATCCCGACGGCGAGCCACCGATCCGGTATCGACCGCCTCGCGGACCGCTGCATTCAAGGCCAGCGGCAGGTTGTCCCGGGCCATCTTCATCAAGTTGAGGCTTGCCTGACCGGGAGACGGCTCCAGATAGCGTCCCGTCCTGCCATGGAAATGGAGAATATCCCTGTGCTCGTTGATGACCACAGCGGATGGTGCGTACTGGCTCATCAGCAGGCGGTCGGCTTCCCTTTCGATATCGAATCCGGTGCCAACCTGTCTACCAACCGCCGGCTGGTCCAGTCGGGCCGCTGGCATTTGGGGCGAAATTCCGAACGGCGCATGGGGAGTGGCTACCGCCTTCTTCGCATACACCTTCTCCTTCGCGTCCGCCGCAACGAACAGCTCGGCCAGTCCCCCGACGCTTTCGGCGGTTCCCAGGAACAGATAGCCCTGCGGATTAAGGGCGTAATGAAAGATCGTCAGGACCTTCTTCTGCAGCATGGATCCAAGATAAATCAATAGATTGCGACAGCTTATCAAATCGATCCGGGAGAACGGCGGATCCTTGATAATGTCCTGAACGGCAAAGACGCACATGTCGCGAACGGTTTTGCTGATCTGGTAACCGCCTTCCACCTTCGAGAAGAAGTGCCCGAGACGCGCGGGACCGACGTCCTGAATGATGTCTTCCGGATAGATGCCGTTGCGCGCCCTCTCGATGGCCAGTTCATCGATATCGGTCGCGAAGATCTGAATCGGGAACACGGCCGCCCTTTCTCCAAGGTGCTCGATAAGCGCGATGGCGATGGAATACGCCTCTTCGCCAGTCGAACAACCCGGTACCCAGACGCGAATCGGGGTCCCCGCCGGGCGCTTGGCGATCCCCGGGAAAGTTTTTTCGGCCAACGCTTCGAAGGCTTCCGGGTCGCGGAAGAAACTCGTGACATTGATCAGAATGTCGTGAAACAACAGGTCGATTTCGGAACGGTTCTCCTGAAGGTAGCGCACATAGTCCTGCTGGTTGGCGAGCTTGTGCAACAGCATGCGCCGGGCAATGCGGCGCTGGATCGTACTGTGCTTGTAATACGTGAAGTCGTGGCCGGTATGGGTACGCAGCAGCAGGAAGATCTTTTCCAGCGTGTCGCCGGCCAGCGGCGGCTCCACTGCGGCCGTGTCCGCGGTTGTACGGGACACGTAGGGGTGTCTCGCGAGCTGCGCCAGTTCCTGGGCGATCTTGTCCGGAGGCAGCACGAAATCCACGACGCCCGCCGCGATGGCGCTATGCGGCATTCCGTCATACTTGGCCGTCGCTTCGTCCTGCGCGAACGTGATGCCGCCTTCAGCCTTGACGGCCTTGAGTCCGAGCACCCCGTCGGACGCAGTGCCCGACAGGATCACGCCGACTGCCCGCCCACCCTGGTCTGCCGCCAGCGACCGAAAGAACTGGTCGATGGGCATGGTCAGTTCATGGACTTTGCGGGGGAGCAAGTGCAGCTTGCCGTGCATGAGCTGAAGATCGGCGCTGGGAGGAATCACGTACACATGGTTCGGCGCCACCTGCGTGCGATCCTGGATCTCGCTGACGGGCATAGAGGTTTCGCGGGAAAGGATCTCGGTCAGCGCACTCTGAAAATCCGGGTGCAAATGCTGAACCAGCACAAAGGCCATGCCGGTGTCAGTCGGCAGTGCGTGGAGCAGTTGAGTAAACGCTTCCAGACCGCCCGCGGACGCACCGACGCCGACGATGGGGAATATGCCATTGCCGGAGGGCTCCGGCCCCTGAGCATCGTTCGTCTTCGCGTGGGGGGACGCAGCGCGCTTGCGCGGCGTTCGCCCGGCACCGCCTTTCCCGGCTGACCTGTTGTTTCGATTGGGGTTCTTGGCCATCTCTGTCCTCGATGCCAGCTGCTCCGACCGCACGGCATTGTTGGCGCTGGCCTTTTTCTGGCGCGGCAGTCGCCTCTGACACGGTCCCGCCTCAAGGCCGACAGGCACGCACTGTTGCCCGCCGAAAATCAATCTGTTAGGTTGATTATATGCGGCCGCCGGATAGCACCCAAACCGATGCGCTTCCCGGAACTCCCAAGGCCTTTCCCCACGGAGTCACCGGACTGGGTCGCCGGGCGTGTGGGCCCGCCCCGCTTCGCTGAGGGGGTTGCCTTCGCCAATGGGGGCCGCTGCGCTCGGCATCGGGCTACTGCCCGAACACGACACCTCACGGCCGCCTTTGTTGTATCCATAAAGAAACAGATCGATACGATCGCGCTCCCCGGTAACCACGGTGTTTGCGGCAAGGGAGGGGGACAGCGTGGCGAACTTCGGCAAATTTAGCAAATCCCAATTGGAGTACCGACTGGAGGCCCTGCAGACGCGCCTTGAGGGCCAGCCGGATAGCGACGAGATCCGACGCCTGCTCCTGGACCTGCAGGTCCACCGGATTGAGTTGGAGCTGCAGAACCGGGAGCTGCGCGAAGCGCAGCGCGAGCTGGAACAGGCCCGCGACCGTTACGCCGACCTCTACGATTTCGCCCCGGTCGGTTATATCACCCTGGAGCGCACCGGGAAGATCGTAGAGATTAACCTGACCGGCGCCACCATACTGGGTAGAGAGCGCGCGCGGATCATCGGGATGCCCCTATCGGCATTTCTTCCCCCCATTGAATTGCCGCGCCTTTTCGAGCATTTGAAAAGCGTTTTCCGAGAGTCTGGCAAGTCCGCCACGCAACTCAGGATCCAGCCCCGCGAAGGCAACCCACTGGACGTGGTTCTGGAAAGCATAGCCGTGGGTTCTGCGGACGGCAGCGGTTTCTGTCGGACGGCAATAGTCGATATCACCAAGCGCAAGCAAGCCGAGGACGCATTGCGCCGGGCCCACGAGGAACTGGAGCAAAGAGTCCTCGTCCGGACAGCGGAATTGGCACAGGTCAACACATCGCTGGTGGAGAGTGAAGCGAGGTTGGCGCACGCCCAGGCGATGGCGCATATCGGCAGTTGGGAGTGGAATCTGGAGACGGGTGAGCAAGTCTGGTCGGACGAAATGTTCCGGATATTCGGCTTCGAACCCCAAGCGTTCAAACCTCACTACGAACGCACTTTGCAATCGATCCACCGCGACGACCGGGCCCCAATCAGGGAACGGCTACAACGCGCGCTTGCAACCGGAGAAATGCCGGAGTTCGAATTTCGCATCATACGGCCGGACCAGGAACAACGTGTGCTGCACTCTCGAGGCGAGGTCATTTTTTCGGCCGACGGTCGAGCGCTGCGCGCGATCGGCATCCTACAGGACATCACCGAGAGCAAACGCACGGCGGAAGCCCTGCAACAAGCCGCTGTGGTGTTTGACAATACGGATCAGGGCATCATCGTGGCTGATGCCGACTTCAACATCGTCGCCGTGAATCCGGCATTCACGAAAATCACGGGGTACCTCCCCGAGAACGTGATGGGCCAGAATCCGCGAATGCTCCAGTCCGATCGGCACGATGAGAATTTCGATCGGGCGCTTTGGAAGTCTCTGGGCGACGAGGGCCACTGGCAGGGCGAGAAGTGGATTCGCCACAAGGATGGACAGATTCACCCGGTCTGGGAAAGTATCACTGCGGTTCGGAATGCCAACGGCCAGCGGATCAACTACGTATCGGTCTTTTCCGATATCAGTCCCATCAAGCAGGCGGAAGAACGTCTCCAGCATCTGGCGCACCATGACCCCCTGACAGGTGTTCCCAATAGGTTGTTGTTCGACGCCCGTCTGGAAAGTGCTCTGCAGAGAGCCAAGCGCCATGAACACAAGCTGGCATTGATGTTTATCGATCTTGACCGGTTCAAGGTGGTCAACGATACCTTGGGTCACAAGGCAGGCGACCTGCTGTTGCAGACAATTGCTCAGCGTCTGCAGGGCTGCATCCGCGCCGAAGACACGGTGGCCCGATTGGGGGGCGATGAATTCACCCTCATTTTGGACGAAATTTCGCGCTCCGAGGACGCCGCGCTCGTGGCGGACCAACTGCTACGGACTGCTTCCCTGCCGACCACGGTGGAAGGTCGCGAGATCTTTCCCGGCGCCAGCATCGGGATCGGCATATACCCTGATGACGCGCAGAACAGTCGGGACCTGTGCAAGGCCGCCGATAGCGCGCTCTACCTGGCAAAACAACGCGGCCGTGGACAATACCAATTTTACAGTGCTGCACTCACGACCCGAACGCTGGATCTGCTGGCTCTGGAACGCGACCTCCGCCAGGCACTGGATCGCAATGAGTTCATTCTGCATTACCAGCCGCAGGTTGCGCTCGACGGTGGACAGATCGTGGGCGCGGAAGCGCTGCTGCGCTGGCAACATCCCGAGCTGGGACTGCTTGCACCGGATCGGTTTCTCGCTGCCGCTGAGGACACGGGACTGATCGATCCCATCACCAACTGGGTCCTGCGGCAAGCGTGTACCCAATGCGTGGGATGGCGGGCAACGGCTTCGCCGACCATGCGCGTTTCAGTGAACCTTGCGGCGCGTACCCTGCTGCATGATCCCCTGCTCGTCGCACAGGTCCAGTCGGCCTTGGCCGATTCCGGTCTGCGGCCGGAACAACTTGAGCTCGAAATCACGGAGAAGGCCCTGCAGACCCAACAGAAGAGCATCGATGTTCTGACCGCGCTCAAGGGCATCGGAGTCACGCTGGCGATCGACGATTTTGGGACTGGCTACTCCTGTCTGAGCGCTCTCAAGGAGTTGCCCGTCGATGCGCTGAAGATCGACCGTTCCTTCGTCAAGGACATTCCGCGGGACACCAGCGGCGCGGCGATCTCGGCCGCCATCATTACCATGGGCCATAATTTGAATCTCAGGGTCATTGCGGAAGGTGTGGAAGAAGGTGATCAACTCGCGTTCCTTCGCGACAATCGGTGCGACGAGATCCAGGGCAATTTCCTCAGCGAGGCTGTCTCGGCAGAGACACTCGGCGCAATGCTCCGTAGCCACAGACAGTTGGCCTGACTGTTTGTACCGGGTTAGTTGTGACCACGCTAGACGCCATGTTCCGAATTTAGCTTGATCAGGTGATTCGTGCATTGTGTCGCATCCCTCAGCGCGAGAAGAATTGCTAAGTGCGCATTTGCTGTTTCGGCGCTCACTTTCACTTCATTTTGACTGCCACTGCGGCACAAACGCAGTCCGGTTTTATGCC
>CAZNBB010000130.1:0-9330 GCA_964571225.1 uncultured Gammaproteobacteria bacterium
AAGTGGCCGAACACATCGCCGGCCGCGAGAACATCACACTGACCGACGCGCACTGGGAAGTCATACAATTCATGCGCGAGCATTTTGACAATCACCAGGTTCCGCCGGACTCCCGCCTGATGGTCCTGGTGCTGGGGGAGCGCTACGGCAAGGACAAGGGCACCCGCAAATATCTCTACGAACTGTTTCCCTATGGCTATACCCAACAGGCGTGCAAGGTCGCCGGCATGCGACGTCCCAGGGCCTGGAGCACCGGCTGATTCCGATCCCGGGACGGCGCTGGCGGAACACCCTGCCGCCCGCCGTCCCGGCGCCGCCCGCCACCGGTCGGCCGCGGCACACGCGCCAGGACCCCATAGATCGCAATGACCGAAGGGCAATGCGCCCCTGCACAGCATTCACGCCGGGGTGGTCCCTGCGCCCTTCGGCAGCAAACGGGGCGCGGAATCCGAACAGTTCGATTGGTCCCCGCCCGGCTCCGGACCTGGTGGTCCACCCGAATCGTGCCGCTTCCGGTCTCCCATCCTCCGTGCGGCATTTACGCCGCCCTTCCCCTGCCGCTGGGTCTTCGCGACGACATGATGCCGCCGCACGCCCCCTCTGGCTGGCGGCCCAATGAGGTGTCCAGCGAGATTTCTCGTTCTTTACGCGTCAGGTTGCTTTACAATCACTCGGACAATCCCCCGTAGGACGAGCACTGACGGCGCCAGGCATGCTGAAGCGGCTGATGGCTTTGCTAGGGAGGCGAAGACCTCCACATTCGAATTCGGCCGCCAGAGTGGCGCTGGAAGCCGCACCGACGATTCACGCCGATGACTCGCACGCCGTCATGGATGTGGACGGTATCTACTATGGCTGGCTGCTGGGCGTGCGCTCGCCCACCGACGGCGCCATGAGCTCGTTGGAGCGGACCCTGCTCGATGGGCTGGACCAGGTCGCCGCGACCGCCCGCTCGGACAGCACGCTGGTACCGCGGGTGCCGACGGTCATCCCCCGGGTATTGAAGAGCCTGCGGGACGACGAGATGTCCGGGGCACGGTTGGCGCGGGAGATCGCGCGGGATCCCGAATTGGTTGCCGACATCGTCCGTATCGCCAACAGCCCCTATTACCGCACTGCCACCACCATTCGCAGCCTGGAACACGCTGTCACCATATTGGGACGGGAGGGATTGCGTAAGCTCATTGCAGCCGCCGCCCTCAAGCCCATCATCAGCCTGCAGGCCGGCCACTTTGCGCGCCTGGCCGCTCCGCGGGTGTGGGCCCATTCCCAACTGTGCGCCACCGCATGCGCCTGCCTCGGGCGTTCGGAACAACTGGACGCGTTCGAACCCTATCTGGCGGGGCTCGTGCATAACGTGGGCGTAGTCGTGGCCCTGCGCGTCATCGACGGATGCTACGACAGCTCCGATGCACCCCGCTCCGCTTCGTTCCATCGGGCATTCGCCAGCCGCGCGCGAATACTGACCCATCGGATCCTGCGCAACTGGGAGCTTCCCGCAACCATCATGGATGCGTTGGTCGACCAGGTGGCGGCTCGCAACACACCCATGACACCGCTGGGCAGCGTCTTGTTTGCCGGCGACAAGGTCAGCAAACTGCGCATGCTGGTGGACAACGGGCTGGCGGAAGACCGCTTGGATCGCCTGACCTGCCGGCTGGCCGGCCGACTCACCGACAGCTGTTCGCGTTGCTACGCCGAATTGGCCGCTATCGCCGACACCTGAGCGACGCCCGCCGACCGGCGGATGGATCGCCGGTCAGTGCGTGCAGACAGCGCTATCCCCCGGGGACGGCTATCGCTCGGAGCGTTACTTCTTCACCAGCCCCATGATCATCTTGGCGAGCTTCTCGGCCTGTTCGTGGTTGGCCATGCCTGGGGGCATGGGCACCTGCCCCCAGGTGCCGACGCCGCCGTTCTGAATGCGGTCGACGAGCATCGATTCGGCCTTGGGGTCGCTCTGATATTTCTGCGCCACCGCGATCCATGCAGGGCCCACCTTCTTGTCGGTGACGCCGTGACAGCTCATGCATGCCAGCCCCTGGGACTGCACATAACTGGTCAGCTGGGAGGCATCGGCCTGGTTGACGTCGCCGGCCGCCCACGCCGTGGAAGACAACCCTGCGGCCAGACTCACGGCCATGGCGCCCACGATTTTGGCTAACTTGCTCATAACAACCACCCCTCGGGTTCGGAAAAAAGTTGCGCAATACGCGCGTGCCCTGAAGCGACCCCGCCCCAACACCCGACGGAGACCGGCCAAGACCTGTGGCGAGTTCTACCGCATTCGGACAAGACGTTGATTGATCAAGATCAAGATCGACCGCGATAGCCGCGTACGGGCCGATGAGCTTTGAGGCAGGTCATAAGTAACCACACGAACCCCATGGTCGCAGGGCAGTCCACGATCCGCACGGAGCCGGCCGTTGCAGGCAGGACGGACACGGGGTCGGACGTTTGCGACGCCTTGGCAGCCGGCAGTTCGGTAGCAAATAAATGCGTACCTGCCGGGACAATCGACGCCGGAACTCTGGAGCATGCTGGTCAGTGTGCAGCCGGTGGCCGGGTGCCTCGAAAGTCAGACCCGGTGATTCGGAAGAGTAGTGTACTGCGTCCGCGAACATGGGGAACGCGGAGACGGGGAATCAGCGCTTTACTCGACAGCCGTGGACTGTCGTCCGTCTTCAGTCCGTCAGGACAAGCGACCTGACGACGCCAGCCGGCCTAGGCAGCCTGCGGGTGCAGATCGTCCGGATTCGAGTTCTCGTCCTGGTTGCCACCACACGCCAGATTGAACTTGGGACAATCGCTGGTGACCTGCTGAGCACCGATCAGCTTCACGAAGAAGAGAAGGTCTTCGGCAAGGCCCTTCTCGGCTTCCAGCAGGTGCTGCTCTATGGCGAAGCAGTAGCGATTGGAGCAGTGGTAACAGGGTCCACATCGCGGCTGGCCTTCTCGCGATCGCCAGTGGGCAGCGGCAATGTCGGCGAGGCGGGTCGGCCAGTTGGAAGGCCGGACCTTCCGCCCTTCGTCGGTGGTGTTGGTGAATACGGCGAATACGTCTTGGTCGGGTACTTGGTCATCGCCCATTGCAGGCGTTACCTCCTCTAAAGTCTGAGGTGAGACGAATGGGACCGGAGAGGGATTGGGACCACTCCGCTCCTACCTCTTCAACTCTTGCATCGGCAGGAGCGCAAAATTTATAAGTGCGGTTCCGTGAGAGTTTCGTAAACAACGTCCAATCAACTTTCGGGTACAAGACAGCTGAAATTTTCAGCATTGACTGTTGCAAAAACCGTTCCGGCCTGCGCCCGGGTGCCGACGCCACGAAGCTGCGGGCCGCATGCAGGGATCTGCCTCCAATAGCTGCAGTTGCATGCTTCGATTTCCACGCTGACGCCATGACAAAGTGGCACGGATCCGACACGCGGGTACGCTCGGCTGACGCCTGTATGACACCCATCGGTGTGCCGGACGGTGACCGTCCTCGAGGCCGGCTGAAGGGAACCCTCCTGTCGCCCACCCGTGCCGCGGACCCGTGCCCCCTGCTCACACGTGGCTGCAGCAATAGAACTCGAACACGGGGGACAGACGCCCCGTCCAGCCTGCGGCGCTTTCGCCGCCTGTGCTCAGGCCGCTGCGTACGGGCTCTCCGGTGGACCTTCGGGCCTGCCGCTCTCGCTGGGAGCCGTGAAGCGGGGGCACCCTCTTGCCACCTCCACAGCGCCCACCAACCGCACGAAGCGCAACAGATCGCGGGCCAGCGCGGGCTCGGTCGCAAGCAATCGTTTGGACACCGTGAAGCAGTAGCACTGCGGGCACTGGTAACAGGGCTCGCACTGCGGCCGACCCGCACGGCCGCGCCAATGGGCGGCGGCGATGTCAGCCAGTCGCATCGGCCAGTTGTGGGGTCTCAGCAAGCTGCCGTCGGTAGTGACATTGGTGAATACGGCGACGCCGTCTTCGTCGACCTTCATTTCGTCGCCCATTGCAGGCGTTCCTCTAAAGAAAGTCCGGGTTAGGACTCGGGGACCGGAAGGGGTATCACGCGGTTCGCTCCCACCCTGTTACCCGGTTTTCGGCGGGAGCTTTTGGACTGCCGGTGCACCAACTCGCAGGCATCGGTTGTGTTCGACCGTCGGTCGCCCGATGTCACTCCGAATATCGACGGCCCCTTCACCTGAGGCATGACTCCGTCATTCGGTGCACACGCAAAAATGGACAACGGAAACCGTCTCGGGTTCCGGCCTGTTAGCCGATTTTTTTCCCGCGAAACGTTAAATAAGCGTTGAGGAGGCGGATGAGTGCTACCGTTTTCACGGCACCTTGACGGTACCGACGTAACGGCACGGTAAACACAGTGGTGCAGTGCGTCACTCCTTGCGCTTGAGCAAGTCTTCGAGAGCCGCGAACGGCTTGTGGGTGGTGGCGCTCTCACCCTGGCCCCGCGTGGTCGAAGCCGGTGCGGGCGCGACCGGATCCAGGTAGCGGGCGTGCTCGTCGTCGTGGCAGTACAGGCACAGCAGTTCCCAGTTGCTGCCATCCGGAGGATTGTTGTCGTGGTCGTGGTCCTTGTGATGGACCGTCAACTCACCGAGGTTTTCGCGGCTGAATTCACGCCCACATTTCGCACAGACCCACGGGAACATCTTCAACGCCCGGTCGCGGTAGGACTTCTCCCGCACCTCACGACTGCGTCTGGCTTCCGCGACGGCGCGATCCAGCCTGTCACCGTCCATCGTCGTCTTCTTGTCCGCCATACCGAATCGTGCCCCCGCCTGGTGCACACGCCCCAATAGCGTGCCCCCTTCTGCCTGCCTTGGCCCCGGCCCAGGCCCGTTGCCGACCATGGCTCGGCGCCCTCTTGTCCACCGATGCCGCGAGTGGCGTTACACACCGCGCCCACCCCTGGGCAGCGGGGCGCGGCCTCGAGCAGCGGGTGTTCAACAATATTCTCCCCGCAAGCGCGCCACATCAAGCCTCGGCGCCGGGTCCCCGGCCGTCCAGGAGCGCAACCAGACCGCCCAGAGGAATTTCCACCCAGTCGGGTCGGTTGTCCAGCTCGTATCGGATTTCGTACAACACCTTCTCCAGGGTGAAAAGCTCGATGAGCTCGCGGGCCCGGGAAACGTCGGAGGGATACACGGGACAATCCCCGATGGTTTCTTCGTAGCCATCGAGGAAAGCCCGGCGGCTGCGCTCCTCCCAGTCCTCGGTGTAGGGGGCCAGGGTCTCGAAGTCTGCGGGCCGCTCCGCGGTCAGCCGGTAACGGGCCACAAAGGCTGCGTAACTGAAGGAACGCAGCATGCCTGCCACGTCCCGCAGCGCACAGTGCTTGGCCCGACGTTCCGCCAGCGGCCGGGCCGGCTCACCCTCGAAATCGATGATCAGAAAGTCGTTCAGAGCCACCAGCACCTGCCCGAGATGATAATCACCGTGGTGACGGGTCTTGACGGCGGAAACGTCCCCGGCCGCCAGGTGGACGATACGTTCACGCAAGCTATCGGCGTCATCGACGATGCGCGCGGCCTGCGGCGCCAACGCCTCCGGAAGCGCCTGAGCGCGGCGCAGGTGACTGAGGGACTCCCCGGCCTCCTCGGTAATGCGCGCCGCCCAACGATCCAGGTCTTCGCGGGTGATGGGTTCCGGGTCGAAGGCGGTCTCGCCGGTTTCCCGGGCCAGTGCCCGGTGCAGCTCTGCGGTGCGGGTTCCCAGCCTGCGCATCAGCAGCAGGTAGTTCCCATGGGTATCGGCCAACAGATCGTCAGGCGGCGGCGTGACCAGGCAGCTCTCAAGAAACCGGCTGAGGTAATCCACCGTATAGGTCCAGGCATCGCCCTGGTTGGGCGCATAGGCCTGCAACAACGCCAGCGTGGCGGCGGTGCCGTCCGGGCTTCGGTATTCGAGCGCCCCGAGCACGGGAATGATGTTTTCGAACGGGGAGATCTCGGTGAGAAAACGGCCCATCTCCAGCTCGGGGTTAATGCCCTCATGGTAGTGCCGGTAAGCTTTCAGAAACAGCTCCTCCCCGAGGATCACCGCCGTGTTGCTACCCTCGGCGGCCGGACGCCGCACCGGCGCGTGCTGTACCTGCTCGTCCACCTGAAGGGAATAGGCCGCCGTCGCGCTGAACGCCAGTTGTCCCTCACCGAAGGGCACCTGCAGGTCCCGGCCCATGGCCTCCACCAGCGACCAGCAGAAGCTCTCGTCCGCGAACGCGTCGCACAGAATGCCCACACGAGCCCGCTGACGTACCTTGGCCAGGGTGAAATGCAGCAGCGGACGTATCTTTTCGTCGTCTTCGCTCCAGATCAGGGTCAGCGGCAGAAAATAGCGCTGCGTCCCCATATCGGCACTGTCCACCTCTACCTGCGCCAGCAGCCATTCGCCATCGCCCTCGGACCAGGTTTCCCGGCTCAATGTGCGCAGCGCTTCGATGGGCTCTCCCTTGGCGGCGAACCATCTCTGGGCGGCAATGAAGCGCGGCAGCAGCTCCCCTTCCAATTGCTGGCGCAGCTTCTGGGCACCAGCCGTGCGAGCGGCTTCCACACGATCCGCAAAGAAGCTGTTCCAGCCCTGAGTCAGCACCAGCACCGGCAGTTCCGGCGGCGGCAGCAGTTCCTCGTGCCAGGCCGGCACCTCGGCTTCGCTGGCGAGTAGAAACCAGTACACGCCGTAGCCCGGCAGGGTCAGCAGGTAGGGAAGCTCTCCGATGGGAGGGAACGGGGTATGCCCCATCATCTCCAGGGGCACCCGCCCCTTGAAACGCCCCAGATCCAGTTCCACCGGCTGGGCGGACCGCGACAGATTGGTCACGCACAGCACCGACTCGTCGCCATACTCGCGCACGTAGGCGAGAATCTTGCGGTTGCCGGGGTGCAGAAACTCCAGTGAGCCCCGCCCGAACGCGTGATAGTTCTTGCGCACCGCGACCAGTCGTTTCGTCCAGTTCAGCAGGGAAGCGCGATCCCGGCTCTGGGCTTCGACGTTCACCGCCTCATAGCCGTACACCGGATCCATGATGGGGGGCAGATACAGCTGCTGGGGGTCGGCCTTGGAGAACCCCGCGTTGCGATCCGGGCTCCACTGCATGGGGGTGCGCACGCCGTTTCGGTCCCCCAGAAAGAAATTGTCCCCCATACCGATCTCGTCGCCGTAGTACACGATGGGCGAACCGGGCATGGACATGAGCAGGCTGTTCATCAGTTTGATCTTGTCCGGATCGTTGTCCATCAGCGGCGCCAGGCGACGTCGTATTCCGACGTTGACCCGCATGCGCTTGTCGGCGGCATAGTGCTCGTACATGTAGTCGCGCTCGCGGTCGGTGACCATCTCCAGCGTGAGCTCGTCATGGTTGCGCAGGAAAACGGCCCACTGGCAGCTCTCCGGAATTTCCGGCGTCTGCTCCATGATTTCCACGATCGCGTGCCGGTCCTCCTGGGCAATGGCCATGTACATGCGCGGCATGAGGGGAAAGTGATAGGCCATGTGGCACTCGTCCCCGTCGCCGAAGTACTCGCGCACGTCCTCCGGCCACTGGTTGGCCTCGGCGAGAAACATGCGATCGGCGTAATGGGCATCCACGACCGCGCGCATTTGTCTGATGACGGCATGGGTCTCGGGAAGATTTTCGTTGCTGGTCCCCTCGCGCACGCACAAGTAGGGGATGGCGTCCAGGCGCAGCCCGTCCACCCCCATGTCCAGCCAGAAGCGCATTTCCCGGATCACCGCTTTGACGACAGCAGGATTGTTGTGGTTCAGGTCCGGTTGATGGGAAAAGAAGCGGTGCCAGTAGTAGGCCTGCGCCACCGGATCCCACGCCCAGTTGGACTGCTCGGTATCCGTAAAAATGATGCGGGTCTCGGGGAACTTCTTGTCGGAGTCGCTCCATACGTAGAAGTTGCGCTTGGAAGACTCGGGAGGTGCCCGGCGGGCCGCCTGGAACCATGGATGCTGATCGGAGGTATGGTTGATAACCAGCTCGGTGATGACCTTGAGGCCCCGGCTGTGGGCTTCGCGCACGAAGTGGCGGAAGTCCTTCAGCGTCCCGTAGGACGGGTGCACGTTGCGGTAATCGGAGATGTCGTAGCCGTCGTCGCGCAGCGGCGACGGGTAGAACGGAAGCAGCCACAGGGTGTTCACACCCAGATCCTGGATGTAGTCGAGCTTCGCCGTCAGTCCCCTGAAGTCGCCGATACCCGCGTTGGCGCTGTCGAAGAACGCCTTTACATGGAGCTGGTAGATGATTGCGTCCTTGTACCACAGCGGGTCGGCCTCCCATGCCACCGCCGCCTCCTGTTCGGCCATTAGCAGCTCCCGATGGGTTCAGAAGAAGTATTCGAAATCCCGTTCGCTGCGCACCTTGCGTCGCAGCCGGAAAATATGCGCCGGCACCGAGGCCGGATCCAACTGGACGTAGTTGCGCGGACCGTGCCACAGAAAACGCGCCCCGCTCAGCAGGTCGTGCATCTGATAGGGATGGCGCGGATCCAGCCCCAGCGCTTCAAGGGGCAGCTCCACCCAACCTGACTGCACGTGGTAGGCGTCCAGATTGACGACCACCAGCACCACGTTGCTCATGTCGTCGCCGGCCTTGCTGAAGCAGATGATCTCGTCGTTGTCCACGTCGTGAAACGTAAGGTTCCAGTCCTGCTGCAGGGCCGGATTGTCCCGGCGGATGCGGTTCATGCGCGCAACGAAGTCCCTCAGGCTGTCAGGCCGGTCTCTGTCCCACTGACGGATCTGGTACTTCTCCGAATCCAGATACTCCTCGCTACCCGGCTCCCGTGCCCGGTTCTCGAACAACTCGAAAGCCGGCCCGTAGATTCCGTAGTTGGCACTGAGGGTCGCCGCCAGCACCAGACGCGTCATGAAAGCCGAGCGCCCGCCGAACTGCAGGTATTCGGTGAGGATATCCGGCGTGTTGGGCCAGAAATTGGGGCGAAACCGCTCCCGGACCTCGGTCCGGGTAAGCTCCGTCAGGTAATGGGTGAGCTCCCACTTGGTGTTGCGCCAGGCAAAGTAGGTATAGGACTGGGTGAAGCCCAGTTTGGCCAGCCGGTACATCACCTTGGGGCGGGCAAAGGCCTCGGCCAGGAACATGACGTCCGGGTGCCGGGCCTTGATCTCCGCTATCAGCCACTCCCAGAACCCGAACGGCTTGGTGTGGGGATTGTCCACCCTGAATACCTTGACGCCCTGCTCGACCCAGAACAGAAACACGCTCCTGAGTTCCTCCCACAGCGCCCGCCAGTCCTCGGTCTCGAAATCGAAGGGATAGATGTCCTCGTATTTCTTGGGAGGATTCTCGGCGTACTGCACGCTGCCATC
>CAZNBB010000131.1:0-9326 GCA_964571225.1 uncultured Gammaproteobacteria bacterium
CAAAAAAAAGCCCCGGTCAAAGGACCGGGGCAGGCCTTGCAGCGATTGAGGAGTGCACCCTTGTACGATCGCCGCTCGGAGGAGTAGAGCAGTATTGTTTTCGTGTGTTGTTAGAACACGATCAGCAACTGCGTAGACAGACGGTTATCGAAGGTGTCGAGCACCTGGTTCGGCGGCGCGCTGGACGGGTACCCGGGGGCATCCGCCTTGCGGAACTCGTAGTTCACGATGATCCGGGACGCCTTGTTGAAGAAGTACTCTGCACCGATGGTGGTGGTCTTGAAGACACGCTCGTCGGTCGCCACTTCGGTGCCACGGTTGTAGCGGTCGTAGCGAGCCTCCAGCCACAGCTTGGGCATGACCTCATAGCCGCCGTCGATATACCAGCCGTTGGACTTCTCGTTGGGCAGGATATTGAAGTTGGCATAGTAGGTGGTGCCGCCCGCGACTCTCGTATCGCTCGGCGCGCCGCCACCGGCGGTGCTGTTGAAGATCATGCCGTCGCCGCGCATGTACTCGGCGTCGGCCCGGATCTTGCCGCGTCGGAAGGTGGTACCGATGCCGTAGCGCTTGCGATCAAATGTCTTCTGGACGAAGTCGCCGGCGGTGGAATCCCACTGACCGATGGTGCGCTTACCCTGTTGCCACCACACGTAGGTCTTCCAGCTCTGGCGGTGGGGTCCCTGGCCGCCGAAGATGCGGGCGAGAGAGTAGTACAGGTACAGGTCCTTGTGGTTGTTGTTGTCGGTGAGGTTCAGGCCGTTGCCGTTACCCACCATGACCGCGTAGGCATTTTCCCAGTTGCCCACGTCGAACCAGTCGAAGACCTGCACGCCGGTGTCGCGGAACGCCCCGATGGGAGAATTCGGCAGGTTTGGCGTTTCGGAGGCACCGCCCATCTTCGGATTGGGGTTGCGGCCTGTCAGGTTCGCGAAGTGGCGCTCCAGCATCATCTGGTTGGTGACCTGGCTGAAGTTCACGAAGTTGAACGCCGGGATACCCATCATGCCCTCTTCGGAGCCCGGGTACTTGAACTCACCGACCCGGATGCGGGCGCCGGGGATGTAGTTCAGGGTGATGCTGGCGTCACTCAACTGGGCGGCGTGGCCGGTGGGCTGGGTGATGCCGTTGTTGCCGAACTCGGCCAGGATGAAATAGTCGATCTTGTCGCTCAGCGGAAAGGCGACGCCGCGTACGCCGATGCGGGCGCGCAGCACGTTGAAGCTGGACGGCGAGGTCAGATCGGGGCGCTGCTGGTTGAACACCGCCGGCTGGCCCGCGAAGGGTCCGCCCTTCAGCGGCGTATTCTTGGTGTACTGGTACTCGGGCTGGATGAAGCCCCACACCTTGGCGCGCGCCACGGAGTACGACGGCTCGGTGCCCTGCACCTGCAGCCAGTTCACGGCGTGGGCGGCACCGCTCATGCCCATCAGGCCCGCCGCGCAGACCACGGCCTGAGTCACCTTCTTCATCTTGAACGTCATTCTGTAGTCCTCCCTCGATTTGGAAATCGAGATCAATCGTTGTTATTCACAAAACCTTGACGCGAAGGCTCAGGGCTTGTCGATCATGTAGCCGGCCTTGTGCAGGTCCCACAGGCGAACGATGCCCCCGGGCACGACGATGGCGTGGGGGTTGAGCTTCGGGGTGTAACCGAGCTTCTTGGCCATGTTCATGAGGGTGTTGTGGCAGGCGCTGAAGCGCACGCCGGCCTCGGCCAGGGCGTCGATGCGCTGGGCGTTGGAGTTGCCGGCAAACAGCAGGCGCAAGCCGGGGCCGTAAGCGACCACTTCCACATCCACCCGGTCGGGACCGTAGGCTTGGAGAAGATTGTGGGCGACGTTCAGGACGAGAGTCTGCTTGAAGGGATTGCCGTCGCTGATCTGCAGAGCCACGTGGGCAACAGCGAAGGGCTTCTTGTGTACGGCGTTTGCGTCATTGGCTGCATTGGCCTGCAGGGCGAAGAAGGCCATGAGCAGGGACGCGAACCACGCAAGGGTTCTTTTGCAACGGATTTGCATGCTGGGTACTCCTCTCCTGGATAAAGATCGATCTGGCCTGCCCGGTCTTTGGAGACCGCCGGGATCACCAGCGTGTTGGCGTTGTATTTGGACACTCGGATAGGGGGACGCCCAAAGGGCTGGCTTTATTCCCCGAGCAAACTTAATGGAGCTGATCAGTGAAAATATGGAATAATAGCGTCGGGAAACCGTCTCTTTGCTTAAAGAGAGGCGGGGGGGCCACATCCGGAGTACACCATAACGATGAAGCTACTCGACCTGCTTTGCCGTAACCACGAGTTCAAGAAACGCCTGGAAGACAGCCGCCAGCGTCTTTACCGGGTGGCATATTCCTGGTGTCACGACCCTGCACTGGCGGACGACCTGGCACAGGAAGCGGTGGCGAAGGCGCTGAAGAGCAGCAGCCAGTTGCGGGATCCGGCCGCGCTGGATACCTGGCTGTTCAGCATCCTGACCAATTGCTGGCGGGACCACTTCCGGCGCAACCGGGAGACGGTGGATATCGATGACATACCGTTCGTGCACGAGGTGACACCGGAGGACGAGCACGGACGTCACGAAGTGGTATCCAGAGTACGCAACGCAGTTGCGACTCTGCCCCTGGGTCAGCGCCAGGTGGTCACCCTGGTGGACCTGGAGGGTTTCTCCTATATTGAAGTGGCCGGAATTCTCGAGATACCGGTGGGCACGGTGATGAG
Source organism: uncultured Gammaproteobacteria bacterium (assembly GCA_964571225.1). GTDB lineage: Bacteria > Pseudomonadota > Gammaproteobacteria > DATFLG01 > DATFLG01 > DATFML01. The sequence continues at coordinate 2,720 of CAZNBB010000131.1, forward strand.
CCGGCTGTGTCGCGCGCGACGGGCGCTCAAGGAACGGCTGCTGGATGCCGACGCAAGCGGGCAGTCCGAGCACAGAAGGATCAGGAGAGTGAAATGAAAGGCCAGGATATGATCTCCGACGAACACCTCAACGCGTTCGTCGACGGTCAACTTGATGCGGACGAAAAGAGCCGCGTGTTCAGCGCCATCAACGAGGACGAAGCGCTGAACACACGGGCGTGCGAGCTGCGCAAGCTGCGCGAACTGGTACGGCACGCCTACGATCTGCCGCCGGCCCCCGCCGGCAAGCCTCGCCACGGCCGGGGCATCGCCCGCGGGCTGCAGCGCGGCATGGCGGCCGGCCTGCTGCTGGGCATGGGCGTGGCCGGCGGATGGTACGGCCGTGCGCACGTGGAACGGGACCAGGTCCAGGCCATGTTCCTGGATTCGCACCGCACCTTCGAGACCACGGCACTCACCAACATCGATCAGATCGCGGGCGCACGAAAGGTGATCCTGCATATCAGCAGCTCGAACCCTCAGCGTATCGAGGAAGGCCTGAAAATGGCCCAGCATCTGCTGGAGACGTACAAGGAAAAACACGAGAAGGGCGAAGTGGAAGTGGTCGCCAACGCCGGCGGGCTGAACCTGCTGCGCGCCGGCGTGTCGCCTTTCGCCGGGCAGGTCAAGCGGCTGCAGGAACAGTATTCCAATCTCGCGTTCATGGCCTGCCAGACGGCCATCAACAAACTCGAGCGCGAGAAGGGAGTGAAGGTCAAGCTGCTGCCCCAGGCACTGCTCACGCCCTCGGCACTGGAAGAGGTGCTCAACCGCCTGCAGGACGGCTGGGTATACGTCAAGGTGTAGTCGACGCCTGCCGCGGTATTACGGCACAAAGAAAAGGCCCCGCCGTTTCCGGCGGGGCCTTTTTTCTTGCGGGTCTAAGCGACCGGGCTTACATCATGCCCATGCCGCCCATACCTCCCATGCCGCCCATGTCACCCATGTCGGCGCCCGGGGCCTTCTCTTCCTTCGGAAGCTCGGCCACCATGGCTTCGGTGGTGATCATCAGGCCGGCCACGGAGGCCGCGTTCTGCAGGGCCGTACGGGTGACCTTGGTGGGATCCAGGATACCCATCTCGATCATGTCGCCGTACTCGCCGGTGCCGGCGTTGTAGCCGAAGTTGCCCTTGCCTTCTTCGATCTTGGCAAGCACCACAGAGGCCTCTTCACCGGCATTGCCGACGATCTGGCGCAGGGGCTCTTCCATGGCACGTTGCGCGATGGCGATGCCCATGTCCTGATCGTGATTGTCGCCCTTGGTCTTGGCGACGGCAGCGCGGGCCCGAATCAGGGCAACGCCGCCGCCCGGCACCACGCCTTCCTCGACCGCCGCACGGGTGGCGTGCAGGGCGTCCTCGACGCGGGCCTTCTTTTCCTTCATCTCGACCTCGGTGGCGGCACCGACCTTGATCACCGCCACACCGCCGGCCAGCTTGGCGACGCGCTCCTGCAGCTTCTCCTTGTCGTAGTCCGAGGTGGCTTCCTCGATCTGCGTACGGATCTGCTTAACGCGGGCTTCGATGTCGCCCTTCTTGCCGGAGCCGTCGATGATGGTGGTGTTTTCCTTGGTCACCTGGATCTTCTTGGCGGTGCCCAGATCGTCCAGGGTGGCCTTCTCCAGGGACAGACCCACTTCTTCGGAAATCACCGTGCCGCCGGTCAGGATAGCGATGTCCTGCAGCATGGCCTTGCGACGGTCACCGAAGCCGGGCGCCTTCACGGCAGCGACCTTCACGATGCCACGGATGGTGTTGACCACCAGGGTGGCCAGCGCCTCGCCTTCCACGTCCTCGGCGATGATCAGCAGCGGACGGCTGGACTTGGCCACGCCCTCCAGCACCGGCAGCAGTTCGCGGATGTTGGAGATCTTCTTGTCGTAGATGAGGATGTAGGGGTCTTCCAGCTCGGCACTCATGCTCTGCTGGTTGTTCACGAAGTAGGGCGAGAGGTAGCCGCGGTCGAACTGCATGCCTTCCACCACGTCCAGGTCGTTCTCCAGACCGGAGCCCTCTTCCACGGTGATGACGCCTTCCTTGCCCACCTTCTCCATGGCATCGGCGATGATCTTGCCGATGGACTCGTCGGAGTTGGCGGAGATGGTGCCCACCTGGGCAATGGCCTTGCTGTCGGTGCAGGGCTTGGACAGCTTCTTGAGGTCCGCGACCGCAGTCTGCACCGCCTTGTCCAGGCCGCGCTTCAGGTCCATGGGGTTCATGCCGGCGGCCACCGCCTTCATGCCTTCGCGGAAGATGGACTGGGCCAGCACGGTCGCCGTGGTGGTACCGTCGCCGGCGATGTCGGAGGTGTGGGAGGCCACTTCCTTCACCATCTGGGCGCCCATGTTCTCGAACTTGTCCTGCAGCTCGATCTCCTTGGCCACGGACACGCCGTCCTTGGTGACGGTGGGGGCGCCGAAGGCCTTGTCCAGGACCACGTTGCGGCCCTTGGGACCCAGGGTGACTTTCACTGCGTTGGCCAGGATGTTCACGCCCCGTACCATGCGGTGGCGGGCGTCATCACTGAACTTGACTTCTTTTGCCGTCATGTTCGCTTTCCTCTTGAATCCTTTTTGTGAGAACCCTCAGCGGGGCCCCCAAGAATAATGTGTCTAGTGGTCGGAGAACCGGGGTCAGCCTTCGATGACCGCCATGACGTCCTCTTCGCGCATCACCAGCAGGTCCTCGTTGTCGACCTTGACCTCGGTGCCGGAATACTTGCCGAACAGCACGGTGTTGCCGACCTTGAGGTCCAGGGGGCGCACTTCGCCGTTCTCCAGGATCTTGCCGTTTCCAACCGCGACCACCTCGCCGCGGATCGGCTTTTCAGCAGCGGTGTCCGGGATCACGATCCCGCCGGCGGTCTTGCGCTCTTCCTCCATGCGTTTGATGATCACGCGATCATGCAACGGGCGAATGTTCATCAGGAACTGTCTCCTTAAGCAACAGAACGTTACCGGTAATTTTCGTGGGTCACTACGAGTTATTAGCACTCGCTCTCAGTGAGTGCTAATGATAGCGGCGAAGTGGGCAGAGTCAAGCCGAGCGGGAAATAAAATTTTCTTATGGCCGCGGCACGCCCCGGTCGGGGCGGTCAGGGAGGCAATGGGACGCGGACGGCGAGCCGGCCGTCAGTCGTCTTCCCGCCGGTACTCGCCTTCGATGGTGCGGGGCCCTTGGCCCCCGCCGCCCATGTCCAGATCCCCGGGCCCGGGACCCATGGGCCCGTGCATGTGGCGCTCCAGATACCACCGGGCCACGCGCCGCCGCAGGGGCGGCACCATGCACAGGAAGCCGATGAAATCGGTAAAGAAACCCGGCGTCAGCAGCAACGCGCCGCCAATCAGCAGGATGGCGCCTTCGATCACCTCCACCGTGGGCAGCTGGCCCCGGTTGAGCATCTGGCGGGCACGCTCCAGGGTGGAGAAGCCCTGGTGCCGGATGAGCAGGGTACCCAGCACCGCCGTGAACACCACCATGAAGATGGTGGGCACTGCGCCGATCAGGCCCCCGATGACGATGAGAAGATAGATCTCCAGTAAGGGGATGGCGAAAAATGCGACCAACAGGACGGGAAACAGATTCATCGGGCCAAGATACTCTATCGGGCCCGGGCGGGTACAGGCCGGGACGGCGAATAAAAACGGCGCCCGGCGCGTCTCTGTACTGCCGGCATTGCTTGGCGGCGGGCATCGCTACCGCCTTTGCCGCCACAGGAGGCATCGGGTATCGTGTCAGCCATGAGTGAAGACCGCCTGGTCGCGCTTTGCACCGTGCCGGACTCGGAAACCGCGACGGCCATCGCGGCGCGGCTGGTGCAGGACCGGCTCGCCGCCTGCGTGAACGTGCTCCCGGGCATTACCTCGGTGTATGCATGGCAAGGCGAGGTGCACAAGGACAGCGAGCAGTTGCTGGTTATCAAGACCCGCCAAAGCGTGTTCGAGACCCTGCAGAAGACGGTCTGCGAGCTCCATCCCTACGAACTTCCGGAGGTGATCGCGGTGGCCATTGCCGATGGCCTGCCCGGTTATCTCTCCTGGATAGACGACAGCACAGGTAGTTGACAGATGAGAAAGTGGTGGTTGATTTGGGCCCTGGCTCTGGCCTGCCTGCCGGCAGCCCACGGGCAGTCGGCCGACGAGTTGCTGCCGGCCGACCAGGCCTTCCAGTTCAGCGCCAAGGCGGTCGGCCCCGACACCGTCCACGTGCAGTGGAAGATCGCCAACCAGTATCACCTGTACCGCAAGCGCGTCCACATCAGCACCGACACGCCCGGCATCAAGCTGGGCAAGATCGACCTGCCCGCCGGCATTCTGGAGCATGACCCGGTGCTGGGCGACAGCCGCGTCTACCGCCACCAGGTCGCGTTCAACGTGCCGCTGCAACGCAGCGCCGGGGCGCCCGACACCGTGCACCTGATCGCCAAGTCCCAGGGCTGCTCGGACGCCGTCGGAGTGTGTTATCCGCCCCAGACCCAGACCGCGGACGTGAAGCTGCCCCCACAGGCGCCAGCTGCATCGTCGGGCTCATCCGGATCCTCGAGCGGCTCCGACTCGGCAAGCTCCACCCAGGCCCTGTCCAAGCTCAGTCAGCTGGGCGACAGCCTGGGGTTGAACGACCAGGGCGCCAACGAATTCCTGCCCCCGGACCAGGCCTTCCAGTTCAGCGCCCAGGCCGCCGGCCCCGACACCCTGGAAGCCCACTGGAAGATCGCCGACGGCTACTACCTGTACCGCAGCAAGTTCCAGTTCAAGCTCGAAGACGCCAACGGCGCCACCCTCAAGCAGGTCGAGCTGCCGCCGGGCAAGGCCAAACATGACGAGTTCGCCGGCGGCACCGTGTATGTGTTCCACCACGAGGTGACGGCCAGGTTGCCCTTGGCCCGCACGGGCACCGGACCGACCACCGTGAAGCTGCTGGCCACCTATCAGGGCTGCGCCGAAGCCGGTATCTGCTACCCGCCGGTGCACAAGACCGTGGCACTGGAACTGCCCGCCGGCGGCGCCGGCGCCAGCGGTGGCGGAACCGCTTCCACCAGCGCTGCGGCCGTTACCGCAACCCCGACCGCACCCACCACGGCACCCACCACCGCACCGCCGGTGTCCGAACAGGACCGCATCGCCAACAGCCTGGCCCACGGCCACCTGGCGGTGACCATCGCCAGCTTCTTCGGCTTCGGGCTACTGCTGGCCTTCACGCCCTGCATCTTCCCGATGATCCCCATCCTGTCCAGTATCATCGTGGGCCAGGGCGAGACCATCACCACCGGGAGGGCCTTCGCGCTGTCGGCGGCCTACGTGCTGGCCATGGCGGTGACCTACACGGCCGCCGGAATCATCGCGGCCCTGTTCGGCCAGAACCTGCAGGCCGCTTTCCAGGACCCGTGGATCCTGGGCACCTTCGCCGCCGTCTTCGTGCTCCTGTCCCTTTCCATGTTCGGCTTCTACGACCTGCAGATGCCGGCCTTCATCCAGAGCAAGCTCACCAACGTCAGCAACCGCCAGCGCAGCGGCACGCTGGTGGGCTCGGCGGTCATGGGCTTTCTGTCCGCGCTGATCGTCGGGCCCTGCGTGGCGGCACCCCTGGCCGGCGCGCTGATCTACATCGGCCAGACCGGCAACGCGGTGCTGGGCGGCACGGCGCTGTTCGCCCTCAGCCTGGGCATGGGCGCGCCGCTGATGGTGATCGGCACCGGCGCCGGCAAGATCCTGCCCCGCGCCGGCGACTGGATGAACACGGTAAAGGGCGTGTTCGGCGTGCTGCTGCTGGCGGTGGCCATCTGGATGCTGGAACGCATCCTGCCGGGGGCGATCACCATGGCCCTGTGGGCGGCGCTGCTGATGGTGTCCTCCATATATATGGGAGCGCTGGACTCCCTGAGCCCCGACGCCACCGGCTGGCGCCGGTTCTGGAAGGGCAGTGGCCTGGTGATGCTGCTGTACGGCGCCGTACTGCTGGTGGGCGCCGCCACCGGCGGCAGCGACCCCCTGCAACCCCTGGCGCGCATATCGGTCGGCAGCGGCGGCGTGGCCAGCGCCGCCGAACAACATCAGGGCCTTCAGTTCAAGCGGGTCAAGGACCTGCAGCAGTTCCGCCAGGAGCTGCAGGCGGCGGCCAATCAGGGCCGCCCGGTGATGCTGGACTTCTACGCCGACTGGTGCGTGAGCTGCAAGGAGATGGAGAAGTACACCTTCTCCAAGCCCCAGGTGCAGCAGGCCCTGGCCGGCACCACCCTGCTGCAGGCGGACGTCACCGCCGACAATGCGGCCGACAAGGCTTTGCTTCGTCACTTCGGCCTCATCGGCCCGCCGTCCATCCTGTTCTTCGGCCCCGACGGCAAGGAGCGGCGGGCATACCGGGTGGTGGGGTATATGAATGCTTCGGACTTCAAGAAGCATGTGATGGAAGCGCTGCAGTCGGAAGGTTGATTGGCGCTGCAGGGTTGGCTGAAGGTCAGGAAGCCTGACTTTGCCTGCCAACAAAAGCTTTCCTGCTGGGTTGGTGAAGACCTATCGGTCTTAGTTTTGTATTTGGATGCGGGCTCTCGCGCCCGCGCGGCGAAGTACTTT
>CAZNBB010000132.1:0-9192 GCA_964571225.1 uncultured Gammaproteobacteria bacterium
TAATCCAGATATATCGGTACCTGTACGCTCATTGCCCCAGCTGCCACCTATTCAGTATCGAAAACCGCAATCCACCGCGGCCGCCCGCGGCGCCCTGGTTCTGTTCTTACGCCGCCGTCAACTTGCCGTTGCCGTTTGAGCGGCCGTTTTCGAGCTGGCGTTCGACGACTTCCCGCACCGATGGGCGATCCAGAAATTCCGCCAGGGTAATGCTGTCCAGAAAATCGAAGATCTGACGGCTCAGGGTGAACCACAGCTCATGGGTCAGGCAACGCTCGCCTTCCTGGCAGTTTTCTTTTCCGGCGCAGAGGGTGGTATCCACCTTTTCGTCGACAGCCGTTATGATCCGGGCCACCGAAATGCGATCAGGGGCCAGTGCCAGGCGATAGCCACCACCCGGGCCCCGGACGCCTTCCACCAGTCCCCCGCGACGCAGCTTGGCAAACAGCTGTTCCAGATAGGAGAGGGAGATACCCTGACACTGGGAGATATCCGCCAGAGTCACCGGCCCCTGCTTGTCATGGATCGCAAGATCCATCATCGCAGTCACGGCATAGCGGCCTTTCGTAGAAAGTCTCATAACGGGCACCTTTGAAATTCCGGCCGAACGAACGCCAACCCGAAGGCGGATCTGGGCGATAGCCACGGCCGCCGGACGGCTCAGTGGGGCAAATGTATACAGTAGTTGACTATTTTAGTCAAGATTTGTGCCGGTGAACACCGGGCCGTGGATACTGCCGGCCGCAGTCAGCGTTCGACAGTGGTGACGCCGGCAGCCTCGGCGTCGGAGGCGCAGGCATCGTGGCCGCTCTGGGGTGGGAAACCGTGACCCTGGCGCAGGCAATAACCCAGCCACTTCTGCAGAAACCGATTGATCTGCCACTTCTCGGCCAGACTGTACTGATTGTGCCGGCGATCGTACTCCGCGCTTCGCACGCCCTTCAAGCGCCCGCAGGCAATCACCTCGGCGGCCTGGGCATCGTGGTAAATACGCGCCTGCAAATCAGGGGCCGGGAACCAGCCCAGCTCGTCCTGGAATTGATAGGTCAGCGTAAGCGTGGTGGTGTATTTACAGCGTTCAATTATCCGCAGGTGCAGATCAAGCGCACCGGAGACCCGGGACACGGTAACGGGACCGACGGACGACAGATCCGGAACCAGCCGTCGCAGACGGATGTAGTTCTGCTCGTACAGTTCCATCAGGCCTGCAAAGTCGTGGCCTGTGCCGTCAATACCCGGTATATGCGCTTTCGCAAGAATCATCGTACCATCATACCATAGCAACGAATCCGGACGTCGCAGGGCAGGGTATCCCTATGAGGCTGGATTGTGAAGAGCCAGACATCATCTCCTGATTGCCCTATCGGCGGCGACAGCCCGTTTCTTGACGAATGTCGCGCATTACGAATGCAGCAATGACGACGAGCGTTGGAACACATCATGACCGGAAATGAGATCGCTACCAAACCCTTCGACGACCAGCGGCCGGGCACGTCGGGCTTGCGCAAGAAAGTTCACGTCTTCCGTCAACCCCACTATCTGGAAAATTTCGTCCAGTCGGTATTCGACGTGCTGGACGGCCATGAAGGGGCAACCCTGGTCGTTGGGGGCGACGGACGGTACTTCAACCGCGAAGCGATCCAGACCATCGTCCGCATGGCCGCCGCCAACGGCATCGGGCGGCTACTGGTAGGACGCGGAGGACTCATGTCCACACCGGCCGTGTCCTGCGTGATACGCAAACACAAGGCCTTCGGCGGACTGATCCTGTCGGCCAGCCATAATCCGGGCGGTCCGGAAGGCGATTTCGGCGTGAAGTACAACAGCGCCAACGGCGGGCCGGCACCGGAAACGATCACCGAAGCCATCTATCAGCGCAGCCGGCGCATTACCCAGTATCGCATTACCGATACACCGGACATCGATCTGGATACCGAGGGCACCGTCCATGTAGACAACATGGAAGTACAGATCATCGATCCGGTGGCCGACTATGCCGAGTTGATGGAGCACCTGTTCGACTTCGAACGGATCCGGACGCTCATCGAAATCGGCGGCTTCAACATGCGTTTCGATGCTTTGCATGCGATAACCGGCCCCTATGCCCATGAAATTCTCGAGCACCGCCTCGGCGCCCTGCCGGGCACCGTCCTGAACGGCACCCCACTGGAAGACTTCGGCGGCGGGCATCCGGACCCCAATCTGGTCTATGCCCATGATCTGGTGGAACAGATGTTCGGCTCCAGGGCACCCGACTTCGGCGCCGCTTCCGACGGCGACGGCGACCGCAACATGATTCTGGGTCGCCGATTCTTCGTCACGCCCAGTGACAGCCTTGCCGTCCTGGCTGCCAATGCTCATCTGGTCCCCGGCTACCGCATGGGTCTGACCGGCATCGCCCGTTCCATGCCCACCAGCCAGGCAGCAGACCGGGTGGCGGAGCAACTCGGTATAGATTGCTACGAGACCCCGACAGGGTGGAAATTCTTCGGCAATCTACTGGACGCCCACAAGGTCACCCTGTGCGGCGAGGAAAGCTTCGGCACCGGTTCCGACCACGTACGCGAGAAAGACGGGTTGTGGGCCGTCCTGTTCTGGCTCAATCTGCTGGCGGTCCGCAAGGAATCGGTCGAACAGATCGTGCGCGCCCACTGGCGCCGGTTCGGGCGCAACTACTATTCCCGGCACGACTATGAACAGGTCGCAGCCGATCCTGCCGGACAGTTAATTCAAACGCTGCGCGACCGGCTCCCCGAACTGCAAGGTAGACATATCGGCGAGCGGGAGGTCGCCTTCGCGGACGATTTCAGCTACACGGATCCCATCGATGGCAGCGTTGCCGAACAGCAGGGCATCCGTGTGGGCTTCAAGGACGGTTCCCGCATCGTATTTCGACTGTCAGGCACCGGCACCGAGGGTGCGACTCTCCGGGTCTACCTGGAACGCTACGAGCGGGATCCGGAACAGCTGGACCTCGATGCTCAGTCTGCCCTGGCCGGCCTGATCAGTGCTGCCGAGGAACTGGCACGCATCCGCCACTACACAGGACGCGACCGTCCCACCGTGATCACCTGACGGCACGCTTGCGTCGATCCCTGCGGAACATGCGAGGCTGACTCAAACGACGCAGTAGGCCGTTCAACGCGCCCGCTTCTGCAACGCCACCTCATGTACAATGGTGCTGGCTATCTCTTCCACCGACATATGGGTGGTGTCCAGAGGATGCAGGCCTTCATGGCGGTACAGCGCAGCGACCTGGCGCAATTCGTAGCGGCACTGCTTGAGCGATGCGTAGCGGCTGTCGGGACGACGTTCGCTGCGAATTTCGTGCAGGCGGTCCGGATCGATGATCAGAGCGTAGAGTCGATTACGGTAGGGCCTCAAAAGCGCCGGCAGGTGCAGATCCTCCAGGTCTTCCTCCGTCAGCGGATAGTTGGCCGCCCGCAGCCCGTACTGCAACGCCAGATACAGGCAGGTGGGTGTCTTTCCCGATCGGGATACGCCGATGATGATCACGTCGGCGTGGTCGTAGCCATGGGTGGTGCTGCCGTCGTCGGTGCTCAACGCATAGTTGACCGCATCCATGCGCATGCCGTAGCGGGTGTGGCTGTCCATGCCGTGGGCGCGCCCGACACTGACCGACGCGGGCATTCCCAGGGTGTCCGCCACGGGCCCCAGGAAAGCGTCGTACAGATCGAAAAAGGCCGCTTCGGACCCCCGGACGATGGCACGAAGCTCGGGATCCACCAGTGTGCAGAACACCAGCGGCCGCAACGGCGCGCTGCGCGCCTCCGCATTGATCTCCTCCACCGCCTCACGGGCGTGGGCGGGAGAATTGACGAAAGGCAGCGTCACCGAGTTGTACTCGAGGCCTTCGAACTGGGCCAGCAAACTGTGGGCAAGACCCTCTACGGTCAGTCCCGTGCCGTCCGATATGTAGAACACCGTACGCGTCTGGGTCATGATGTAGGCCTCCGCCCGGCTCCAATCGCCGATGAGCGCAAACCCATGTAAGCAGCTTACCCGGCAGGCTGCAAGTCAAGAAAGGAGTGCACCCATGGCAAGCTACGTCGTCTGGTTCCAGGACCTCGGCATGAACGATGTCGAGCGGGTCGGCGGCAAGAACGCTTCCCTCGGCGAGATGATCCATGGGCTGACCGATGCGGGGGTTCGCGTACCCGGCGGATTCGCCACCACCGCTGCCGCCTATCGGGATTTTCTGGGACAACAGGACCTGGCAGAGCGCATTGCTGCGGAGCTCGATGCCCTGGATATCGACGACGTGCAGGCATTGGCCCGTTCCGGAAAGCGCATCAGGCAGTGGATCGTCGATACCCCCCTGCCCGCCAAACTGGAAGATCAGGTGCGCGACAGCTACGAACAGCTGCGCCGCGAAGGCGGCGACGACCAACCGCCGTCGGTGGCGGTACGCTCTTCGGCCACCGCCGAGGATCTGCCGGACGCGTCCTTTGCCGGCCAGCAGGAAACCTACCTCAACGTGCGCGGCATCGACCAGGTGCTGATCGCCGTCAAACAGGTGTTTGCCTCCCTGTACAACGACAGAGCCATCGCCTATCGGGTCCATCACCAGTTCGAACACGGAAAAGTGGCATTGTCAGCCGGTATCCAACGCATGGTACGCAGCGACTGCGCGGCCAGCGGCGTGATGTTCACGCTCGACACCGAGTCGGGGTTCCGGGACGTGGTATTCGTGACCGCCGCCTACGGTCTGGGGGAGACGGTCGTGCAGGGTCAGGTAAACCCGGACGAATATTATGTGCACAAACCCATGCTGGAGAAGGGCTTCAATGCCGTCATCCAACGTACGCTGGGGACCAAGGCGGTCAAGATGATCTACCGCGATCATGACGACGGCGGTTCGCCGGTGGAAACGGTGGATGTTCCGCCAGCCGACCGTGCCTGTTTCGCGCTCACGGACGATGAGGTACTGGACCTGTCGCGCCAGGCTGTGATCATCGAGAACCACTACGACAGACCCATGGACATCGAATGGGCGAAGGATGGCGTCGACGGCAAGCTGTACATCGTCCAGGCAAGGCCCGAAACCGTGAAGAGCCGGGCCAGCGGAAAGCGCATGGAACGTTACAGCCTGAAGGAGAAAGGCGAAGTCATCGTGACCGGGCGCAGTATCGGCAGCCGCATCGGCGCGGGACCCGTGCGGGTGATCGGCGATCTGTCGGAGATGCACCGGGTGCAGGAAGGAGACGTTCTGGTCACCGACATGACCGACCCCGATTGGGAACCGGTCATGAAGCGGGCCGCCGCCATTGTCACCAACCGCGGCGGGCGCACCTGCCACGCGGCCATCGTCGCGCGCGAACTGGGCATCCCGGCGGTCGTGGGTACCGGCGACGCCACCGCCCGACTTGGCAGCGACATCGATGTGACCGTGTCCTGTGCCGAAGGCGACATCGGCAAGATCTACAAGGGCCAGTTGCAATTCGACGTGCAGGAAATCGGGCTGGAGAAGATGCCGGAGGTGCCGTTCAAGATCATGATGAACGTCGGCAACCCGGAACGGGCCTTCGATTTCCAGTTCATTCCCAACGCCGGCGTCGGGCTGGCCCGTCTGGAGTTCATCATCAACCGGGCCATCGGGATCCATCCCAAAGCGCTGCTGGAGTACGACCGACTACCGGCCGATCTCAAAGAGACGGTGGACGAGCACGCCGCGGGCTACGCCGATCCGGTCAGCTTCTACGTGGACAAGCTCGCCGAGGGCATGGCGACGCTGGCCGCCGCGTTCTGGCCCAAACCCGTGATCGTACGGTTGTCGGACTTCAAGTCCAACGAATACGCCAACCTGATCGGCGGCGAACGCTATGAGCCCAAGGAAGAGAACCCCATGCTGGGCTTTCGGGGCGCATCGCGCTATGTGTCCGAGTCCTTCCGGGACTGCTTCGAGCTCGAATGCCGGGCCATGCGCAAGGCGCGCGAGGTCATGGGTCTGACCAACCTGGAAGTGATGATTCCATTCGTACGTACGGTGGACGAAGCGCACCGGGTGGTGGACCTGCTGGCGCAGAACGGCCTCAAGCGCGGCGAAAACGGCCTCAAGGTCATCATGATGTGCGAGATACCCTCCAACGCCCTGCTGGCCGACCGCTTCCTGGAGCACTTCGACGGCTTCTCCATCGGCTCCAACGACCTCACCCAGCTGACCCTGGGACTGGACCGGGATTCGGGACTGGTGGCGGATCTGTTCGACGAACGGGACGACGCCGTGAAGGCGCTGCTGGGCCAGGCCATCCAGGCCTGCCGCAAGGCAGACAAATACGTGGGCATCTGCGGCCAGGGCCCCTCGGATCATCCGGACCTGGCGCGCTGGCTAATGGAACAGGGGATCGCCAGCGTATCCCTCAATCCGGACACCGTGGTGGAGACCTGGCTCTACCTGGCGGGCAAGAAACAGTAGGCCCCGGATCGGCGCCTGCCGCTCACCGACAGCCGACGCGGAGAAGAACGCCGCTCAGAACGTGTTGACCACCTCGCGCACGCCAGGGGAACGGCTCTTGACGAGCCGTTCCACCACATTGCGCAGGTCGAGGACCGAACGGGGGCAGCCCACGCAGGCGCCCTTCATGCGCACCCGCACGGTGCGCCCGTCCACAGCGACCAGTTCGATGTCGCCGCCATCCTGCATGAGGATGCGCCGCGCCTCTTCCACCGCGCCTGCGACTTCATCGGGGTCCACCGGCGCGTCCGATTCCGCTTCGCCGGTGCCGCCCTCGCGCAGCGCCAGCGTCTGGGCCCGGTCCAGTCGCAGGGCGAGCTCCGGGTCGAGGGCCTCGATGGCATCCAGCTCGTCCTCGCTGTAGAAATGGTCGGGGTCCGGGCTCAACAACGCCTGCAAACGCGTTTCGTCGTCATCGTTCATCGGGAGATACCGGTGCCGGGCTGTCGGCGTGGAACGGGCCACCCCACACCCTGTTGAAAGGTACGGTTTTGCAGCATCCGAGTTGGCAAGCTGCAACAGATACGGGCATTATATCAGGCTGATCCGCACCCTATGTGCCATTGCCATGACCCACCCAGCCACCGACGGGCTCGACCGGCCTGCGCTGCTCGCCGCGCTGCTGAAAATACTACCGGCGGACGGCATTGTGCACCAGCCCGAGGAACTCAGCGCCTACGAGTGCGACGGCCTGTCGGCCTATCGTTGCACCCCCCTGGTCGTGGTGCTGCCCGAGAGCATCGAACAGGTACAGGCGGTCCTGCGCCTGTGCGCCGCCCATGGCATACCGGTGGTGGCCCGCGGTGCGGGCACCAGTCTGTCCGGCGGGTCCCTGCCCCACGCACAGGGCGTGGTACTGAGCCTGGCCCGCTTCAACCGTATTCTGGAAGTCGACCCCCGCGGTCGCACCGCACGGGTGCAGCCCGGCGTGCGCAACCTCGCCATCTCGGAAGCCGCCGCCCCGTACGGCCTCTACTATGCGCCGGACCCCTCCTCCCAGATCGCCTGCTCCATCGGCGGCAACGTGGGGGAAAACGCCGGCGGCGTGCACTGCCTCAAGTACGGGCTCACCGTCCACAACATCCTCAAGCTGGAAGTGATCACCATCGACGGCGAACGGCTGACCATCGGCAGCGACGCCCTGGACGCACCGGGCTATGACCTGCTGGCCCTGATGACCGGCTCGGAGGGACTGCTGGCCGTCATCGTGGAAATCACCGTCCGGCTGTTGCCCAAGCCCGAGCGCGCCCAGGTCGTGCTGGCGGCTTTCGGGGAAGTGGAGCGCGCCGGGGACGCCGTGGCGGCGATCATCGGCCAGGGCATCATTCCGGGCGGGTTGGAACTGATGGATAACCCTGCCATCCGGGCGGCGGAGGATTTCGTGCATGCAGGCTATCCCACCGATGCCGCCGCCATTCTGCTGTGCGAGCTGGACGGCACCAATGCCGAGGTCTCGGAACAGATTCTGCGGGTGCACGATATCCTGAACGAGTTGGGCGCCACCGAGGTACGCACCGCCGAAGACGAACAGCAACGTCAGCGTTTCTGGGCCGGGCGCAAGGCGGCGTTTCCGGCGGTCGGTCGGCTGGCTCCGGACTACTACTGCATGGACGGCACCATACCCCGCAAGCACCTGGGACCGGTACTGCGCCGCATCGCCGAGCTGTCGGAACAATACGGCCTGGCAGTCGCCAACGTGTTTCATGCCGGGGACGGCAACCTGCACCCGCTGATCCTCTACGACGCCAACCAGCCCGGTCAGCTCGAACAGGCCGAAGCGTTCGGCGCCGCCATCCTGGAGCTGTGCGTGGAAGTTGGCGGCACCATCACCGGCGAGCACGGCGTGGGAGTGGAGAAGATCGACCAGATGTGCGTGCAGTTCGCCTCCGCCGAGCTCAGCCAGTTCCATGCCGTCAAGGCGGCGTTCGATCCCCATGGGCTGCTCAATCCGGGCAAGGGCGTGCCGACCCTGCACCGGTGCGCCGAATTCGGTGCCATGCACGTGCACGCCGGCAAGCTTCCTCATCCCGAACTGGAGCGTTTCTAGGATGGCTGGATCCCACGGTGCCGGCCTGCCCCTCGGCGCGCGAACCCGATCATGAACGCTACCGACCGCAGCGGGGAAATCGCGGCGCGTGTCCGGACCGCCGCCGAACAGGCTACGCCGCTGCGCATCGTCGGAGGCGCCAGCAAGGATTTCTACGGCCGCCGTTCCGAGGGCGAACCACTCAACGTGGCGGGCCATTGCGGGGTACTGGACTACGAACCGTCCGAACTGGTGATGACGGCCCGGGCTGGCACGCCCCTGCAGGAAATCCAGAACACCCTCGCCGAGCGGGGCCAGATGCTTGCCTTCGAGCCGCCTCACTTCGGCGCCGGCGCCACCCTGGGCGGCACCGTGGCCTGCGGCCTTTCCGGTCCGCGGCGTCCCTACACCGGCGCGGTGCGGGATTTCGTGCTGGGCGTGAAGATCGTCAACGGTCGAGGCGAGGCGCTGACCTTCGGCGGACAGGTGATGAAGAACGTGGCCGGCTACGATCTGTCCCGGCTGATGGCCGGCGCCCTGGGCACCCTGGGGGTGCTGCTTGACGTATCGCTGAAGGTTCTGCCCATACCGCCGGCGGAAATGACCGTCTGGCGCGAAGCCACCCTCGATCAGGCACTGGACTCGTTCAACGCCTGGGCCGGCCAGCCGCTGCCGTTGTCCGCCGCGGCTT
>CAZNBB010000133.1:0-9099 GCA_964571225.1 uncultured Gammaproteobacteria bacterium
GCCACCAGCAAATGCGGCATGCGCGCCAGATCCACCACCACCGGCAACCCGCCGATATCCTTGCCCAGAGCCAGAGTCAGGGGCGAACCGGCCTTGTCGTACTCCTGGGAACGGATGATTTCGCTCAGGGCAACCACTTCCCGCTGCTCATTGGGTATCTCCAACCCCAGTACCGATTTACCCGGAATGACTTCCACCACGCGCACGCTGATGGCCGCCAGGGCGCGGGCCAGGTCCTTGGCCAGGTTGCTGATCTGACTGACCTTGACGCCGGCGCCCGGCTGCAGCTCGAAGCGGGTGATGACGGGGCCGGGGTGCACGGCCACCACCTCGGCCTCCACACCGAAATCCAGCAGCTTGCGTTCCACCAGGCGGGACATGGCTTCCAGGGCTTCAGCCGAATAGCCTTCCTGCCCCGGACGCGGCGGATCGAGGAGCGACAGGGGCGGCAACGAGCTGTTGGGCGGGGGATCGAACAGCGGTACCTGACGCTCCTTCTCCTCCCGGTCGCTGACCGCCACCTTCTTGATCACCGGCTCGATACGCACCGGTTTGCGGCTCTCGGCCTTCTTCTGCTCGACTTTGACCGTTTCCTCGCGCAGGCGACGGGCGCGGCGCCCTTCGATGTATTCCCGCAGGCGGCCGGCCCAATAGCGGGTGCGGGCCATCGCCAGCAGGGTAATACGTCCCAAGCGGTCCATCAGGCCCAACCAGGACAGGCCGGTGAACAGGGTGACTCCTCCCAGGAACAGCGCCAGTAGAAACAGCGTTGCGCCCAGGAAGCTGAACGGCCCGGCCAGCCCTTTCCCCACCAGGTTGCCCAGGATGCCGCCGGCGTTCAGCGGAACCTCACCCGGGGCGGTGCCGAAATGGAGAGTGGCCAGTCCGCAGCCGGCCCCGACGGTGAGCAGAAAGCCCACCCAACGCAGACCCAGCACCCGCAGGTCCCATTCCCCGTCGGGGCGGCGCCCCTTGTAGACCAGCCAACCGCTGTAACCGACCATCACCGGGAACAGGTAGGCCATGAACCCGAACAGGTACAGGAAGACATCGGCGAACCAGGCACCGGCGACACCGCCCGCGTTGGCCACATGGCCGGTCGGGCCGGCATGGGACCAGCCGGGATCGGAAGCGTGATAGCTCGCCAGGGAAATGAGCAGATAGATGGCGACGGCGCCCAGCAGAAACAGGGCACCCTCCTGCAACCCGCGGCCCACGTGATGGGTCAGGGCAGCACCGGCGGACTTCTTGGGTCGGGCCTGCGCCAAGACTAGATTCTTCCTAAGAATTACGCTGTAACAGTATATTGTAAAAAGAACTTTTACGCCACACCCTGTACGTTTCAGGCGCTCCGACGAAGCGCCTTGGAAACGGACCGTGCAAGCAGCTGATTCTCCGAGCGAGCTGTCTGTTCCTCAGCCAAGGGAGGCGGCCACTCCGGGATGTACGATGCGCCCATCCTGAATGTTGAGTCCCCGGCGAAGCGCTTCGTGCCGTGTCCAGCTTTCCCCCTCGGCCATTTGCACCACGTAAGGCAGCAGCGCCGCCGACAGCGCCTGCACCGCAGTCCGTGGTACCGCACCGGGCATGTTGGTGACTGTGAAGTGCACCACATCCTCCCACACATACGTCGGCGCGTCGTAAGTCGTGGGCCGGGTGGTCTCGATGCAGCCGCCCTGGTCCACCGAGATGTCCACCACCACACTGCCGGCTGCCATCGAGCGTACAAGGTCCGCGCTCACCACATGAGGTGCCCGCTGTCCGACCACCAGGACAGCGCCCACCACCATGTCCGCCTGACGCACCGCTTTGTCGATGGCGTGGGCATAGGGATACAGCGCGGTCACATTCGGTCCCAGCGCCTGCATCGCCGCCAGCTTCTCCCGCTTGCGGTCGAAGACGGTAACCTGAGCGCCCAGCGCCGCCGCGACAGCCGCGGCGTTGCCGCCAGCCACACCGGCACCGATAATCACCACGTGCCCGCGCTCGGCCGCCGGCATGCCGCCTAGCAGTATGCCGCGCCCGCCCTCGGGCTGGTGCAGCAGGTGAGTGCCCACCTGAACGGAAAGTCGCCCGGCAATATCGCTCATGGGCGCCAGCAGCGGAAGGCGCCCATCGCTCTCTTCGACGGTTTCGAAGGCCACCGCCGTGAGCCCGATTTCCCGGAGCTGGCGGGTCAGCTCCGCATTGGCGGCCAGGTGGAGGTAGCAGAACAGCGTGTGGTCCTTGCGCAGCAACGCCAGATCGCCCTCCACCGGCTCCTTGACCTTGAGGAGTAGCTGCGCCTCTCCGTACAGGGTTGCGGCATCGTCCACCACCTTGACCCCTGCCCGCCGGTACTGGTCGTCCGGGTAGCCCGCGCGCGTCCCGGCATCGCGCTCCAGCAGAACCTCATGACCGGCCTCGACCAGGTCCGCGCAGGCGTCGGGGATGAGGGCGACGCGTCCTTCCAAGGTCTTGATCTCGCGGGGTATGCCAATGCGCATTGAGCCTCCTTTACCCGTTGCGGCAAGTCACGTACCATCTACGGTCGGTCGCGGCCGGCGGGAACGCGCGCCGCTGATCTTCCCCGTCCACGGTAGGTCAGCCAACCTCCGCCCTTGACGCCCGGCACAGCCCCATTCCAACGACGCGCCCGATCGGCAATCTCATCCTCAGCGGAGCCATTATACATGAGCGAAACGAAGCACTGCCGCCTTCTGATCCTGGGTTCCGGACCCGCTGGCTACACCGCCGCCATCTATGCGGCGCGGGCCAATCTCGATCCCGTGGTGATTACCGGGTTGGAGCAAGGGGGGCAGCTCATGACCACCACCGAGGTGGAAAACTGGCCCGGCGGTCGCGCCGAACTGCAGGGGCCGGCGCTCATGGACGAGATGCGCGACCACGCCGAACGGTTCCACGCCGACATAATCTTCGACCACATTCATACGACCGATCTGAGCCGCCGCCCGTTCCGTCTGGAAGGCGATTCCGGCGTCTACACCTGTGACGCGTTGATCATTGCCACCGGCGCGTCGGCCAAGTACCTGGGGCTGCCTTCCGAGGAGGCCTTCAAGGGCCGGGGGGTATCCGCCTGCGCCACCTGCGACGGATTCTTCTACCGCGACCAGCCGGTGGCCGTGATCGGCGGCGGCAATACCGCCGTGGAAGAAGCCCTTTACCTGTCCAACATCGCTTCCCACGTCACCCTGGTACACCGCCGCGATCAGCTGCGCTCGGAGAAGATCCTCCAGGACCGGCTGTTCAAGAAGGCCGAGGAAGGCAAGGTCACCCTGGAGTGGAATCATGTACTGGATGAAGTGCTGGGCGACAACCAGGGCGTCAACGGCATGCGCCTGAAGCATGTCAAGGACGGCACCGCCAAGGACATTCCTCTGCAGGGGGTCTTCATCGCGATCGGCCATCAGCCCAACACCGGGATCTTCGAGGGCCAGCTGGAAATGGCCGGCGGCTATATCAAGATCAACAGCGGCACGGACGGCAACGCCACCGCCACCAGCGTGCCGGGCGTGTTCGCCGCCGGCGACGTGGCCGACTATGTCTACCGTCAGGCGATCACCTCCGCGGGCGCCGGTTGCATGGCCGCCCTGGATGCCGAACGGTACCTGGACGGCCTGGCGGTGGAACAGGGCTGACCGGCCAGAGGCATCAACTGATGCCTCTGGCGATCTGCTCGTAGACGAAGCCGTGTAGGGCCAGGGTGTCCTGGGGCTCGACAATCTGGAATTCGAGCCCGTAATGGTAGTTGTCCGTCGTCTCCTCGGCCCCTTCTTCGCCCTGGACGCTGCGGATCACGGCAGGCACGCGCAGGGACTGGACCATCTCCCCCACCGGGAACTGAAACTTCACCGTCAACAGGTCGCCCACCGCGCCCAACGGGCGTGAAGAGCGCGCCCTGGCGCCGGACGTACTCAAGTCCGATAGCACCGCCGGTCGTGGGCTCTCGAACCCCCGTCCGGGGTCGTCGTTCTCCACCGAGGCCACCAGCCTGACCCGAACCCGCTCCGCCTTGCGCACCACGGTCTGCTCCACTTCACTCGGATAGTTCAGGTGCAGGTACGGATAGGGCCGGTTACAGGTGCGCAGCACGGACGTCGAAAACGCCACCACCCGATTGCCGGACAACAGGCGCACGATGAACGGCTGTCCCTCACGCACCAACAGCACCCGTCCTTCGGAACGGGGGGTGGTGACCAGCAGGCTCTGGCCACCTAGGTATCCGATGACCTTTACGTAGTAGCGGTTACGGGCCTCACTGGCAGCGAACTGCAGCTGCAGCGTATCACCGACGTGAAATTTCAACTCCGACTGGTCCACTGGGCCCTGCCCCTCTACCGGAACACGTTCGGGCAATATACCGGAATCCGCCGGGGTATTGGCCCCTCCCATGCCGGTCTTCCCCAGCTTCGTTTACAATGGCGCCATGAAACTCCGCCAGTTGGAATGCATCGACGACATACCCGCCGAGCAGTGGAATCGGCTCGCCGGCGACGCGAATCCATTCCTTCGGCACGAGTTCCTGGCCGCGCTGGAACACAACGGCTGCGTGGGGGAAACCTATGGCTGGCTGCCCCGCCATTTGCTCGTTCTGGATGACAATTCCAGCCCGGTGGGAGCGATGCCCCTCTACGCCAAGGACAATTCCTACGGCGAGTTCGTGTTCGACTGGGCCTGGGCGGACGCCTACGAACGGGCGGGTATGCCCTACTACCCCAAGCTGGTGTGCGCCGTACCCTATACGCCGGCTACCGGGACACGCCTGCTGGTGGCCCCGGAAGACCCTCACGCGGACGAGATACGAAATCTGCTGGGCGCCCATGCCCGGGAGTACGCCCTGCGGTCCGGCATGTCTTCCCTGCACTGGCTGTTCCCCGATGCCGCCGATACCGGAACCCTTGCCGAGCAGGGGTTGCTGCTAAGGATGGGGTGCCAGTTTCACTGGGAAAACGCCGGCTACCGCGACTTCGACGACTTTCTCGAACGCTTCAGCGCCCAGAAGCGCAAGAAGGTGCGGCGCGAACGCAAGCGGGTGACGGAAGCCGGCGTGGAGCTCGAGGTGGTCCACGGGCATGAGGCGAGCGACGAACAATGGCGGACCGCCCATCACTACTACCATTCCACCTTCGAGAAAAAATGGGGTTATCCCACGCTCAATCTGGGCTTCTTCCGTGAAATCGGCCGCACCATGGGCGATCGCGTCGTGCTGGTATTCGCCTACCATGACGGTCGTCCGGTAGCAGGCGCAATCAACCTGCGCGGCCGCGACACCCTGTACGGGCGCCACTGGGGATGTGACGCCCGGTTTCACAGTCTGCACTTCGAGGCCTGCTACTATCAGGGAATCGATTATTGTATCCGCACCGGATTGCAGCGCTTTGAACCCGGCGCCCAGGGGGAGCACAAGATCAGCCGAGGGTTCCTGCCCACCGCCACCTGGTCGGCCCATTGGATCGCCGATGCCCGCTTCCGGCAGGCCATCGGTGATTTTCTGAGGCGTGAGACCGTGGCCATGGAGCAGTACATGGAAGAATTGGCCGACCATGCTCCCTACAAGGCTGCACCGGCCCGAGAATGATGGAGGCAAGCGTTGAACTCTCTCGGCCCGTTCTGGATCGACCCGTTCGACACCGAAAGTCCTTTTCCCGACGTGGAACTGGCACTGCGCGACCCGGACGGCCTGCTGGCCGTCGGTGGCAACCTGTCGCCGGAACGGTTGCTGGAGGCCTATCGCAACGCCATATTTCCCTGGTACACGGAAGGCCAGCCCATCCTCTGGTGGGCTCCCGATCCCCGCACCGTGCTGTTTCCCGACCAGTTGAAGGTGTCCCGAAGTCTGCGTAAGACTGTGCGCAAAGGGCTGTTCCAGGTCACGCTGGACCGGGCCTTCGATGCCGTGATCGCAGGGTGTGCCGCACCACGACGCGATGCCGACGGCACTTGGATCACTGCGGACATGGAGCGTGCCTACGGCCGCCTGCACAGGTTGGGCCACGCCCACTCCGTGGAAGCGTGGAGCGGGACCGAGTTGGTCGGCGGCTTGTACGGCGTCGCCATGGGGCGGGTGTTCTTCGGCGAATCCATGTTCAGCCGCGTTGACGACGCCTCCAAGGTCGCGTTTGTGCATCTCGTGCGCCAACTCCGCGCCTGGGACTTCGTGGTCATCGACTGCCAGATGCACACGCCCCACCTGGCCCGTTTCGGTTCGGTGGAGATAGCCCGCGGACGCTTTCTGCAGATATTGAAAGACAGCTGCGACGCGCCGGAGCGAGCCAGTCCGTGGCAGTTCGATCCCGACCTGCCGGGGCAATTGCTGGACGACGGCGGCGTCTGCCGCAGGACCGATACGCAGTGAATATGAGCCACCGTCCGACCCATCTACGGCAGCTCGCCTTTTTCGCGAGCCGGCCCCATCCGTGCCCCTACCTGCCGGAACGGGAGGCTATCACGCTGTTCGCAGACCCCGACGCACAACTCGACAACCGGATCTACGGCCGGCTTTCCGAATTCGGTTTCCGCCGCAGCGGACAACTGGTGTACCGACCTGCCTGCCCCGACTGCAATGCCTGCGTGCCGGTACGCATCCCCGTAGGCGGGTTCGTCGGGCGACGAATCGACCGCCGTACATGGCGCCGAAATGAGGACTTGACTGTCACCGCGGCGGGGCCTGGATACCGCGAGGAGCACTTTGCGCTCTATCGCAAATACCTGCAAAGCCGCCATCCGGGCGGCAGCATGGACACGGACGATCCCGGCCAGTACCTGGAGTTTCTGACCTGCTCCTGGTCGGACACCGTGTTCTACGAATTCCGTGCCGGGCGCCGGCTGCTGGCGGTGGCGGTCACCGATCAGCTGCCGGGCGCCCTGTCGGCCGTGTATACCTTTTTCGAGCCGGACGAGGCTGCTCGGAGCCTGGGCAGTTACGGTATTCTCTGGCAGGTGGCCGAGGCCCGACGCCGGGGCCTGGAGTGGTTATATCTGGGCTACTGGATCGAGGAATGCAGAAAAATGAGTTACAAAGGCCGGATCCGGCCGCTGCAGATATTCCGGCACGGTCAATGGATCGACCTCTGAGCGCCGGGACCGTACGCTGTCGGGACCGATCGCTACGGCGCCCGACCCGCCCATGCCATGGCAATTTGAATAACGGACAGGATCTACATATCCTTTACGCCGCCGGGCACACCCCGGCAGGCCCGGCGCCAGTCGGCTGCTCCTGCCCGAACACAACGCCACATAGGCCGTATTTCGCAAGCATTGGTGCACCCGCTTCAGGTATAATCGGGAATTCGCTGGCAATCGACGACACAGGGATTCTATGGCACGAGAAGATCATATCGAGATGGAGGGTACGGTAATCGAGACTCTCCCCAACACCATGTTCCGGGTACAACTCGAGAACGGCCACGTGGTGACTGCCCATATTTCGGGGAAGATGCGTAAGCACTACATCCGCATTCTTACCGGGGACAAGGTCACCGTGCAGCTCACCCCTTACGACCTCACCAAAGGCCGGATCACCTACCGGGCGCGGTAGTCCCACCGGCGCGGCGCCAGCCGGCCGCGCGCCCACCCGCAGCCAGCTCACCAGATTCCAGCCTGCAGGGAGCCCGCCCTTCCCATCCGGTCCGTGCCCCAGCCGGGGTCCGGTTTGCCGAGGCGATCCGCCGAGGCTCGACTTCGCCCCGAACCGTGCCGGCTCTTGTAAGGACAGCCAGAGGCCCCCCGGCGCCGCTCGACAAGGCGCCCGTGCGCGACGGCGCATAAAAGAAGCGCCCGGCCAATGGCGGGCGCTCTCTGCGGACCGGCGATCGGTCCGTCGTACCGCTACACTCGTTCGACTTCCTCGATGTCCAGAGTAAGCTCTCCGTCCTCGGCACGGATCAGCACATGACCGCCCCCGACCAGCCGGCCGAACAGTAGGTCCTCAGCCAGCGGCCTCTTGATGTGTTCCTGGATCACCCGGGCCATGGGCCGGGCGCCCATCTTGGGATCGTAACCGTGCTCTGCCAGCCATAGCCGGGCGGAGTCGTCCACATCCAGGGTGACGTGCTTCTCCTGCAACTGGGCCTCCAGTTCGAACAGGAACTTGTCCACCACCTGAGCGATCACGGTGGCATCCAGCCCCTTGAACTGGATGATGCCGTCCAGACGATTCCGGAACTCCGGCGTAAACAGCCGCTTGATGGCCTCCATGGCGTCGGTGGAGTGATCCTGGTTGGTGAACCCTATGGACGGCCGGCTCATTTCCTGGGCACCGGCGTTGGTGGTCATGACGATCACCACGTTGCGGAAGTCCGCCTTGCGTCCGTTGTTGTCGGTCAGCGTGCCATGGTCCATGACCTGCAGCAGCAGGTTGAAGACGTCCGGATGGGCCTTTTCGACCTCGTCCAGTAGCAGGACCGCGTGGGGGTGCTTGGTGATGGCCTCTGTGAGCAAGCCGCCCTGATCGAATCCCACGTAACCGGGCGGCGCACCGATCAGGCGCGAGACGGTATGGCGTTCCATGTACTCGGACATGTCGAACCGCACCAGCTCGATCCCCAGGACCATGGCCAGTTGCCGCGTCACCTCGGTCTTGCCCACGCCGGTGGGCCCGGCGAACAGGAACGAACCGATGGGCTTGTCCTCGTTGCCCAATCCCGAGCGAGCCATCTTGATGGCCGACGACAGCGCCTCGATGGCCTGATCCTGGCCGAACACGGTCATCTTCAGGTCGCGTTCCAACGTGCGCAGCCGGTCCTTGTCGGAGGACGACACGCTCTTGGGGGGAATCCGCGCCATCTTGGCGACCACATTCTCGATATCCGATACGCCTATGGTCTTCTTGCGCTTCGATGGCGGCTGCAGCCTCAGATTGGCGCCCGCTTCGTCGATTACGTCGATGGCCTTGTCGGGCAGGTGCCGATCGTTGATGTAGCGATCGGCCAGCTCAGCCGCGGTACGCAGAGCCCGCGGTGAATACTTCACATGGTGATGTTCCTCGAAACGGGACTTCAGCCCCTGAAGGATCTTGACGGTCTCATCGACCGAGGGCTCGGTCACGTCGATCTTCTGGAACCGGCGGGCCAACGCCCGGTCCTTCTCGAAAATGCCGCG
>CAZNBB010000134.1:0-5726 GCA_964571225.1 uncultured Gammaproteobacteria bacterium
TCCGTGCTTTCCGTGCTTTCCGTGGCGCTTTGATTTTTTCCGTGGGTTCCGTGGATTCCGTGGCGTATTTCTTCGTGCGGGCCGACGCTCAGAATCCGGACGCCACCGTTGCGGCCGCCACTACACCCGGCGCCTTGCACACCTTGGCGGGCTGCCCGCCCGTGGTCTCGCAGATGGCGGCGGTGATCACGTTGACCTGGGGATAAACGGCCTTGGACAGGGCGCTGTCCGGATCGGCGAGCTTATCGGCGATCTGGAACCAGTCGAAGCTGGAGAACAGGTGCGGGCTCACGGGCGCACCGATCAACAGCCAGCGTCCGCCGATATAGACGAAAGGAATGCCGCCGGTAGTAGAGCTGTAGGGGGCGGTGTCGAACTTGTGAAACACCTTGGCGGAAAAGCCTTTGAGGGGCTGCAACGGATGACCGCGGCGATCCTTTATCTCCACCGGGGAGAACTTCACCCATTTGCTGCGGTAATGGGCATGGACGAAAGTCAGGGTGGCGGTGTTGGGGAACATGTCCGTCGGACCGGAGAGCATGGAGCGCAGGCCCGAGAAATGTCCGAAGCGCATCAGGGCGATGGTCAGGGGCCAGCGCAGCGCTGCGCAGAACGGGCAGAACTCCGCGCCTACGTAGATCACCGGGCTCTTGGCGGGGGACCGGGCCGGCTCGTAGTGGATCAGCTGCAGTGCATCCGAGTCCGACGGGGGCGCCTTTTTAGTCTGCAGCCCTTGCCTGGCCGCCTGCTGGAGGTCCTTGAGGATGACAGAGGGAAGCGGCTTGTCGACGGTCAGTCCGGCGGCCCCGGCGGGCGCCGCGGCCTGGACGAGCACCAGGAACACCAGGACGGCGAGATGGAACAACCCTGCATGCCGCTTCACGATCACATGACCTCCGTGGTGGTTGCCGGGCCCGTCCGGCACAAAGAACGCGTAGTCGGGCAATCATGCCGTGCCGCTGCAAGGCTGGCAACCGCGGCGCCCAAGCACCATCACCGGGCTTTGTACGCTGGCTGGACGGCCGGCGCACGGCAACTATCATCAAAGCAAGTCCTTCCCTCGCAACTGCCTCCACCGGCACACCGGGATATGGCCGCTCACGGCGAGATCCGTGAGGCTTGCGCAACAGAGTGCGTCAACCCGGTTGATGGGCAACGTCCCAGGGGCCGGCGGGTCGCAGCTTGACACAGAATCGACAGACAATCGGAGCGTGCGGCCATGGACCGTGCTGATCGGGACACTCCGGGAGTCATTGCGCCGCCGCCCGTTCTTTACGTTGGCACTCTGGCGACGGGATTCGTCCTTGGCGCCATCCGCCCCATCACGGTGTTTCCCTCCCCCATGTTCCTGCGGGTGCTAGGGGTGCTGCTGCTGGTGTTGAGCGGACTCGTAGTGCGTTGGGCCTTCGTCACCATGCAACGGTCGCAAGCCAACATCAGTCGCAGCGACGGCCCGGCAGCGCTGGTCGTCAGGGGACCGTTCCGGTATTCCCGAAACCCCATCTACGTCGCCATGACGGGGCTGTATCTGGGCGGCGCATTTCTGGCCGACTCGGCGTGGCTGTTGTTGCTGTTGGTGCCTCTGCTGGCGGTGATGCAATGGGGCGTCGTCTTGCGCGAGGAGCGGCTGCTCGAAGCACGGTTCGGCGATGCGTACCGGCTATACAAACGGACCACGCCCAGGTGGCTGTAAGGCGGGGAGGCGAAACGCCGCACGCGGCACGGGACGTCGGGCACTCGCGCGCCCCGCGAAGCCGACCCGTCACCGACGTGGGCCTAATGGGGCGCGGGCCCGTGCGTGTGCAGCTTGGGCGGGTTTATCTCGCCATGGGCGAACGTACCCGGCGCCCCGGGCGCGGGTACCTGCACCGCGTGGGAACCGACGGCCGGCTGCTCGCCGGGTATGGGCTCATCCCAGTTGCTGAGTTCCAGGTGGATCACCAGCCAGAAGAAGGCGCCGGCCGCGCAGACCATGGCCAATACACGTAATTTTTTCCCTCGCATGTCCGATCTCGTCTCGACTCCGAAAACATCTGCCGGGCGCCGGCTTCGGGGCGGGCGTCCGGCGTCGCAGTGGGGTTGGACAACGAATACGGCCTTCGAGTGCCGGAAAGTGGCCGAGCCTGCTTACGCGGGGACCGGGCACACCCGGTCGAAGGGGACCGAAGGCAGCGCTGCGCCCCGGGCCACTTCGGGGCGCTGTATCGGGCCGCCCCGGAAGGCGTCCACGGGAGGCCGGCATAGCGAGGCCCTTGTGGCCACGGCTAAACCCCTACATCCCGACCGAGATCACGACTGCGGTTGCGGGGACCTGAACCCCCCGGTCCAGCGGTAGCGGTCCACCCGGACCTCCCCGCTTTGCAGGTTCATGGTGACCCTGCGATAGAAATGACCTCCGAGGTCCTGGTGCGGCGCGATAAGACCGTAGTGACCCACCAGCCGCCAGGCCTCCTCCGCATTGCGCCCGCCGGGCTCGTCATGGCATTCGGTCTTGCCGGCCGTCATGGCCGGGTGCCCGCCGCCGTAGAGGCCGACACGGCAGTCGGCGACCTCACAGCCTTGCTGGCGCAGGGCCAGTGTCAGCAGGGACAGAGCATCCTCGGCATAGTTTCCGTTGCCGCTGCCCTGGGGCGAGATGCCCGGCAGCACATAGTGGCAAAGCCCGCCTACGCACCGATCCGCGTGCCAAAGCACCATGGCAACGCAGGACCCGAGTACCGTGTGCAGCCGCTGCGGACCACCACCGACGTACCACTCGCCGGGATGGAGATAGCGAGCCGGCAGATGACCCCATCCCGTGGTCATGACACCACCCCGCTGCAGCCACGGCGGAATGAAGCGCCGGTGTAATGTATCGCGTCCATGGGCGGATTCCCTTGGCCCGAGATGTCCGACGTGCAGCGAGGGGGGGACGCGCTGCGACTCCATAAAGGCATATCGGCAGCCGGGGCGGGGGATATACAGTCCTGCGGGCGGTCGCGGTGTCAGTATCCCCTGAAAAACCATGTCGTTGTTCGTACTACACAACGGCGAGGGATGGTTCCAGCGCGTACGCTCAAACCGAGCGCGAATCCACCAGCCCGTGCTCGACGGCGTACAGGGTGAGTTGCGCATTGTGGCGCAGATTGAGCTTCTTGAGCAGGCGGACCCGGTAAGTGCTGACGGTACTGATGCTGAGTGCCAGCGATTGGGCCACGTCGGAAACCCGCATGCCGCTTGCCAGCATGCGCAGGATCTGGAATTCACGGTCGGAAAGCTCTTCGTGGGGCTTGCGTTGGACCCGGCCCATGCGTTCCACCAACAGGTCGGTGAGGCGCCGACTGACGTACTTGTGTCCGTTCACGACCTGCTGGACAGCGTCCGCCAGCACTTCCGGAGCCGCATCCTTGACCACGTAGCCGCTGGCACCGGCTTGCAGCGCCCGCACCCCGAATTCTTCCTCCGGGTACATGCTGACCACCAGCACACGCAGGGCAGGCCGCTCGTGGACGGCGCGTTTGAGGAGGTCGATGCCGCTGCGGCCCCCCAGGGCGATATCCAACAGCATGACGTCCCAGCGGCGCTGGCGCAGCAACTGCAGGGCTTCGGCGGGCTCGGCGGCCTCGCCGAACTCATGGCCGTCCGCGGCACGCTCGAGAATGTGCCGCAGGCCCAGGCGCGTCACCGGGTAGTCGTCAACCAGCAGGATGCGGGCCATGGAGGCTCCTGTTCCCGGAGCGACCCGGGCCGGGCACCCGCACCCGCACCGTGGTGCCGGCGTCGAGACCGGTATCGATCTCGCAGCTGCCGCGAAAATATCTGACGCGTTCGCGCATCCCCTGCAGCCCGAAGGAGTCGGGATGGTGAATCCGCTCGGGAGCGAAGCCCTGGCCATCGTCGCGCACTTCGAGCTGCCACTCGCCGGCGGCGCGCTGCAGCACGATGTAAATGATGTGGGCCCGGGCATGGCGGGCCGCATTGGTGAGGGCCTCCTGCAGCACCCGGAACACGACGGTTTCCACGGCGGTGTCCCGGGGCCCGCGCTCCGACACCTTCATCTTCACGCGGCAGTCGATGCCGGTGCGCTCGCTGAAGCGCTCCACGTACGCTTCCACCGCCATCGGCAGCCCGAGGGCGTCGAGCAACGGCGGGCGCAGCTGCGACACCACGCGGCGCATGATGTCGCTGGCCTCGGCAATGCGTATGCGCAGCTCGTCGAGCTCGGCCCGCACAGCCGGATCGGCATCGGGCAGACGCGCACGCAGGGCGCTGCAGCTGCTCGCCAGCAGGGTGAGACTGCTGCCCAGGTCGTCGTGCAGCTCACGGGCAATGAGGCTGCGCTCGGATTCCCGTGCGGACTGAAGATAACCGGCGAGCTTGTGCAGCCCCTGGTCGGCCTCGAGCACCGTGGACGAGTCGTCGACGCAGGCGGAGATGTCGGAGAGAAATCCGCAGCGCAGCCACTGATCCTTGCCTCTGCGGACCCAGTGTCCCTCGTCCAGCACCAGCCTCGCCGGCGCCTCGCGGGCAACAACGCGGTAGGTCACACGGTAGGGATGGTCGTCGGCACGCAGACTTGCCAGTTGCGCTTCGGCGGCGGTCCGGTCCAACGGCGCCACCACACGGCGCAGACTCCTGCCCGCCGCCGGCTCGGCCAGGCCGAGTACGCGCGCCGCTTCCGGATCCATCCATTCGATGGTCCACGGGCCGTCGCCACGGCAGCGATAGGCCCCCCCCGGCACGCGGGGCTGCGTCGCGTCCCACGCGCTCGGTCCTTCCATGCGTGCGTTGTCGTCCATGTAACGCCCCCGGTTCGCCGTTCAGTGAGGTTCACGGTCGGTCGGAACCGACCCCAAGTATAGAGTCGCCTTCGCACCATGGACAGACTACCTACCCGTATCGCGACCATTCTTTCGCTGCAGGTAATGACAGTGTGAAGGGCGTGGGCGACGGTGGGTGACTGCTGAGGGACGTCGGAGGGACTGCAGCATCGCAACTCGGGCAGGCGTCGGCACGGCGTCTTCTCGGTCGGGGTGCGGCCATCGGCCGCAGAGCATCACGAACGGCCGGGAGGGCCGCTCGGCGAGATGATCCAGGCAACCCACCCGCCGCGTGATGCGTATCAGCGCACCCTACCGGTGGCCGTTGACGCGCGCGATCAACCCATAAAGGCGCTGCAAGCCCGCCAGCACACGCTGCTGGGCCGGGTCAGGCTCCAGGCCGTCGAGAAAGTTCTTCAGATACAGCCCCAACTCCACATCGCCTTTGAGATGCAGCCGGCGATGAAAGAACAGGGTGTCGGAATCCTCTCGGCGCGCCGCCAACCCGAGAAAGTCGAACAGCGTCCCCTCCACCACCAGATCCGGCACCGCCCGGTCGGAACAGACGGTCAGACGGCGGCTGGGGCTCAGGGTCAGCGACAGGCGCGCGCCCGCATCCTCGAAATCCAGGCTCGCCACCTTGCCCTGCAACCAGTCCAGTTCCCCGCCGCGCAGGGCGGATTCGAACAGCCGGTTGAGGCAGAACACCAACCCATGCCGCGGCGGCGCCTTGGGCGCAATCCGCAGCGCGAGGGCCAGGGGGCGGGGCAAGCGGG
The DNA here is from genome assembly GCA_964571225.1 of uncultured Gammaproteobacteria bacterium. Classification (GTDB taxonomy): domain Bacteria; phylum Pseudomonadota; class Gammaproteobacteria; order DATFLG01; family DATFLG01; genus DATFML01. Next base: position 5,576 of record CAZNBB010000134.1, read on the forward strand.
GAACGACGGCGGATTGTTCCACAGGTCCGGCAGGTGCATCGGAGCGGGTCGTATTCATCGGGCGACATCCTCGTTGTTGTTCGCCGGCAGGCGCTCGTACCTGAACGCGCTCTGCCCGATAACCGCAGATGGTCACGGACCACTCACCCGG
>CAZNBB010000134.1:5826-9074 GCA_964571225.1 uncultured Gammaproteobacteria bacterium
GCTTCCAACCGGCCGGCCGCCTCCGAGGGATCCAGTTGCCCGTCCAGGGCGTGCCGGAACAGATCGACCACTGTTCCGGTGTCCTGGGCCTGGGGGCTGATGCGCAGCAGGTCCACACCCAATCCCCGCAGCTCGTCCAACGCCGGCAGGAGATTGTGGGGTTGGGACGACTGGGTCTGGATGCCGTTCAACGTGAGAAAGTGGGCGTCTTCGCGGGTGTGCAGCGCCAGGCCGTCGGGGTGATCCAGACAGCGCAACTCGCAGTGGTCCTTGGGCAAATCGTAGTGCCGTGCCGTGAAGCAGCGCGCCGAATAGGCCAGCGGCAGCCGACCGAAGGCGAACACTTCGGTCTGCACGCCCGCAGGGCGCTGGGCCTGCATGGCGCCCAGCGCATCGGCGGACAGTTCCACCGGCAGCACCCAGCGTCGCAGCCCGACCCGGGCGAGGCGCTGCAGAGCGTGGGGGTTGTAGAGGTTGATGGCCGGGCCGGCGACGAACGGTTGGCCGTCCATGAGACGGACCGCGCCCATGTCGTTGGCTTCCACCGGGTAACGACCGTTGGCGCAGATGCGCCGCAGCACGCCCAGCTCCGAACCCGCCTCGATCAGGGTGAGGGTCGACAGCACCACTTCCTTGCCGGCGGCGGCAAGGGCGTCGGCGACCTCCAGCCAGTCGTCCAGACGCAGCTCCCGGCGTTTGCTGCACACCGTCTCGCCCAGATACACCACGTCCACCGGCCACTGCGCCGCCTGCCGATAGAACGCCAGCACCTGATCGCGGGGCCAGAAATACAGCAGCGGTCCCAGGGACAGGCGCGGCCCTGAAGAAGCGGCGGAAATATCGTTCATGGGGTCACTGCCAAGGTCTGTCCAAGGCACCCAGGGTGGTCTCCCCGCCCTCGGCCAGCTTGCCCAGACGGGTCAGCCAGTCGGGGCGCACCCGATAGCCGGCGCAGTCCCTTGCGCAATCGTCCAGGGCGGACCGCCACACCCGGGTCACCTCGGTGACGTAGGCGGGATTGCGCTGGCGGCCCTCGATCTTCACGGCGGCCACGCCGGCCGCGGCGAGCTCCGGCAGCAGGCCCAGGGTATTCAGACTGGTGGGCTCCTCGATGGCGTAGTAGGTCTGGTCTGACACCCGGAAGCGGCCCTTGCACAGGGTCGGATACCCGGCCCGCTCCCCGGGCCCGAAGCGGTCGATGAGCACGCCGCCGAGGCGGGTCTCCAGCCCGTCGCCGGTCTCGTGCCATTGCACCGCCTTGGCCGGGGAGCAGGCGCCGTAGGTGTTGGGCGACTCGCCGGTGACATAGGACGACAGCAGGCAGCGCCCCTCCACCATCACGCACAGGCTGCCGAAACCGAACACCTCCACTTCCGCCGGGCTGTCGGCGGCCAGGGCGCGCACCTGGGACAGGGACAGCACCCGCGGCACCACCACCCTCTGCACCCCGAACTGCTCGACATAGAAACGGATGGCTTCCAGGTTGGTGGCCGAAGCCTGCACCGACAGATGCAGGCGCAGCTCCGGGTATTGGCGGCTGGCGTAGTCCAGCACCCCCAGATCGGCCACGATCAGCGCGTCCACACCCAGTTCCGCGGCCCGGTCCACCGCCGCCTGCCAGCGCGCCCAGCGGTCGGCCTGGGGATAGGTGTTGAGGGCCAGCAACACCCGGCTGCCCCGGCCGTGGGCGTAGGTCAGCCCCTGGCGCAATTGCTCGGGGGTGAAGTTCAGCCCCGGGAAATGACGGGCGTTGGTGTCGTCGCGGAAGCCGCAGTAGACCGCATCGGCGCCGTGGTCCACGGCTGCCTTCAGCGATGCCAGGTTGCCGGCGGGGCAGATCAGTTCCATAGCGCGCCGCCGGTGGCAACCGTGGGTCCCGCGGCGAGCGCGCCGGCCGCGGGCATGTCGGCCAGGGCATCTTCGATGGCGTTCAGCACCCGCCACTTGGTGGCGCACCAGGCCGGTGCCAGCAGCAGGCTCGGCGAGGCGGTGCCGGTCAGCCGATGGAACACCACCTCGGGCGGCGTCAGACGCACCATCCGGGCGGCGGTGTCCACGTACTCCTCCAGCTCCAGGGGCCGGTATTCGCCGGCGCGCCACTGATTGGCGAGCGCGGTCCCCTTCACCACGTGCAGGGGATGGAGCTTGAGGCCCTCCACACCCAACTCCAGCACCCGCTGCAGAGACTCCAGGGCCTGTTCACGTCCTTCGCCGGGCAGCCCCACGATCAGGTGGGTGCACACCGACAAACCCCGGGCGTGGGCGGCCCGCACCGCATCCCGGTACTCTTCGAAACCGTGGCCGCGGTTGACCCGCTCCAGGGTTTTTCGGAACGCCGACTGCAGACCCAGCTCCAGCCACACCTCCCAGCCCCGGTCCCGGTAGCCGGCCAACAGGTCCAGCACCGGCTCAGGGACGCAGTCGGGCCGCGTGCCCACCGCCAGGCCCACCACGTCCGGTTCGGCCAGGGCCTGTCGATACAGGGCGTCCAGGCGCAGGGGATCGTCGTAGGTGTTGGTGTAGGCCTGGAAGTAGGCGATGAAGCGGCGGGCGCCTGTGCGTTTGGCGATCACCCGCCGGCCCGCCTCGATCTGCCCGGCGATATCCGGCTCGCTGCGGGCGTTGGGGCTGAAGCTGACATTGTTGCAGAACGTGCAGCCGCCGCGTCCACGGGTGCCGTCCCGGTTGGGGCAGGTGAAACCGGCATGGATGGCCAGCTTGTGCACGCGCTCGCCATAGCGGCGCAGCGCATCGGTGCCGAAGGTGTTGACGTAGTCGCTCAGGCCCATGCCATCGCCTTCAGCCCAAACATGGCAGCGTCATGCCGCGTACCGGTGCAGCCGGGCGCTGGCGCGGCTTGACGCGAACGAAGAGCGAACACGGGGATGCCTGCACAGGTCAGCGCGGGGAATGGGCACGGGACGAATACAGACTGCACGCTCGACGTTCCAGCGATCATTGACAACTCCGTGCGCGATGGCGGTCGCTTCCGCAGGGCCGGCGACCGACGGGTGCGATATGCAGGCTCAGTGGCGAGAGGTGGAATTGTCGCCGCCGTTGCCGCGCCGGTAATTGACTTGAGTCAACGGCTTTTCGATGGAGCCGGCATTTGGAACCGGTCCAGATGTGTCAACGGTTTCGTCTGAGCCCGTAACGGCAGGGTGCCGGTTGCGGCCGATGTCTTTGGGTGTTGGGGCTGGGCTGGGCTGGGCTGGGCTGGGCTGGGCTGGGCTGGGCTGGGCTGGGCT
>CAZNBB010000135.1:0-8976 GCA_964571225.1 uncultured Gammaproteobacteria bacterium
CGTTCGCAGCGCGGTGATGGAGCTCAATGACGTGCAGTGTGGCTTGCGCGTGTCGAGGGGAAGCCAGCATGCAGGACGCCAGCAGGGCCAACAGTGCTATCAGCCGGCGCACGGGGTGCTGGGCCTGGGTCACTGGTGCAACCTGCGCAACTCGGGGTCCGGTGTGCTGCGTTCCCAGACTTCGGTAAACCACTGTTCCAACCGCCGGGCGTGCAGGGGCGCGCGGAAGTTGAGTGTGCCTTCGTAGCTCGTGGCCAGGGTGCGGTGCAAGGTGCCGATGCCGTCAGCGATCAGGAATGTGTCGGCGGCGTCCTTGACGTCTTCATGGGCCTTGCGGATTTCCACGAAGCTGCTGAGGTGGCGTGCCAGTTCCACCAGCCGGTGGCCGTCCTTGACCGCCCGCCGCGAGTCCTTCACCAGCACGCGTACCCGGCTGCGGCGGCTTCGCAGGGCAAGTTGTCGAACCGCGTCGAGAATGGGCTGATGGTCGTAAACCATCGGTTCCAGATCCTGGGTGAAGATATCGATCGTTCGGCGTGCCTGCGTCACCAGGGCCAGGGCCGCCGCCCTGTTGTCGACGCTGTCGGCCACGGTCAAGGGCTGCTCGGATTCCGCCAGCACCCATCGGCTGAAGTCCGATCTGTCCCGTTCGGGCGCCGATTGTTCGCCATCATGTTCAAGCATGTGTCGAAGGATCCTCCGGCGTGGCGGTGGTGCGGATCATGCGGCGGTGCTCGATACCGGCCTCGTGAAAGGGCTCCCCTGTCGGCTGGAATCCCTGCTGTGCGTAGAACGGGACGGTCTGCGTCTGGGCGTTGAGCCACACGGCGGTGAGTTGGTGTTGTCTTGCCGCCTGGAGCAACGTGCTCAGCAGGGTGCGGCCCACGCCGCGGCCTCGCCAGGGTGCGATCACCGCCATCCGGCCGATCTGACCATCGGGTTTGAGCCGGCCGGTGCCGATGGGTCGGTCGCTGCGGTCATGGGCCAGTACGTGGATGCAGCGGCAATCCACCGCTTCGTCCCACTCCAGTTCGGCGGGAATACGCTGCTCGCGCACGAATACAGCTTCGCGGACCGTCTGTAGGTGCTCGCGGTCGTGAGCCCAGTCGGCCAGACGGACATGAAAGGCATTGGCGGCAGTTGTGGTGGCGGTCATGCTCGCGGTCCGACGGCTTTGGCGGGGAGTGCCCGACCCTTTCAAACATGGTGCCGTCGACGGTCCGTGATGTCCAGGTGCCAGCCGCCGGGCGCGCGCTTGGCCCGGTTGCAGCGGGGGAAACAGGTGCCAACCGCGGGAATGCCGTTGGAGACGGCGCCCGCGGCAAGTGGTGCCCGGCGTTGATGGACAGCGGCGGACCCGGCGGTCCGCCTTGCCCCAAGACGGGCGCTAGACCGAGCTTTTCAGACCGCGCGGGCCTGCTCTGGCGCATTGCCTATGTAGCTGCGGGGTGTCAGGGCCTGCAGTGTCTGCTTGACCTCCTCCGGCAGGTCCAGCCCGGCGATGAAGGTCTTCATGGTGTCCGCATCCACTGTCTGGCCCCGAGTGAGCTCCTTCAATTTCTCGTAGGGCTTCTCGACCCCATAACGGCGCATGACGGTCTGCACCGCCTCGGCCAGCACCGCCCAGTTGGCATCCAGGTCGGCCTGCAGCCGATCGGGATCGGCTTCCAGCTTGCCGATGCCTTTGAGGCAGGAGCCGTAGGCGATCACGCTGTGGGCGATACCGACGCCCAGGTTGCGCAGTACCGTCGAGTCACTCAGGTCCCGCTGCCAGCGGGAGACAGCCAGCTTGGCGGAAAGATGTCCGAAGGTGGCGTTTGCCAACCCGAGGTTGCCTTCGGCGTTTTCGAAGTCGATGGGATTCACCTTGTGGGGCATGGTGGAGGAACCCACCTCGCCGGCCACAGTGCGTTGCTTGAAATAGCCCAGCGAGATGTAGCCCCAAACGTCGCGGGAAAAGCCGAGCAGCACGGTATTGAATCGCGAAACGGCGTCGAACAGTTCCGCGACATAGTCGTGCGGTTCGATCTGCGTCGTGTACGGATTCCAGTCCAGGCCCAGATCGTGGATGAAGCCCCGTGCCAGCTCCGGCCAGTCCACCTCCGGATAGGCGACCAGGTGGGCGTTGTAGTTGCCCACGGCGCCGTTGATCTTGCCGAGCAGGGGCACCTCGATTAGCAACTCGCGCTGGCGGCGAAGTCGGTAGACTACGTTGGCGACTTCCTTGCCCAGCGTGGTCGGCGACGCGGGCTGGCCATGAGTACGCGACAGCATGGGCAGGTCGGCATAGCGGTGCGCCAGGTCGGCGATGGCGTTGATCAAATCGTCCATCATGGGAAGCACCGCCTGGCTGCGTGCCTCGCGCAGCATGAGGGCGTAGGCCAGATTGTTGATGTCTTCGGAAGTGCAGGCGAAATGGACGAACTCGCTGACCGCCTCCAACTCGGAATTGCCGGTCAGCTTCTCCTTCAGAAAGTATTCCACCGCTTTGACATCGTGGTTGGTGGTGCTCTCGATGTTCTTGACCCGCTGGGCGTCCTGCTCGTCGAAATTCTCGATGATGCCGTTCAGGATCTGATTGGCGTGGCTGCTGAACTCGGGCACTTCGTCGATGGAGGGATGGGCGGACAGCGCCTGCAGCCAGCGAATTTCCACCAGCACCCGATGCCGGATGAGTCCGTACTCGCTGAATATGGGGCGCAGAGCCTCGGTCTTGCTGCCGTAGCGCCCGTCCACGGGCGAGATTGCGGTCAGGGATGTCAGGTCCATAGCGTTCTCGTTGTCCTCTGCGTCGGCCACTGGGGAGGATCAGGCCGCGAGCTGGCGCAGCACATATTGAAGGATGCCGCCGTGGCGGTAGTACTCCCACTCCTGGGGGGTGTCGATACGCACGCGGGCCTGGAAGGAGCGGGCGCCGCCGGCCTCGTCCACCACCTCGACCGTTACGGTGTCCGCCGGGCCCCCATCCAGCCCGGAAAGGTTGAATACCTCATGGCCGGTCAGGCCCAGGGACTGGGCGCTGTCGCCGTCGGCGAACTGCAGCGGCAGAATGCCCATCCCCACCAGGTTGGAGCGGTGGATGCGTTCGTAGCTCTGGGCGATGACGGCGCGGATGCCCAGCAGGCGGGGGCCCTTGGCGGCCCAGTCCCGGGAGGAGCCGGAGCCGTATTCCCGCCCTGCTATGACGATCAGGGGCGTGCCCTCCTCGCGGTATTTCATGGCGGCATCGTAGATGGACATCCGGCTGCCTTCGGGCAGGTGCAGGGTGATGCCGCCTTCGGTGCCCGGAGCCAGCAGATTGCGCAGGCGGACGTTGGCGAAGGTGCCCCGCATCATGACTTCGTGGTTGCCCCGGCGCGAGCCGTAGGAGTTGAAGTCCGCCGGTTTGACCCCATGGGCTATCAGGTACTTGCCCGCCGGGCTGTCGGGTTTGATGGCGCCGGCCGGCGAGATGTGGTCGGTGGTCACCGAGTCGCCGAGCAGGCCCAGGACGCGGGCGCCGCGAATATCGGACAGCCCGCCCACGTCCATGGTCATGTCTTCGAAGTAGGGCGGATTTTTCACATAGGTGGAGGACTCGTCCCAGGCAAACAGGCCGCCGGTGGGGGAGGCCAATTCGCTCCAACGGCTCTCCCCGGCGTATACGTCGGTATAGGCCTTGCGGAAGCCGGCGGCGGTAACGCTGGCGGCAACCGCGCTCTGGATTTCATGCTGGGTGGGCCAGATGTCCTTGAGGTAAACCGGTTGGCCATCGCCGTCGGTGCCCAGCGGCTCGTTGAACAGGTCCACGTCCATGCGGCCGGCGATGGCGTAGGCCACCACCAGGGGTGGAGAGGCCAGGTAGTTCATATGCACTTCGGAGTGGATTCGCCCTTCGAAATTGCGATTGCCCGACAGCACCGAGCACACCACCAGATCGTCGGCGCGTATCGCCTCGCTGATTCGTTCCGGCAACGGCCCGGAATTGCCGATGCAGGTGGTGCACCCATAGCCCACGGTGTGGAAGCCCAACGCCTGCAGGGGTTCCACCAGACCGGCCTGCTGGAGGTATTCGGTCACCACTCGGGAGCCCGGTGCCAGAGAGGTCTTGACCCAGGGTTTGACGGTCAGGCCTCGATCCACCGCCTTCTTGGCCACCAGCCCGGCGCCCAGCATGACCGACGGGTTGGACGTGTTGGTGCATGAGGTGATGGCGGCGATGACCACCATACCGTCGTCCAGGTAGAAACCCTCGCCGTTGGCCTGTACCCGGACGCGGCCCCGGTGGGCGCCCTGCTGTTCCACTCCGACGGCGGTGTGTCCGCCTTCATCCGCAAAACGGGACACCTCCTCGGTGCGTTCCACGGCCAGGCCGCGCTCGTGCAAAATCCTGTCCAGAGCGCCGCGCACGGACTGCTTCGCCTCGCGCAGCGCGACCCGATCCTGGGGACGTTTGGGACCGGCAAGACTGGGTTCGACGGTGCCGAGGTCCAGCTCCAGGGTGTCGGAGTACACCGCTTCCGGGGCATCCGCTGTGCGAAACATACCCTGCTCCCGGGCGTAGGCTTCGGCCAATGCCACCTGTTCTTCGCTGCGTCCGGTCAGTCGCAGGTAGTGCAACGTCTCCTCGTCCACGGGGAAGATCCCGCAGGTGGCGCCGTATTCCGGTGCCATGTTGGCGATGGTGGCCCGGTCGGCCAGCGGCAGGTGATCCAGGCCCGGCCCGTGGAATTCCACGAACTTGCCCACCACGCCCCTGGCGCGCAGCATTTGCACCACCATGAGAACCAGATCCGTGGCGGTGGCCCCCTCCGGCAATGTGCCCGACAGTTTGAAACCCACCACCTGGGGAATCAGCATCGAAATCGGCTGGCCGAGCATGGCCGCTTCCGCCTCGATGCCCCCCACGCCCCAGCCCAGCACACCCAGCCCGTTGACCATGGTGGTATGGGAATCGGTGCCCACCAGCGTGTCCGGGTAGGCCTGCGGCATGCCGTCGCTGTCCTTGGCGAACACCACCCGGGCGAGGTATTCCAGGTTCACCTGGTGGACGATGCCGGTGTCGGGCGGCACCACGGTGAAATTGGAGAACGCCTTCTGTCCCCATTTCAGAAAGCTGTAGCGCTCCCGGTTGCGCTCGTATTCCAGCGTGGCGTTGATATCCAGGGCGTCAGTGGTCCCGAAACGGTCCACCTGCACCGAGTGGTCGATGACCAGTTCGGCTGGCTGCAGCGGGTTGATGCGCTGAGGGTCGCCCCCCAGGTGCCCCATGGCATCACGCATGGCGGCCAGATCCACCACCGCCGGCACGCCGGTGAAGTCCTGCATGAGCACGCGGGCCGGGCGAAAGGCGATTTCCTTGCTGGGCTCGGCCTGCGGATCCCAGCCGGCGAGCGCCTCGATGTCGTCTGCCGTGACGGTGCGGCCGTCCTCGTGGCGCAGCAGATTCTCCAGCAGAATCTTCAGGGAGTAGGGCAGGCGTGCGACCTTGGATTGGTCGGCAAGGGCGCTCAGGCGGAAGATCTGGTACTGACGGTCGCCGACCGCCAGGGTGCCGCGGGCTGAAAAGCTGTCGTTCATGCTGGCTCCTGGAATCCGTGCATCAGGCAAGCCCTTAATTATGAGCGATTTGGCTCGCGCTTGATAGACCTTGGGGTGCGGGGGGGCGGCACGGGGTTCTGCGTGAGCCTGCAACGGCCGGCTGCAAGCGCCCCGGACAGTGGCCGCCAGGGCGGAACGGTGACTTAGGACGGGGTGGTTCCTGCCAGCAGTTGTTCCGCCGTTGCCAGCATGCTGGCGCGCCCGAACAGCAGATTCCAACGTCCTCCTCCGGATTGACGCCACAGAACGGCTGAGCGCACTCCCGCCAGCAGCAGTGCACGGATGAGTCGAGCCCGGCCGGTATCCTCCAGGAAGCTCGGCTCCCCGTGCACGATGACCCGCGGCGTCAGTGTGCTGATGGTATTGCGGTACAGGTCGTCAAGCGCGGCGATCACCGTGTCGTGGGTGCGGGAGAAATAGCTCACCTGGACACTGATGCGCTCGATGCCGGTACGCAGCGCTTCCAGCAGTTCCCGGCGCCTGTGCAACCGCCGCTCCAGTTGCAGCAGGGTGACCGCGTAGCGGGTCACTTCCAGTCCCTCCGAGGACCGGGGGTTGGAGAGCTGAACCCGCAGTGTGTGCAGTCCCACCCGTACGCCTTCGAGCCCGCCGTAGACCTCGGCCACGCTGTCCGCATCGATGTAGAACAGACTGCCGATAGTGGCTTCCACCGCCTGCGCGTCGGCCTGCCCCTTGCGGGCGACCTGCTGCACCAGTTGGGTGGCCTGGAAAACGCCCGCCAGCGCGAGGCAGCGATCACTCAGAGTCCGGCTCATGCCTCGCCTTCGAGAGTCTCTTCTATGGTGGCGCCACCCAGGCACTCGTCGCCGGCGTAGAACACAACGGCCTGGCCCGGCGTCACGGCCCGCTGAGGCTGGTCGAACACCACCTTGCAGCGGCGCTCTTCCTCCCCGTACACCGTACAGGGCTGATCGGCCTGGCGGTAACGCACCTTCGCGTGGCAGCGCAGGGGCAGGGCGGGCCGTCCGGTGATCCAGTGCGGGGCGGCGGCGATCAGGGTGTCGCGGTACAGTGCGGGATGATCGCGCCCTTGAGCCACCAGCAGCAGGTTGTGGGCCAGATCCTTGCCTGCCACGTACCAGGGCTCGCCGGTGTGGCTGGCTTGACCGCCGATGCCGAGGCCCTGGCGCTGGCCCAGGGTGTAGAAGACCAGCCCGTGGTGGGCCCCAAGCTCCTCGCCGTCCACACTGCGAATCGGGCCCGGTTGGGCCGGCAGGTAGCGGGACAGGAAATCTCGGAACTTGCGCTCGCCTATGAAGCAGATACCGGTGCTGTCCTTTTTGGCATGGTTGGGAAAGCCCGCCTGGGCGGCGATGCCGCGCACCTCGCGTTTGTGAAGTCCGCCGATGGGGAACAGGCTGCGGGACAGTTGATGCTGGTCCAGGGCGTGGAGGAAATAGCTCTGATCCTTTTCCGGATCGGCGCCCTTGAGCAGGTGCATGGTCCCGTCCCCGTGCAGGCGGGCATAGTGGCCGGTGGCGATGCGGTCGGCGCCCAAGGCCAGGGCATGGTCGAGGAACGCGCGGAACTTGATCTCCTTGTTGCACAGCACGTCCGGATTGGGCGTGCGACCGGCCTGGTATTCGTCCAGAAAGTGTTTGAATACCCGGTCCCAGTACTGGGCCGAGAAACTGACCTTGTGCAACTCGATGCCCAGCCGATCGCACACCGCGCGGGCATCCTCCAGGTCCTGTTCCGCCGGGCAGTAGTCGACATCGTCGTCGTCGTCCCAGTTCTTCATGAACAGACCGGCCACGTCGTGGCCCTGCTCCAGCAGCAGGTGGGCGGCAACCGCTGAGTCCACCCCGCCGGAAAGGCCCACCACTATGCGCATCGTCGTGCGCTCACGGCGAGTGCCGGTGCCGTTCGCCGCGCCGTGGGCGCCGGTGGGGCGCAGCGCGAGCACGCGCATCTGCAGGAACTGAGCGTGGGCAGGGGCGGGAAATCGTTCGACTCCGGCATGGACGTCAGCAATGCCGGCACAGCGCCGATGGGGTTGGAGTGACAGGTTCAAACATCGGGCACCATGTCCACCAGCAGGGCGAGTGGATAGCGTCGGCCGGCCAGATAGTCGTCGATGGAGCGCAGCACCAGGGGGCTGCGCAGGTGCTCGGTGCGGGCCTGTATCTGCGCTCGATCCAGCCACAGGGTGCGCATGATGCCGGCATCCAGCGGCTGCTCCGGTCGGTGATCTTCACAGCCTCCACAGAAGGTGATGCGCAGGTAGGTGGTCCCGCTTTCCGGCACCCGCCACCGGTACACGCCCACGACGGCTTCGGGAACGAACTGCCAGGCCGTCTCTTCGCGGGCCTCGCGCACCACAGCATCCAGCAGGCTTTCTCCTTCGTCCAGGTGACCGGCGGGCTGGTTGATGACGCGGGCTCCGTCGATCTGTTCCTCGACCAGCAGGAAACGGCCTTCCCGCTGCACGACAGCGGCGACCGTTACATGGGGCTTCCAGATCATCGCGTCCATGATCCTGATCCGGGCCCGCCGCCGGGCGGACACGCTGTACCGAGCGCGACGCAGTCGCGAATAGTTAACCTATCCATTTGAAATGTATACCATAGTAGCGTGTCAATGGACAACCTTCTCGGGCCGCGGTGAGAGATTGTCGGCTTGACAAACGTAAACCGCACAGTGATAACTAGCGTGTGGCCTAGCATCGCCACGGGCGGTGTGCGTAGCGTGATGCCGCGCGGCCAGCCCTCTGTGGGGCACTATAACTAGAACTACCCGTCGGGCCGCTCGTGCTCGTGGGGCCAAGAACCAAAACTAGAAACGTTAATGAAGGAGGAGGAGTCGACATGGTGAAATCCCTCATACGCGCCGCCATTGTGTCCGGTCTGACGCTGGTGGCCACTACCGGCGCCCAGGCTGCAAGCAAGGAACTCAAGCCGTTCATTCTCGGTTACGAGACCACCGGCAACATGACCAAGGTGGCCGACCAGGTCAAGGACAAGCTCAAGTCCGCGGGCTTTGACGTCGCCGGTTCCTACGAGCCCTACAAAGGCGCAATGGTCATCGCAGTCACCAACCAGCAACTGAAAGAAGGTGCCGCGAAGTCGAAATTCGGCGGTTACGGCGCCGCTCAGCGCGTGACGCTCACCGAAGTCAACGGGCAGATCCAGGTTTCCTACACCAACCCGGTGTACATGGAAGACGCCTATCGCATGAACGCCAACTATGCGCCGGTGCTCAAGGAGCTGAAAGCGGCTCTGGGCGACAAGGAGGCCTATGGGCCCAAGAACGGGCTCACCGCCAGCAAGCTGCGCAAGTATCACTACCTGTTCGGTATGGAGTACTTTACCGACCCCAGCCATCTCGCCGAATACGACAACTACGATTTCTTTTTCATTCATTACAAATACACCG
>CAZNBB010000136.1:0-8913 GCA_964571225.1 uncultured Gammaproteobacteria bacterium
CGCATCCTGCCTGAACGTCTGCGATGAGGTTTCGAGGGCGCCGGTCAGTTTTCGGCGCGGGCCGCTGATGGTAGTTCGCTCGCCCCATTCGACGCCTCCCCAACGTCCTCGGCAAGCTCGCAGCGGTTACGACCCATGCCCTTGGCGCGATAGAGGGCGGCATCGGCGCGGCGGACGAGGCTTTCGATATCTTCGTCCTGCGCGAGCTCGCCTATGCCGATGCTCACGGTGAGGGTGAAGGGGGGGTGGACGCCAGAGTCCTCCATGATCGCCGGTTCCTCCGCACAGGCGCTGCGCAGCCGCTCGGCTGCCACCAGCGCCTCGGGGGCGGACGTGTCGGGCAACAGGGCGACGAACTCCTCGCCGCCGAAGCGGCAGAAGACATCCTCGCCGCGCAGTATCTTTCCTGCCACCGCGACGAATCGACAGAGCAGCGCATCACCGCCGTCGTGGCCGAGACGGTCGTTGATTTGTTTGAACTTATCCAGATCCATTATCAATACCGACAGCGGCTTGCCATATCGGCGAGCGCGGGCCATTTCCTTTTCCGCGATCAACGAAAACGCACGGCGATTGAGTGCGCCGGTCAGCGGGTCCCGGTTGGCCTGGCTGTCCAGGTCCGCCTGCAGACGTTCGGACGTCATCAGCACCATTCCCAGGGTCACGGCAATGGTCATGCATAACCACCACAGCAGCGGGAAGGCGGCGAACCCGTCGGGGTTCAGCGGTCCCACCGTTCCGGCGCCGTGGTCGGCGGCGAGGATGCGTAGCAGGAAGAAGGCGGCATTGGCGGCATAGGCCCAGCCGGTGGCCCGCATGGCGAGCGGGACGGGTTTTGGCGCGTTCAGCAACTCGCGCGCGATGAGGGCCGACAACAGGCCCACCAGCACGGCGTTGCCCAGGCCCCGGACCTCCAGGGATCCCTCCAGGTGCGCCGCCGCGAGCCAGCCCGCCACAACCACCGCAAGCAGAATCAGCGTCCGATACGACAGCGGGCGGTGTCCGATGAAGCGGCGAAAGCCGTTCCAGCTCAATGCCAGCCCTGCCACGATGAACGCCTGCGCCAGCGACAACGACGGCAGCCAAGGAGCCGCCCTGTGGGACAGAATGAGAATCAGAGCGACCGCCCCGAAGCCGCCGGCCAACGCCCAGTGGGCCAGCCCCGGGAGGCCTGGGTGCATCCGCCAAAGCAGCAGCCTCGCGCCCGCGCAGAATGCGGTCGCCAGGGCCACGGCGACCAGTAAGGTGCGGATATCAAAAGGCATCATTTACAAGGGTTTCCCCTAAGTGCTCTGGCCTGTCCTGGCGAAGACGGCAGTTATCATAACCTACTGGCAAAAGGCGCGGCTGAGGCCGTCTGTTTTGATTGACCTCGGTCAACCGCGGATAACCTCCGGGATGACCTTCGACAGCCCGGTCCTGTCAACGCCCACGACGACGTTGCTGTTCTCCATGGTGCCGATGAGCTTCTTCAAGTCGTTTTGCTTTGGATTCGGGGCAATCTGTTTGCCCGCTTCGCTCCACTTCTTCATCGAAACCGTGCAGCCCTTGCCGAGCGACTCATATTCCACATAGGCGCTGGAGGAGGAATCCCCCCTAATCCATTGAGCCAGGTCGCAGCCGCTGATCGGGCCCGAGTAATTGAAATGTCCGGCAATGGTCTCGAGCTCGGCGCGCCATTCCTGCCTGACCCAGCCCTGGGTGTAGCCACGCCCATTGTTGCCGATAAACGAGCTGCCATAGATGTGATGGACTATCGGCAATGTCCCGCCGAGGTTGCCTTGCACGAACGCCAGGAAATTCTGCGCCCGGGTGTGGAACGAACCCACCGCGCTACCCCCTGCGTTGTGATAGCCGAACAGCCCTCTATTGGTGGCGAGGCAGATCGCGTGACATCCCGTGATGCTCGGAAACCCGATGCAACTGGCATCGAAGCCCGCTTCATGCTCCAACAGGTATTTCATTCGGCGTGCCTCGCGCTGAATGGCCGGGTATCTATATTTTTGATCCGCAAATGATAATCCAGAAACCGGTGCGAAGCGAAGGTACTGGAGTACCGACCGGGCCGCGACAGTGGTAAGGGACCTTCGCGGGCGCCGACCGGCGAGGAAGCCCGCTGGGGGGAGCCGGTGCCGCGGCTTTCGACCCACCGTGACGGTGACGAGCCCGACCAAAGCCGTGACAGACCAGGGCGGCGAAGTCGGCCCCTGTCGCGACCTTGAATCGCCGGCTGGCGTTCCGGCCCTTATTCGTCGTCAGTGGAATGCCGCCAGCGCCCCGTAGATCAAGCCGGCGCAGGCGGCTGTCCCCATGCCGAGGATGGCGTAGGCGCCTCGGGTGAGCTCTTTCAGGGTCTTCTTGATGGCGGCGCGGTCGTTCACGTTGGGGAAAGGAGCTTCGGGCACCGGCACGTCCAGAAAGGCGCATAACGGCTCCCAACCCTGGTCGGCCGAAAACACCAGCAGACGATCGGCGGGCACAGCGGCCTTCACATCGGCAATATGCCGCTGATAGTGGGCGATGGCCTGCTCGCGGTCGTTCATGGTGCCCTTGTGGGAACGCTCCCAGATCAGCCGGCGGGACATGTTTCCGAACTTGCGACCGAAAGGCGTGCACAACTCCAGCACCTTGAACTGCCACATGGTTTCGGTGAAATAGATGGTGTCCATGGTGCTTTCGTACCAGGCCTCGGCGCCTTTGGGGTGGACGGTCAGCAGGACCTTGGCACCGGGATAGGCTTCCAGCAGCTCCCGCCATACGCAACACGCCGGGTTGTCCACCGTCGCCGTGTAATTCGAAAACACCTGCTCCCAGTCGTGTTGGGTCCCCGGCGGCGCATTGGCCACCTTGCGCCAGAAGTCCAGGTGCGACTTGTTGGCCTTGTTCTCCAGCACTTCGAACATGTGGTAGCAGGGAAAACCCAGTTGATTGAGCGCGGTATAGGCTGACAGCGTGCCGGTGCGCCCAAAGCCGGCGCCGATGACTTTCAGAGCCATGGGTGGCCTCCGTATGGCGATGTGCCGACCCAATGACGTACCGGCTCGTTCAATTGGAGCCGATGCGATGCAACCCGCGCCCGAACCGGCATGGACATTCTCAAGAACACGCGCGGTGCCGGCCTCTGCGGCCCAGGGCGCCGCCTACCCGATCGTTTCTGCGGGTGCGGAGCCGCAGGATGGTGGAAAAGGGCGTGTGGTCCGTTCGATGAAATCACAACATTCCCGAATACGCCGGGTCCGAGATTGAAGATGCTTTCGTCTGTGAGGCTTTTCAGACGGCGGGAGATCGGCGAGGCGGACATGGAGGCCAGCGCGCTGCCCGAGCCCGTGAACCTCTCCCTGCCGATCCCCGCTTGCCCATGAGCCGGCTGGGCTCCGGGTTCGCTCGACACCTCCGGCACCTGCACGATCGTCCAGAATGGTCCATAGGCGGGCACGGCGCTGTCCTCAGGTGAATTGTCGTTCTTTGATTCATCCGAAATATAGCACCGGCCCGCGCAGGAAGCTGTATCGGGAACTGGCTTTCCGGGCGCTGCTCTCGCCCCCGGTCGTCTCCGTCGGCCAGAGGCGAGCCTTGGGGAGGTCGGATCGGCCGGTACAGGGCTTGTGGCCGCAAGCTCTTGTTCGCTCCGGACTCGTTGCAAATCCGTCGGCAATGCGCCAGAACACGACAAACGGGGACAGTGTCAGCTGTCCCCGTCATTCGAACGCCACTGTCTGCCGTCGGCCTACCCCTTGCCGCAGTGCTCCATGGGGGATTCCACGATGGCGTCCACTTCATCCTGAGTGAGGTATTGGGCCTGGTAGTCCACGCCCAGTCGCTCCACGGTGTCGACGAAGGCCCGCAGATGGTTGCGCGAGCCGCACATCAGGTTCTCGTAGACGTTCTTGATGTCCTCGTGCTCCGCTTCGTCGATGGCGTGCTGGATGTCATGCATGTCCACTTCTTCGATAAGGCCACCGACACGCAGCGCTTCCAGTTCCGAGGCCATGCCGCGGGTTACCAGTTTGTCGTACAGAGCCTGCAGATCGGCGTTGTTGAAGTAGCCGATGGCATCCAGAGCGGGGTCGACCAGACCGTATTTCTCCAGCAGCGAGGCGACGGCATCGGCGTGGGATTGTTCGGCTTCGGCGATGTTCACGAAGACCCGGTCGTTCCAGTATTCCTGCATGGTCAGGTACACATCACGGGCCAGCTTTTCCTCTTCGCGCATGTAGGTGAGCCCGTCGGCCTCGGCGACACTCAGGCCGGTAAGGGCCTCGTCGGCAAAGGAGGGGGAAGGCGCGGAGAGCACAGCGGCAACAAGCACGCCGGCAGCAAGACGGAGCCTGTTCATAGGGCAAATCTCCAATCAATTGCTTACGGAATCAGCTGTCTTTGGATTGCCGGCAGGATAACAACGGAATCTGAAACCAAACTGAACGGCCTTGGGGTGAAGGAGCGTGGTGCTTCCCGGGCTGCGGTGAAAGCGGGATCGATGGGCTCTGGCGGGGTGCGGGTTGCTCAGCCCAAGGGTCGGTGCCACAGGGCTCCGACGGTCGTGGGCGCACAAAGAGCGCGGCCATCGGATTTGTTCCGACAGACCGGATAACGCGAGTTCTCGGGTTTTCCCGGAGATTGGGCGGTCTTCAGGCGGTTCGGGCTGCCGTCGCGTTCTTCATGGTGTCGGCGAGCAGGCTGTAGACGGTGCTCCAGGCCTCTTTCACCTCTGTCGTGAAGGCATCGCCCAGTCCCTGCTCCAGGGTCCACAGCAGCGCGATGCCGACCGTGTCGTAATCCACGTCCTCCACACCATAACCGGCATGGCGTGCGCCCAACGCCCTGACCGCCGGCACGATCTCATCGAGCCGCTCGAGTCCGTTGACCGCCGTGTCGATCATTGCCATCAGCTTGCGCCCCTGCTCGTCCATGTTTGCGGCGAACAGCGGGCGCAATTCCGGGTCGAGCTGGAACAGCTTTGCGTAGAACAGGCCCGCAGCATCGCCGGCTATCGGCAGGACCTGCGCCCAACTGCTCCTGATGATCTCCACCTGTTCGGGCGTCATACCCGGTTCCCCTGTGCATGTTGGTGATGTCCAATGGTGGCGGCTGCCCCCGGTCCCAACGGCCCCGGCGCAGGGAGCCGCCTTGGGCGGTCCCGCAGCGACTCGTTCTGACGGTTCTGCCCGTTTCCGGCGTCCCCGTACGCAGACCCCGCAGTGCCTGACGGGATAGCAGCAAACGCCGTGCCAAGGGAAGTCAGGTGCGTTAGGGGCGTTCAATCAACGGCCTAGCGAATGGTTGTCGGTGCGCCCCATCGAGATTCGCACGGCCCGCGGGAAAAATACCGGGCCGGTGCGCATTGTTGGTGCAAAGCGCCTGGGCTCGCGTCGTTTGAAGTCTGCGGTGGGCTCGGTCGCAAACGCGGGGCGGCCGTGGGGTGGGGCTTGCGCGGGCCTGCGCGGCGGGCGGGGATCCGGAGGGCCCTAACGAAGTTGACTGTCTTTGCTGCCCCGGCGGTTGTAGGTGCTGAACGTCCTCGGTTCCCGGTCCCGTTCACTCTGGCAGGCGATGCACAGGCGCACTCCCTTGAGCGCCTCCCGGCGGGCCTGGGGGATTTCTTCGCCGCATTCCTCGCAATGGCTCAGGCTCTCGCCTTCCGGAAGCCGATTGCGCACATGCAGCAATGCGTCTTCGACCGTGTCGTCGATCTGGTCCTGGACAGCGCCGTCTCTTGCCCAGCCGTTCGCCATGGAAACCTCCGTTGACCCCTTGGCCAGGCATGAGGCCCGTCCGCCTCCCCCGATACCTGGCACCGACTGAAGAATCCATTATCCAACTCCAGCGGTTGGCTGAAAACATGGGACACGCAGCGGTTTTCGTAGCCCTCACCAGGCGGGCATCCGGCGGCGGAGTGTCGGCCGGCCGGGTGTCCACCCGCGGATCGACGGGCTCCGGCTTCTGGTCCGCCGACTCCGCGGACCGCTCTGGACGCCGGCCGAACCGAAGTCCTGTCAAAGACAGCACCCCGGGGCCGGAGGGACCGCGAACGGCTAGGCGAGCTTGAACCGGTCCATCAGGTGTTGCAGATGGGCGGCGAGACGCGCCAGCTCGTCGCTGGCGTTGGCGGTTTGTGCCGTACCTTCAGCGGTCTCTGTCGAGATCTGGCTCATGTGGGTCACGTTGCGGTTGATCTCTTCGGCCGTCGTGCTCTGTTCTTCGGCCGCGGCGGCGATCTGGATATTCATCTCCTTGATGGAGTCCACGGCCCGCGTGATGGAATCCAGGGATGCGCCGGCCAGCGCCGCCTGTTCCACGTTGGCCTGTGCCTTGCTGCAACCCTGCTCCATGACGGCTACCGACTCCCTGGCTCCGGCCTGCAGGGCCTCGATCATCTGCTGGATTTCCTGGGTCGACTGCTGGGTGCGGCTGGCCAGGGTGCGCACTTCGTCGGCCACCACAGCGAAGCCCCGTCCCTGTTCTCCGGCGCGGGCCGCCTCGATCGCCGCGTTCAGGGCAAGCAGGTTGGTCTGCTCGGCGATGTTGCGGATCACATCGACCACCGTACCGATATCCAGGCTGTGCTTTTCCAGCCTGGTGATAACCGCCGAGGCCGTCTGCACTTCGGATGCCAGGGTGCCGATGGACTTGATGGTGCCCGCCACCACCTCACTGCCGCGCTTCGCCTCCTGGTCGGCATCCTGCGCCGCCCGGGCGGCATCGGCTGCATTGCGCGCGACTTCCTGGACGGTAGCGGACATTTCATGCATGGCCGTCGCGACATGCTCTGAGGCAAGATTCTGGTTGGCGACCCCCTGCTTGGACTGTTCGGTTATGGTCGACAATTCGCTCGCAGCCGCGGCGAGTTGGCCGGAGTGGGCAAGAATCTCGTTCACCATGTTGGCGAACTCCTTGCACGCGCAGGTATATTCCCACGCCATCCAGGCGAACTCGTCTCTGCCGGAGATCTTGACCTTTTGCGCCAGATCCCCCTCGGACATGGCCTTCAGTGCGTCGACCATGCGATCTGCCCGGTGGGCGACGAAGCCCCCCATGTAATGGGCCAGTATCAGCAGCAACAGCGAAACGCCGATCGCCACCCCGGCACTGATGCCGCCTGCGGCCCCAAAACTGTTGGTTCCGTGCGCCATGGTGGAACTGGTGGCAACGGCAGCAATGCCTAGCACGCAAACACCCACAAGCAAATACATCTGCTTGCGGATCGCCAATTTCTCGATCACTTTTCCAATCACGATCTTTCTCCCTGCGCGTTTCCATATGGCCTGCGACTTGTGGGCCGGACTCCTGCCAAGGGTCTTCTGGTGGTGCATCCGGAGCTGGGATGGCCCGGGAATTAAACCAAGCCATATGGACAATGGCGGCTGCCAGGGCGAGCGCTTTAACTTGGCTCGGCGGGCTGTGCACGGGATCGGCCGGCGCTCCGGGTGGCCGGCCTGTCGGGGCCAGACCGGCCTTGATTTCACCTAGAACGAACAATTGCAACGCTGGGGGCTGCGGGGTGTCGAGGCTGCGGAGCGACATCCCGGCGCCATCCCAGGGCGGCGCGAAAACCCCGGAAGTAGCGGGAAAACCGTGGTCCGGCCCCTTTTTTGTGTCGTACCATTGGCCGATCATGGATCAGGTGCCTCTAACCAAGGTCATGGACCTGCTGCTGGACGCGATCTGCGTCGTCGATGCGGAGGGCCGCTTTGTATTCGTCAGCGCCGCCTGTGAGCGACTCTTCGGGTACACCCAGCAGGAATTGATCGGCCGCAACATGATCGATCTGGTGTGGCCCGGCGACCGTGAACGCACGCTGCAGGCCGCTGCCGAAATCATGGCAGGTCGACACAAGACCCATTTCGAGAACCGCTATGTACGCAAGGACGGGCGTGTGGTCCACATTATGTGGTCGGCGCGCTGGTCGGAGTCCGATGGAATCCGGTTGGCAGTAGCCAGGGACGTGACGGAACTCAAGCGTGCCGACCGGATACGGCGTGCTCTGTACGAGATCTCGGAAGCGGCGCACGCGGCGGAAGGGCTTTCCGCACTGTACCGGCATATCCACAAGACCATTTCCGATCTGCTTCCCGCCGACAACTTCCGCGTTGCCTTATACGACAGTTCGAGCGCCACCCTCTCGTTCCCCTATTTTGTCGATGAGCGGCAGCCGGTACCCGAGATACGGGCACTGGACCCGGAATCGCCCATCGGGGAGGTCATCAGCACGGGTCGTGGCTTGCTGACACGCACAGCCTCTTCCGACACGGCCGGCGAAACAGCGTCCGGAGCGGAACCCGACAAGGCGGAGTGGTTGGGCGTGCCGTTGATCTCACACAATGGCGCCATGGGCGCTCTGGTCGTGCAGTCCTATTCCGGAAATGTGCGCTATACGGAAGAGGACAGGAACCTTCTCCAGTTCGTGTCCACCCAGGTGGCCACCGCCATCGAGCGCAAACAGGCGGAAACCCGGTTGCGGCATATGGCGGGACATGACCCGCTCACCGATCTTCCCAATCGGACACTCTTTCATGACCGGTTGGACGTAGCGCTCAAGCGCGCGCGCCGCGACAAAGAGCAGCTGGCCCTGCTGTATCTCGATCTGGACGGATTCAAGGACATCAACGACAGCTTCGGCCACGCGGCCGGCGACCAGGTGCTTCAGGAGGTGGCGCGACGCCTTGCGCAGTGCGTGCGTGCATCGGACACCATCGGGCGCATGGGCGGCGATGAGTTCACGGTGTTGTTGGCGAATATCCGTGGACTGGAATGCGTCGAGATCGTCAAAGAGAAGATCCGCGCCGCCATCAGGGCGCCGTTCGAGATCGGCGGGCGCACATTGACCGTCTCAGCCAGTGTCGGCACCGCTGCCTACCCGGACCAGGGTTCCGACAAGGATGAGTTGTTTCGGCAGGCCGACGCCGCCATGTATGC
>CAZNBB010000137.1:0-8912 GCA_964571225.1 uncultured Gammaproteobacteria bacterium
TCCACTTGCTGGGGCTTGCGTTGGATATGTCCACCTTCCACAAATTCCCCTGCAAATCCCCGACATAGACCGTAGTGACGATACCGTCCCCGTTCGGTGCCAACAGCGCCGGACTGGAGAGCCCGTTGGGCAAGGATGGGTCACAGGCCGACGACTCCTGGCTGCAGAGATCCATCTTGTCTACCAGGGCCCCTGTCTGGGCATTGACGAAATAGAGATAGGGCGTTTGGCTGCTGTTGTTGTACCCGGAGCCGAACACCGCCACGAATTGAGGTGTACTGGCGCTGGAGGTGGAGTCGTGCAACCTGCCGATCATGGGCCGGCTGTAGGTTTGCCCCATATCGGAATCCGTGAACTCCCACAGTACGTTGTTCGCGATCTGGGACTCGGTCACCGAAGTACTGGTCGGCGGTTTGGTGATGTTCAGGGCGTAAATACTCTTGCCACCGTTACGCAATCCACCCACCAAAATGGTGTTCCAGGTGCCGTTGCTGAACTGCACGTCCCCCGCAGTCGGAGTTCCGTCCACGAAGAACTCGTGGTTGCCGTTGTAGTCAGGTTTCGTGAGGTTGATCAGGTTGCCGAACACGCCGTTCGGCACGAATGCGTACAGTTCCTGGCCGCCGCCGGACTGGTCCGCGGTGAACGCATGGAGCATGCCGTCATTGGCACCCACATAGACCATCGCCTGCCGATTCTTGTACTGCGCCTGAAAGGCCTCGTACGACGAGTCGGGATAGGGACCGTGCGGTGCCTGCACGTAGATGGGTGTGCTGTTGACGATGTCACCCAGGATATGGGAGCGCTGGCGGAAATCCGTAGTGGTGCTCGGTCCTTCCCCGCTCTGATCTCCCCGCAAGTAGTCCAGCCTCGCTACCGCCTGGGCATTCGTCTCCGTGGAGGCCGCCTTGAGTTCGTCCAACTGAGCGGTGCTGATGGCCGATGCGGTACCTGCCGTACTACTGCTCCATCGGAACGGAACGCCGCCGCCGGCACCGCTGTTCAGGGCCGGGTTCCAGGTTACGATTCGTCGCGAGGCATCCCACCCCGTTCCGGATGCGAGAGTATCGAGCTTGGCCTGAGCGCTCCAATTCGCATCATTGACATTCGTGTCCACTACGCCCTGGGCGTTGACCTTGAAAGAGTACAGATCACCCGTCCAATCATCATACGGACTGTCCACACTGGTGAAGCGGGTCTGAAACACCTGTGTCAGATTCTGAAGGTACGGCGAGTTGCCGGCGGGATTGCTGGAGGCACGTGTGGCTGCCTGGATCTTGCCGAGGATGACACCGAGGTCGGAAGCCACCGCGGCGGGTGTTGTCGCAGAGAAATAGTCGTTGGTGCCACCGGCAATGGCCATAGCCTTCAGCATCGCCGCTGCCGCAGGATTCTTTGTGGGATCGACACCCGCACCGAGACCGACAACGTAGGTTTCGATACTTGGGGTTTGTTGCGCCAGATCCTGAATCTGCTTGACCGCATCGACGGCTGCCTGATCGTTGGTATCAGACACCACCAGGCCGAGCGTCTTGCCGTTCGCCACATCGCTAGCGAAGCCGGGATCCGTCGTGGACACGGTTCCGCCGCCGGTTATGTAGAAGGAGGCCGACACCCCGTATTGTTTCGCCGCCGACGAGCCCAGTGGGGGCCAGGAATTACCGTCCAGATCTTCCGTCGGCAATCCGTCCGTCAGCAGCACGGTATAGCGCTGGGGTATGCAGTTGGCCCCGCCGCTCGCTGTCGGAGCCGAGTAACCAGAGTAATCGCCCGAAAAATAGCTGCCTGCTGTCTTTACCAAACCGGCCAAAGGTGACTGAACGGCTTCGGCCTTGATCTCCTGGGTACTCTGATCGTTGGTTTCCGCCGCCAAATACGGCTGCCACGTAGAGGCTGGCTGATTGGTAGCCGTCTTCACGGGCAGTATCAGGTTCCCCTGACCGGTGGGCGTATTGTAGTAACCAAATCCCCGTCGCGAATACCACACTTGGTACGAGTCCGGCAAAAAGCCTGCATTTGTTGGGCCCGTGGGGAACGCACCGCTCCCGTACGTCACCTTCTTGTACCAGTCAGTGATGCTATTGCTCTTGTAATCCGACAGTGTGTATTGGGGCGGATTGTTGCCGGAGCTGTCGTATGGACCATTGGAGGTAACAAATTCGCTTGGCAGGCCGCTTGCGTACAGGACGTCATTAATGGTGGGCGAGTCGCTGCTGATCTTTGCCTTCAGATATTGTTCGTTGTAGGTATCGCTACCCGTACCGAGCAGAGCGGCGATATCTTGGCAGTTGCTAGAAGCGCTTTGGCCGTAACACGGATTAGGGTAGGTGTTCGGACTTCCTGTGGTCCCCGGCTGCGACGTTTCCACCCCGTTTCCGGCCGCCGTTGACGTGAAGTTGAACTGGCTGCCGGCGGTGTCCGGCCCCGCGTTCATGTAGTACACCCACGTCGAGTAGACGCTGGGAGAACTGGATTCCTTGAAGTCCATCAGACCAAACTGCGTATTGCTCTCGTAGTCCTGAACGGTCTGCAGTATGGCGGCCTTTGCGATATTGAGCCTGCTGGGCGAATTGTCGTATTCCACCCCACCGGAAGTGTATGTGTAGTCTGCGGTACCGGTAGCGCTGGGGGTTTCCGGAGGTACGAAGCCGGCGGGAATGGTATACGAACTCGGCCCCCCGTTTGCCCCTGTCTCGCCGGTCATGATCGCGCCGCCCAGGTCGCCGTCCATGGACTGCGAGTTACCCAGCAGGAAAAGCACCTGGGGGTCCGCCGGCTGTCCCAGCACCATCGGAATATTGGAGAGGTCGATAGGCGTGGGAGTCGTCGCCGCGATGACGCTCTGTAAACCGGCGCCGACAATCAATGCGGCCGGCACCACTACATTGACCGCCTTGCGGAGCTGTCGCCAAACGGATGTGGCTGCTTGCATGGTCCTTACCTCGCGTTCGAAAACGGAGTCACTTTGCGCAGACCCGATCGCATTGGTTGCGGAAGAAGCCGTACCGACGCCAGTCTTCGGACATGTGCTGTTGGGCCATCTGTCTAATCGATTTCGCCACGGACACCGCACACACGTAGCGTCTTGGCTATCGGCAGCGAATATTCGCACTTAAGCGCGTTTTGCTCACAAATATGTACGCGCTGTTTTTAGTCGTTAGAAATAACGCAAACTACACTTTCGCGCGTTAAACGCTTTGACGATTCCTGTAAATTCACTTCACACCGCCATCGATGAAAAGCCGCTTCATACAGCACGTCTAGATTTCAGCTGCCGCACAAAACAGCTCTATGGTCCTTCAGACTCAATGTTGGTTCACACGACCACCGTAGTCCTAAGCGCTTTTGTACCCGTCTGCACGCCACGCGTTTTTGCGGCACGTCACAGATCGCGCAAGGGAGTTGCTCTAGTACGCGTCTGGTTTTCGAAGCCTTTACGCACGCATTGCCGTCCGTTAACAGTTGTCGCAGGTATACGTACTTTTTACTGAAGAACGGACGTGTCCATGTGCGGACTGCGGATGTGATGTTCACTAAGCAGGAGCGGTCAACGGTCCGGACGAGATCGACCGGTTGCGTCGACAGGTCAAACGGGTGTTGGGCTCATGTGTGCGCGCCCGGGCTGGAAGAGCCACGACGGACCCACCTTATGGCACCCGATTGATTCGGACTTTGATCAGCTGTTGCCAGCGCGAGGGAACACCGGGCGGACCCAGCTTTCCCTCTTGGGGTGTATCCCCAAAGCGTTAACCCGGAAAGCTCAGTCGGAAGACGTTTCGGCAGGGAAGACGCGGGGCCGTTGTGCGTAGCCCATCATCATGCCGCAGAAATAACCCACGTTCATCTGTTGACGGAATGCGATGCTGGGGCCCTTGGTGACCAATTGAGAGACGTATCGAACCCCGGCCGCGACGGTCTGGCGAAACAGAAACAGGGGTACGCGGAAGGCACAGCGTGGATAGTGCGTGTCATCCAGCATTGCCCGCTGGTAGCCTGCGTTGAAATGAATGGTTCGAAAAAATCTCTTCTTCAACTGGTGGGGCAGGATCTTGTGGTGGACGGTGGCATCCGGAGCGTAATAGAGCCTGCCGCCCGTTGCGACAACACGCTGGAAATAGTCTGTCTCTTCGCCCTTGAACAACTCCTCGCGCTTCTCGCCCTCGCCCTTGCGCCCCATGCGTGTGTCGAACCCGCCTACCTGTTCGATAATCCGCCGGTTCAAGGCCATGTTTCCGCCGAACGGAAACTCGGTAATCCCATCCATATAATGGGGCTCGCTGCCGAAATCGCGATGTCCGAGAAATCCTCGCATGTCGTCGTTGATCCAGGCCGGCAACGGAGTTTTGGTCTGCACGAGGATCCGTCCACCCACTGCATCCGCGGAGTGCTGCGCGAATCCATCGAAAACGGCCCGCAGCCACTGGGGCTCTACGCGGATGTCGTCGTCTATGAAACACAGGTACGGGCCGGCGGCCTCGGCGATTCCACGGTTGCGTGCGGCCGACAGGCCCTGCTCGGCCTCAAACACATAGCGTATGGTCGTCGTACTGCCGCTTTGCAGATCGCGGACGACGTCGGCGGTGTCGTCGGTGGAATTGTTGTCCACAATGACCACTTCCCACTCGACGCCCGTCAATCCTTGCTGTCGGTCCAGGTGTGCCACGCATTCGGGCAGATTGTCGGCACGATTGAAGGTGCAGACGATGACGCTGATATCCACGGCCCGTTACCTCTTATCCGCCACGCGCACGCAGGCGTCCCCAGTAATAGCGCAACGGAACCATCAGTCCGGCTTCGTTGGATCCGAATTCCATCTTCTGGCGCAGTTTCCAGGGCGGGTCCGTTCCCTGCACTTCGATCCGACGCAGCAGATATTTTTCGGTCGTAGGCCTGTTGAAGCCCGACCGCGTACTGCAGGCACGTCGATAGCCGGCTTCGGCGACCGCCGCCTGTGCGGCGTCGTTGAACAATCCGTAGGGGTACGCAAACGATCCGACCTCACGGCCGATTTTGTCCTCGATCGCCGCCTTGCAGTCGGACACTTCACCCTTGATCTTCTCCGCCGGCAATTGCGACAGGCGTGCGTGGGTCACCGTGTGCCCACCGATCTCGATGCCCGCGTCGCTCATTTCCCGCATCTGGGACCAGTCCAGCATGGCTCGCGGCGGGTACCCCTTGTCGGCCATCCATCGATTGACCTGGCCTGCCAGCCCGGACACCATGAACACCGTAGCCGGTATCCCGTATTCCTGCAGCACCGGCAATGCGTTTTCGTAATTGTCCAGATAGCCGTCGTCCAGCGTTACGGCAAAGGCGTTTTGCGGAATCGGCATCTCGCCGGCCGCGTAGCGGTCGAAATCACGCAGTACCACCGGTTGATGGCCCCGTGAGCGGAGATACTGCATGTGTTGACGGAAGCGCGCGGGTGGGCAGGCATAACGTTTCTCACCATCCGATTGTGGTGTGGAAACCATGTGATACATGAGAATTGTCAGCCTGGACATGTCCTGATCCTACCGTCGTCAAGCGCCCTGCCGGTACCGATCCGCACCCATGAGCAGCAACCGGTAAATCCGACCCGGCAACAGACTGGGGACCAGATATCTCAGATCCCGGAGTTTCCAGTAGCCAGTGGCCAGAGCCCTGCGGAACAGCCGCTGGGCTGATACCAGGTCGCGCTTCCAGTAGGCGTTGTAGGCGGAGCTGAGCAGGAAGCCATCCACCTTTGCACGACGGTCGGTACGCGACATCTGGGCCACAGCGTCGGGATGCTCGCGGATGAAATCGCGCCGCACCGACCAGGAATCCAATACCTGCTCCCAGCGCACCGAAGAAATCTGCCCGCCGTCGTGCCAGCGATAGAACGCAAGTACTTCCGGCACCTGCACGAAATTGCGCGTCACGGCCGAAATACGCAGCCAGAAGTCGTAGTCCATGGAAGTGCGATAGCGCTCGGAAAACCCCCGAACGGCATCCACGACCGAGCGACGTACGATGGCAGCGTGGATGGGCCAAGGGCACCCTTTGAGAAAAAGAGCGGAAACGTCTCCCGCCTCATACCGTGGAGGTACGTAGGGCTTGGTACCGGGCCCCCCCGTACCCACGTTCTGCCAGCCGCAATAGGCCAGATCAGCCCCCGCCCCGCGCAGGGCGTCCATCAGGGTCTTCAGGCAATTGGGGGCCCAGTAGTCGTCGGCATCGAGGAACGCTACCAGGCCGCCTCGACTGTGCTTCAAAGCCAGGTTGCGTGCCGGATAGGGTCCCTTGTTGTCCTGCGTCAGGACGGTCATGGAACCGGAATATTGGCGGGCGAGCTCCTGCAGGGCGGCCCGCGAGCCGTCCGTCGAGCCGTCGTCGACAGCGATCAGTTCGACATTCACATCCGATTGCGAGAAGACGCTGGCCACGGCCTCGCCGACGAATCGCTGGGCATTGAAGCATGGCATTATGACCGAGATCAGGTCATTGCGCTGCACCGATCGGGTATTCATTCAGGTATCAACACCACCAAAGCGGACCCCGGGAATCCGGGTTCTTGATAATGGCCCTGTTGACCCGGAACCGGGACACCGCCCGCCGTGCCGCGCCCGTTGCTCCAAACGAGCCGGCCTGTACCTTCCAGTTTTTCGGACAGCGCATGGTTCGTCCGTCACGCCGGCAAAGATTATTGGATATATTCCCATGCTATCGAAATCGCCAACCTGACGGAACGCACCTGGACTCGCTCACCAACGCTCCGGTCGATCGCACCACCCGTACTCAATCCGCTATTGGGCGGCAGCCGGCTGAGCCCATATTCCCGTAATAGGCTTCGCCTTGGCGCTGTGACCGAGGGGCTTGAGGCCGAACATGTCCTCGGTGGTACGAAGCACGTTGTAGTGGTCGATGTGCTGACCGTAGCGGCCGGGCTTGACCATCGGCCCCACAAACAGGGTCGGTATACGATTGTTGCCGGATCCGTCGTCTTCGTCCCAGGTAACGATGAGCAGACTGTTGTGGGACTGCGCCCAGTATACATAGGGTGCGATGTTTCGCTTCAGCCAATCGTCGCCCTCCTTGACGGTGCCGTTATGCATGTCGTTTTTCTGGTTCGGCACCACGATGGAAACCGCCGGAAGATGGCTGTAGTCCCCTGCGACGATGGTGAACAACAGAAACGGCATGTTGGCGAAGCGCGGTATGTTGGTGCCCTGCCAATTCACCGCCGGGTTGTGCTTGCGCCAATAATCGCCGTCCTGGCAGCCGGTAAAGCCGACCTTGGGCAGTGACTCGGAGTAGATGCCGAACGTCTTGCCGTGATTGAACAATTCGCTGGCCAGATTGGCGCCGGAAAAGCTGTGGGGACAGGAATCGTCGTCGAGTCCCTGGGTGGATCCGGAAAACAGCGCCAGATAGTTGGGTTCGCTGGGATGGGTCACCGCATAGGACTGTGTGAACAATGCGCCCTGCTGGGCCAGGGCATTAAGATAGGGAGCGTGCTTGCTGCCGATGATATCCGAGTAGGACTTGTTCTCTTCGATCACGATCACCACATGCGTGGGTCGCGGCAGTTCGTGCGCCGCATTCCCGGAGCCCTGTCCACCCGCACCCGGCGAAGCGGCGGTCGCCACCTGCCAGCCTGAGGCGGCCCACAGCCCGATCCCCAGTGCAAGGTAACAAAATGCGCGTAACCGCCGTCGAACGCCGTCCATAGTACTCCCCCATGATTTGACAGGATCTTGTTGCGTTGCGCCGGCCCCTGCACCAAAGCCTTGGTATTACGCACCGTCTGCGCGGTCCGCCGGGACGGCCTCCATTGCGAACGCTTCGCTCCGGGACCGTGGGCGCTGTCATGCGCAACGTACCATACATCCGGCCGCAATGGTTTCATTGAATGAAGTTATGGGGCGTGCAGCAGCAGGCCACTCTAGATCGCCCGCACGGATCGACTGGAAGCTGCATGCCGGACCATAGGCGGTGCGCCGACACACGGCCCTTCCGGTCCCTGGGCCGATCACCCGGTGGCGCCCCCGCCACCGCTCTCCGGTGCGCCGAATCCATCTCTATGAAAGTCACGGAGTATGTCGGCAACCCATCACAAATAACTGAAATATCTTATATATCTATGACTTGTAGCGACTCGCGGTGAATCCCGCTGACTGGCATCCATGGGCTGGCGCTCCGCACCGGACGGCCATCGGTCGGGTCGCCCCCCAAGCTTCACCCCGCGGCTCTGCGAACCAGCGGCGCAATACGGTGCCATCATCACCGACCCCACACCGCTCAATACGGTAGCAGTGTCCTGGCCGGCTGATAGCCTTGCGCAGCCGCTTGTCGGTACAGCTTCACAGCATGGCTGTGGTTCTTCTTGACGCCCAACCCAAGGGCATAGTCCAGTCCCAGCTCGCACTGGGCATCCGGGTCACCCTGTGCTGCGGCGCGGCGATACCACGACACCGATTTCCCATAGTCCTGCGGCAACCCCTGCCCCAGTGCATAGTCGAAGCCCAGGATATCTTCCGCTCTGACTGAGCCTTTCAAGGCCGCCTTGCGCAACCATTTGAAGTACCGCGGGTAATCCTTACGGGACTTGTATTCCATCGCGCGCAGGTAACAGGCCCGCGGCCCGGCGGCCGCGAGGGAGTCCGCTTTCGATGCATGACCGTGCCGGGACGCAGCGGAACCCGGCGGAGTTGCGGTCGCCCGCGCGGTGGCCGCCCCCGTTCCGCCGAGAGTGCCCAGCAGGATCGCACATGCCCAGACAACCGGCAGTCGCCATACTGATGTTATTGCGCTCATGGGGCCGGGACCGGTCCGGGCCCATTGCCACGGAACCAGTGTCCGCACCACTGCTGCGGAGCAATCAGCACCTCGTCGGATTCTCCATCAGTCTCCTCGGCACGGGTTCCGGACGACACTAGAAGAATGTCATT
>CAZNBB010000138.1:0-8904 GCA_964571225.1 uncultured Gammaproteobacteria bacterium
CTTTCTCGAAGTAGCCCAACAGCTCCGGGGCACGTTCCTGCCGGAAGTACTTCGCACGACGCCGGGCTTCCGGTTTCTGATCCTCGTAGTACAGCGCGCCCCCCATGGGATGATGGGTGTCGTGAACGTCCACCACGAAGTCCTCCACGGTGAGCTGCAACTGGTGGGCCCACAGGCGGGTACTCTCGGCCTTCGGCACCAGTCCCAGCCGGGGTCCCAGGTACTGCAGGATATGGGCGGTCTGGGCAATCACCAGCTTGCCGGCCCGCAGAAACGGCGGGGCGAACGGCGGACGGGCCAGCGCGGGACCCTCGGTAAGCTCCACAAGGGCCGCCACCCCCATGCCGGGGCCGCTCTCCCGGGCCACGTCCACGTAGTCGGCGCCGCCCTGTTCCAACGCCAGTCGAACGAATTCCCCACGCCCCTGGATCGACGGCCAGTAAAAGAGCTCGTAGCGCATAGAAGACCTCCATGGACCCGGAATGTGATCAGGGGGCCGGCGGCAACCCGGGCGGCTGTTACGAACACCCCGCAGAACCGCCGCACGGCGGGATACGGCTACTCGCCCGTTCCCTGCGTCCGGCAGGCAACGGTGATCTCGGGCGGACTGGACAGGGTCTGGTAGACCACGCAGTACCGTTCGGTCAGCCGGGTCAGCGTTTCCAGTTGCTCGGCGCTGGCGTCGCTGTCCAGCTCGAAGCTAAGCCGGATGCGCTGAAAGCCCACCGGCGTTTGTTTGTCCACGGCCAGGGTGCCGCGAAAATCCAGATCCCCTTCGGCGCTGACCGTGGCGTCGCGCAGTTCCACGCCGATCGCCGTCGCCACCGCCGCCAGGGTCACACCGGCACAGGCGACCAGGGCTTGCAGCAGCATGTCCCCCGAACAGGCGCTGCGGCCGTCTCCACCGGCCGCCGGATGCAGGCCCGCCTCCACCATCGCCTTGGCCGTATCCAACTGGCAGGTGACGCCCTCGCCGACGCGGGACCGGGCCCGAAGCGTGACTGTCGCCGACGCCGGATCGTCCCGGTATCTGCGTTTGATCGGTGCCTGCAGTTCTCTCAGTGCCTCGGCATCCATGGTCCTGTCTCCGTGGGCTTGGTGTTTCGACAGCATAGGGCGGCGTTGGGACGACAACGGCGCAACCACACCGGCAGGCACGCCACTTACCGGAACTCTTCCAGGTAGATCGGCGTCCCCAGCAGTTCGACGACCGGGCGATGGCCGCAGACCTCAAGCCGCGCTCCGTCCACGAATGTCAGAGCCAGCTGGGCCGCCACCTTGCGTTTGAAGGGCAGGGGAAGCAGCTCGTGGCGGATTCCGCCTACCTCCAGGTAGCCTTCGGACACGGTGTTGGGAAGGGCGGGCAGTGGCCCGGAGCAGACCGCCTCGTCCAGCACCAGGGCGGCCTGTCGGCTCCAGCCCGTACCCGGATCCCGCCCCGGCCGGCCCCGGGACTTGTGGATGTAGGCGTGGGAGAACTGCACCGTTGCCACGCCATCGACCACCTCGATAGCGCTCACCCGGGAGTCGGCCAGTTCCAGCGCACTGCTCATGGACAGGGACCCGGGTCAGTGGGTTCGGCGGCGCATCCGACCCTCGAAGTTCCTTCGGCCGGCGCCGCCCGTCCGGCTCGGGAACGAAACGCCGCGCCTCCCACGCCCATCAGAAAGGCTCCACGTCCGGGCGCAGGTCCAGTTCCAGGGTCCAGGCCGAGCGCGGCTGGCGGATGATGGACAGATAGGTCTCGGCGATCGCATCGGGATGCAGGGTGTTGTCCTCGGTGACTCCCTCCCAGACCTGGGAACGCGGCGTCCAGATCACGCCGTCTATCACCACGTGGGCCACGTGAATGCCCCGGGGACCCAGCTCCCGGGCCATGGCCAGGGCCAGGCCCCTCAGGGCGAATTTGCTGGAGCCGAAGGCGGCGAACCGGGCACCGGGTTTCACCGACGCGCTGGCGCCGGTGAAGATAATGGTTCCACCGCCCTGCTCCAACATGCGCGGCACCACCTGGCGGGCGCACAGAAACGCCCCCCGGCAATTGATCTCCCAGAGGCGGTCGAATTCCTCGGGGCGTATCTCGTCGAACGGGCTCATGAGAAACCCGCCGGCGTTGTACACCAGCACCGCAGGCGCGCCCAGAGGCCCTTCCAGAGCGCCCAGCGCCTGTTCCACAGAGCCCCGGTCGGTAAGTTCGCAGGTCACCATGCGGGCCACGCCGCCTTCGGCCTGGATCTGTTCGGCCAGGGTGTCGGTGTAGGCGCTGGTGCGGGCCAGCCCCGCCACCGCATAACCGGCGGCGCCCAGGCGCCGGCACAGGGCGCCGCCAAGCCCGGGGCCCACCCCGGCCACGATGGCCAATGGTCTGTCTTCGCTCATGCCGTCCTCCTTCCGCTGTCGCCCTCCCAGCATAGTCGCCAGTGCGAAGTCTGACGAACCGGCGACACTGAGTTACCCTGTACTCTGTCCGCAGACGATACCGACTCCATGGAACCGACCGCTCTGCCACCGCTGTCACGCATCGCCGGCGCTGCGCTGCGGGTATCGCTGATCAGCGCCGCCCTGGCGCTGGTGGCCGGCTTCGGTCACCGCCTCGGCTGGTGGGACTTCGGGATCGGCT
Organism: uncultured Gammaproteobacteria bacterium; assembly: GCA_964571225.1. GTDB lineage: Bacteria > Pseudomonadota > Gammaproteobacteria > DATFLG01 > DATFLG01 > DATFML01. The sequence continues at coordinate 2,621 of CAZNBB010000138.1, forward strand.
TCATTCTGCTGGCCATCGCGGTGCTGGGCGCGCTGGCGGGCATCGTGCTGTCGGCGTGGGGCGCACTGGCCGCCCGGCCCTCGGCGCCCAGGCGCGGCCTGGGGCGGGCCGTGCTGGGGTTGCTGGTGAGCGCCGCGGTGATCGCCCCGCCCATTCACTGGATGCTGCTCGCCCGCTCCGTGCCACCCATACACGACATCACCACCGACACCGGCGATCCGCCCCGCTTCGTCGCCATCGCACCCCTGCGGAGCCACGCGCCCGATCCCGGCGCCTACGGCGGACCGCGGGTGGCGGCCCTGCAGCGCGCCGCCTATCCCGACATCCGGCCCGTGCTGCTGGACATCCCGCCCCGGGCGGCCTTCGACCGGGCACTGGCTGCCGCCCGCGCCATGGGCTGGCATATCGTAGCCAGCGTGCCGGCGGACGGGCGCATCGAGGCCACCGCCACCACCTTCTGGTTCGGGTTCAAGGACGATGTGGTGGTGCGTGTCAGGCCCCGTGACGGCGGGTCCCGGGTCGACATCCGCTCCATGTCCCGAGTGGGCAAGAGTGACCTGGGTACCAACGCCCGCCGGGTGCGGGCGTTCATGCGCCGTCTGCAGGCCGGGACACCGCGCAAGTCATGATTCCCGTCACCGAGCAGCTAGCTCTGGACGAACGGGACATCGAGCTGCAGTTCGTGCGCGCGTCCGGGCCCGGCGGCCAGAACGTCAACAAAGTGGCCACCGCGGTACAGCTGCGCTTCACCATCGACGGGGCGAGCCTGCTGCCGGAGGACGTGCGGGCAAGGCTCAGGCGCCTGGCCGGGCGGCGACTGGCCGGGGACGGCACGGTGGTCATCGACGCACGGCGGTTCCGGACCCAGGAACGCAACCGCGAAGACGCCATCGCACGGCTGGTGGAGCTGGTGCGCCAGGCCACCCACAAACCCAAGGCCCGCAAGCCCACCCGCCCCAGTGCCGGAGCCCGTCAGCGACGGCTGGACGAGAAGAAGCGGCGGGGCTCCACAAAACGTCTGCGCCGCCAGCGGCCGGACGAAGGCTGAACCGTCCAATGGCACGGGGCGCCAAGGCGTCCGTTTGAGAACGGACGCGCACGGCATCGCATCCGCCAACCAGCCGGTCGCCCAAGAACAATCGCGTTCAGAAACTCATGTGCAGGGCGACCCCGGCACCGCCGGGAAACACCATCGGAGTGAAACTCGCTTCCCGCTGGTGGCGGGCATCGCTGCGCGCCACCGTCTCGGTGGCGAGATAGGCCATGGTCCAGCCCAGGAATACCTGGGACAGATAATGCTTGTTGGCGTTGATGCGGGCCCACGCGGGCAGCACGGAAGCCGCGTACAAGGTGTATTTGATCCACGGCGTGCGGGCCATTTCAGCGCCGGTCAGGAATGGAATGGCGCCGTAGAAGGCGTGGCCGCTGACTCCGTGGTGGGAGCGGAAAGGATGCCAGTGGGAATTGCCCTGGGTGGGGCGATAGCTGCCCAGCAGATGGGTCAACAGCACCTGCTGGGGCGCACCCAGGATGAAGGCCCTCAGGGAGCGGTCGCCCCAGGTGGCCACGGCCGACCCGGAACCGGATTCGCTGCCATAGCCGCCCACCACCATGGCCCCCAGGTAGATCAGGGGCAACGCCACCGCGGTGCTGTGGCCGGCCTTGTTGAACGGCCGCGCCAGGGAATCGGTGAAGCCGTTGCGCACATGGTCCTGATAGAAGCGGGCGAAGTTGCCGTCCAGGCTGGTATTGGCCAGCACACCGCCGGCGCCGACCACGATACCGAGCCGGACCAGTTCGGGCCGCGAGTAGTACAGCCGGTAGTCCCGGGCCACCGAGGCGCCAAAGCGATGCAGGGCGCCTTCCACGCCGGTCTGGGCACGACCGATTCCCGGCAACAGCATGAGCACGGCCACAGCAGAGATCAGTGCACGGCGCATCGACTTCTCCCCATTGGTTGGTGGCAGAGGCATGGACCACCAGTGGTCCGCCAACAGATCGAGCATGAAGCGTCCGTTCCGGTAACCTACGCCCCCCGGCTGGATCACCCTGCGCCGGTACGACCGTCCCCACAGTGCGCCACACCGAACAGCGGGGGCGACTCCGTTGTACCATAGGTCCCGGACACACAGCGGAACCGGTTACCCATGGAACAACGCATCACCGACCTGGAAGTGCGCCTGAGCTATCAGGAGGCGGCCATCGAAGAGTTGACCCGCACGACCATCAGCCAATCGCAGGCCATCGAAGGCCTGCGCGCCGAGGTGGATCAGCTCAAATCCATGCTGCGGGAGCTGACTCCGTCAGCCGTGGCACCCGCTTCCGAAGAGACGCTCCCGCCCCACTACTGAGCGCCACGCGGGAGACGGCAGCCGACCTACTCCTTGATCTCGGCCCACCCCTGGGCATGGCGCTTGACGATCTCGGCCATGGCGCCGGGCACCACGGTCACGCCGTCGGTCAACTGGCTCTTGGTGACGTGCATATGCTTCATGGTCTGGCCGCAGGCCGAGAACTGCACGCCGTACATGGACAGGCTCTTGATGTCCTTGGCCACCGGAGAGTGTTTCATCAACATCTTCAAACCCGGCCCCCAGGCAATGACCTCGGCATGAGCCGTATCCATCCCCACCACTTTCTCCATGGTAGCCAGATTGGCGATGGCCAGCTTCCACTCTTTCGGGTTGTTCTGGTTGACTTCCAGCAACACACGAAACGGTCCATTGCCCCACGGATGGGCCGGCGCCTGGGTGGCGAAAACGTTGGCGCTGGCGGCCACGGATAATGCGAGCAGGAAGGCGGTCTTTTTCATGTTAGCTACTCCATTCGCTGTCAGGGGGACATTCGATCGCAAGCCCGTGCCCCGCACCGAAGCGGACAAAGGAACGCCGGCAGGACATGGAGCACAGGATTGGGCAAACATCAGCGGCGGGCGACAGGGCTCACGCAATCCATACGTGCCGCTGCCGACTCGATGATGAAGACGATTTGGCGTCGCCGTTGGGTGTAGAGCGATGGGACGTGGCAAAGTTCCGCGCCGCCCGTGGGGCTGCTGAAACCTTGAGGTGAGGGACACGCGACAGCCTGCAACGCCTCACTCGGGATTAGGAGGTCAACCGTTGCAGCCGGACGCGCCGCTGCGCCCTTGGACGCAGCGGCACTGACAGGCCATCCCTGCCGACATCGGCAGGGATACTGAATTACCCCGCAGCGGAAACGCTAGCCCGCGTTGCGGCGGCGCTCTCCGGTCTGTCGGCCCCGGTGGTGGGGACGCCGGCCGGCCGGTTTGCGCACCCGCGCCGGACCGTTGCGGCCGTTGGGAATCGGTTCCGGACGAATGCTGGGATCGGGCTCGAAACCGGTAATCGTGACACGGGGCAGATCGCGCTTGAGCAAGCGCTCGATGCCGGCCAGCAGCTGGTGCTCGTCCACACACACCAGGGAGACGGCCTCGCCGCTGGCTCCGGCCCGACCGGTACGTCCGATGCGATGCACGTAGTCCTCCGGCACGTGGGGCAGCTCGAAGTTGACCACGTGAGGCAGTTGCTCGATGTCCAGGCCGCGAGCGGCAATATCTGTCGCCACCAGCACCCGTACCGCACCGCGCTTGAAGTCTCCCAGTGCCTTGGTACGGGCCGACTGACTCTTGTTGCCGTGGATCGCCGCTGCCGGGATACCCTCGCGGCCGAGCTTTTCCGACAGCCGGTTGGCACCATGCTTGGTGCGGGTAAACACCAGCACCTGACGCCAGTCCTGGCTCTTGATGCGATCCACCAGCAGTTGGCCCTTGCGCTCGCGGTCCACCGGATGGACCACCTGCGCCACCGACTCGGCGGCCGTGTTGCGGCGCGCCACCTCGATCTGGACCGGGTCGGTCAAAAGACCGTCGGCCAGTTTGCGGATTTCGTCGGCGAAGGTGGCCGAGAACAGCAAGTTCTGGCGCTTGGCCGGCATCAGCGCCAGCACGCGGCGGATGTCATGGATGAAGCCCATATCCAGCATCCTATCGGCCTCGTCCAGCACCAGAATCTCGATCCCGGAAAGGTCCACAGTGCGCTGGCCGGCATGATCGAGCAGCCGTCCCGGCGTGGCCACCAGAATGTCCACGCCGCGGCGCAGCGCTTCGATCTGGCGATTGATGCTCACCCCGCCGAACACTACGGCACTGCGATGGGGCAGGTACCTGCCGTAGTCACGCACGCTGTCGGCCACCTGAGCGGCAAGCTCACGGGTGGGCACCAGCACCAGGGCGCGGGGTCCGCGACCGCGTTTCGACGGCGCCTGAGTGCCCAGGCGCTGCAGTAGGGGCAGAGTGAAGCCGGCGGTCTTGCCGGTACCCGTCTGGGCACCGGCCAGTACGTCCCGGCCTTCGAGAATGACCGGGATGGCCTTGGCCTGCACGGGGGTGGGGGTGGTGTAACCCTGTTCGCTAACCGCACGCAGCAATTCGGCCGACAGGCCGAGATCGGAAAAAGACATCTAATTGGAGACTCCTGGGGCGGCCTTGCTGTCGGGTGTGTCCCGTGCCGGTCTAGGCCGAAATGTAATGTTGTTCGGGGAATAGCCTGGGAGGGATATGCCACGACGGGACCGGGCGCTGACCGGAGAGTGCCACAGAGGAACCGTACGAGGAGTATACGCGATGACCCCAGGGGCCACAATGCAAAACTGTGTCGTCCCGGGCGAACGCAGATCAGCGTCCGCAGCAGCGCTTGTATTTGCGGCCGCTGCCACAAGGACAGGGCGCGTTGCGCCCGATGGCGGCGGGCGCCGCGGTCCGGTCTGGTTCCGGATCGCCCGCCAGATAGAGCCAATGGCCGTCCACTCGGATGAAACGGCTGCGTTCTTGAACACAAGCGGCCCGCCCGCCAACCTTGTAGCGCGCCACGAACTCCACGGCTCCTTCGTCATCCAATAGACCGCCGGCTGCGGTGGATACGATACGCAAATCCAACCAGCGTATGTCGGCGTCGAAATCGACGGTGGCCGGCCGGGTATCGGGATGCCAGGTGCGCAGGAGGTAATCTTCGTTCTGCACGCAGAAGGCGCTGTATCGCGAGCGCATCAGCGCCTCGGCCGTGGCGGCGGCCTGCGCTCCGCTCAGCAGCGGCCCGCAGCAGACCGAGAACGCGCGCCCGCTGCCGCATGGGCATGGCGAGTCGGCCGCTTGTCGTGTCACCATGGCAAATTCCCGGCTAACGCTCGTGGAAGACGGGCGGTGTCAATTCTACACTGTTGACACGCACACCATCCCCCGGTAGCGCGCGGCAGCGCAAACGCCTGCCGGCCGACCCGCTACCCGCCGACGCGAATCCGCACAACACAAGGAGCGAGATATGGAACCGATTGCCTTCTTCGGACTGGGCCACATGGGCGGCGCCATGGCGGAACGCCTGGTGGACGCGGGCCATGACGTGAAGGTCTACAACCGTACACCCGAGAAAGCCCGCCCACTGGTGGAGAAAGGCGCGACCCACGTCGACCATCCCGCCGACGCGGTGACCCCTGGCGCCATTGTGGTAACCATGGTGGCGGACGACCACGCCCAGCAGAGCCTGATGAATGACGAGGTACTGGCACGCCTGGGCAAAGGGGGGCTGCATATGGCCATGAGCACGGTGAGCCCCGCCGCGGCAACAGCCGCCGTGGAGCAGCATGCCAGGCATGGGGTCGACTACCTGGCCTGCCCGGTGTTCGGACGCCCCGACGCCGCCGCTGCCGGCAAACTGTGGCTTGCACTGGCCGGCTCCGACGGGGCAAAGCAGCGGGTCCGGGCGCTGCTGGAGGTCATGGGTCAGGGCGTGTTCGACTTCGGGAACAATCCACCGTCCGCCAACGTGGTGAAGCTGGCAGGCAACTTTCTCATCGTCTCTGCCATCGAAGCCATGGCCGAAGCCCTGAGCCTGTGCGAGAAGAACCAGGTCGATCCCGAGGGTGTGTATGAGTTGTTCTCGAGTACCCTGTTTGCCTGCCCGATCTACAAGAACTACGGACGGGCTATCGTGGACCAGCGCTTCTCGCCCCCCGGCTTCGCCCTGGCCATGGGCGCCAAGGACGTGCGGTTGATCCGCGACACGGCCCGGGCCGCTCAGGTGCCGATGCCCCTGGCCAGCCTGCTGGAGGATCGCTTCCTGCGCTCGCTGGCCAACGGTGGTGCGGACCTGGACTGGACGGGCATCGCCAAGGACCAGCGCGAGTCGGCCGGCCTCTAGGGAACGTCTGCACGGGTCGATCAAGTGGATGATCGCAAGGCGCAAAGGGGCGAGGAAGCGCAGTTTACAAAC
>CAZNBB010000139.1:0-8899 GCA_964571225.1 uncultured Gammaproteobacteria bacterium
GCCTGGCTACCCTGGCGGCGTTCCGGTCCATGGGCGTGTCCATCGACGGGCCGACCGACGGGCGTGTGCGCATCCAGGGTGTGGGTCTGCACGGCCTCAAGGCGCCGGACGGCCCGCTGTATCTGGGCAACTCGGGCACCTCCATGCGTCTGCTGGCCGGTCTGCTGGCGGGTCAGCGTTTCGATACCGTACTGACGGGCGATGACTCCCTGTCGCGCCGACCCATGAAACGGGTCATGGGGCCGCTGGGCCAGATGGGAGCCCGCATAGAGGGCACCGCCGAGGGCACCGCACCCCTGCATATCCGGGGTGGCTGCGAGCTCCACGGCATCGATTACCCCATGCCGGTGGCCAGTGCCCAGGTGAAATCCAGCGTGCTGCTGGCGGGGCTGTATGCGCAGGGTCGCACCTGCGTGACCGAGCCGGCGCCCACCCGCGACCACACCGAACGCATGCTGCAGGGCATGGGCTATCCGGTGGAGCGAGACGGTGCCACCGTCTGTCTGCGGGGCGGCGGGCATCTGCAGGCCGGCCCCATCGACGTGCCTGGGGATATTTCCTCGGCGGCGTTCTTTCTGGTGGGGGCCAGCATCGCGCCGGGCTCCGAGCTGGTCATCGAGCACGTGGGCATCAACCCCACCCGCACCGGCGTGCTGGATATCCTGCGTCTGATGGGTGCCGACATCGCCCTGGAAAATCCCCGCGAGGCGGGCGGCGAGCCGGTGGCGGACCTGCGGGTGCGTTCGGCGGCGCTGCGGGGCATCGAGGTGCCGGCCGAGCTGGTGCCCCTGGCCATCGACGAGTTCCCGGCCCTGTTCGTGGCCGCCGCCTGCGCCCAAGGGCGTACCGTGGTGACCGGCGCGGAGGAGTTGCGGGTCAAGGAAAGCGACCGCATCCAGGTAATGGCGGACGGTCTGACGGTATTGGGCATCGACGCCAAGCCCACCCGCGACGGCATCGTTATCCAGGGTGGGGCATTGGGCCAGGGTGCCGTACACAGCCAGGGCGACCATCGCATCGCCATGGCGTTCGCCATGGCCGGGCTGCAGGCTGCAGGGCCGATCCGCATCCTGGACTGCGCGAACGTCAATACCTCGTTTCCCGGCTTCGTCGGGCTGGCGAGCGGGGCCGGGCTCGCCGTCACCGCCGGCGGCCCGTCCGGCGCCTGAGTCGGCGGCAGCGGCCATGATCCCATCTGAATCGATCCCGGTAGTCACGGTTGACGGCCCCAGCGGCTCGGGCAAGGGCACGATCAGCCAACGCGTGGCGGACACCCTGGGTTGGCATTTCCTGGACAGCGGTGCCCTGTACCGGCTGCTGGCCCTGGCCGCCGAGCGCCGCGGCATTCCCCTGGACCACGAGCCCCGGCTGGCGGCCCTGGCGGGCGAACTGGACGTGCGGTTCCCGCCGGGCGACGGGGTGTACCTGGACGGCGAGCAGGTGGAAGCGGCGATCCGCACTGAGACCTGCGGGAACGCCGCCTCCCAGGTGGCGGTGCTGCCGGCGGTGCGCGCGGCGCTGCTGGACCGCCAGCGTGCATTCCGACAAGCGCCGGGTCTGGTGGCGGACGGGCGGGACATGGGTACGGTGGTGTTCCCGGAGGCGCCGGTGAAGATTTTCCTTACGGCCAGTGCGGAAGAGCGTGCCAGGAGGCGGTATAAGCAGTTGAAGGAAAAGGGGTTGGATGCTAATCTTGCCAGCCTTGTCGATGAGATTGCGGAACGGGACAGACGGGACGCGAGTCGCCCGGTGGCGCCCTTGAAGCCGGCGCCGGACGCCCATGTGGTGGATACCACGGCACTGGACATCGACGGAACCGTCGCGCGGGTGCGGGAAATCGTGGCCGCCCGGATGGGATCGTGAAACGGCGTGGAAAAGCGCGTATAATATTGATTTTCTAAGGCGGCCCGGGGCGAGTCCCAGGCCTTTTTTGTCAACCAACCCGCGGTGGTGAGCTGCGGTCTAGCAACTGAACCGGCGGATGGTCCGCGTGGTTCAAGGACAGAATTCCCCATGAGCGAAAGCTTTGCACAGTTATTTGAAGAGAGTCTTGCCAACACTCAGATGCGCCCCGGTGCGATCGTGCAGGGTACGGTCGTCGAGGTGCGTCCCGATGTGGTCATCGTCAACGCGGGCCTGAAGTCCGAAGGCGTCATCCCGGTCAACCAGTTCTACAACGAACAGGGTGAGCTGGACGTCAATGTCGGTGATCAGATCGAAGTCGCTCTTGATGCCGTCGAAGACGGCTTTGGCGAGACCCGCCTGTCGCGCGAGAAGGCCAAGCGCGCGCGGGCCTGGAACGAGCTGGAAGCAGCTTATGACAAGGACGAAACCGTCAAGGGCATGATCAGCGGCAAGGTGAAGGGCGGCTTCACCGTGGACATCTACGATATCCGCGCGTTCCTGCCCGGTTCGCTCGTGGACGTGCGCCCGGTGCGCGATCCCACGTACCTGGAAAACAAAGAACTCGAATTCAAGGTCATCAAGCTGGATCGTCGCCGCAACAACGTCGTGGTCTCGCGCCGCGCCGTGGTGGAGTCCGAGTACAGCGCCGAGCGCGAAGCCCTGCTGAAGAACCTGCAGGAAGGCATGGTGGTCAAGGGCATCGTGAAGAACCTGACCGACTACGGCGTGTTCGTGGACCTGGGCGGCATCGACGGTCTGCTGCACATCACCGACATGGCGTGGAAGCGGGTCAAGCATCCCTCCGAGATCGTCAACGTCGGCGACGAGATCGACGTCAAGGTGCTGAAGTTCGATCGCGAGCGCAACCGCGTGTCCCTGGGCCTCAAGCAGCTCGGCCAGGATCCGTGGGAAGATCTGGCGCGCCGCTATCCGGAAAACACCCGCCTGTTCGGCAAGGTCACCAACATCACCGACTACGGCTGCTTCGTGGAGATCGAAGAGGGCGTGGAAGGTCTGGTGCACGTGTCCGAGATGGACTGGACCAACAAGAACGTGAACCCGGGCAAGATGGTTCATGTGGGCCAGGAAGTGGAAGTGGTGGTGCTGGATATCGACGAAGAGCGTCGCCGCATTTCCCTCGGCATGAAGCAGTGCTACCCCAATCCCTGGGAAGACTTCGCCATCAACCACAACAAGGGCGACCGGGTCAGCGGCACCATCAAGTCCATCACCGACTTCGGCATCTTCGTGGGCCTGGACGGCGGCATCGACGGTCTGGTGCACCTGTCCGACATTTCCTGGAACGTGGCCGGCGAAGAAGCGGTGCACAACTTCAAGAAGGGCGACGAAGTCGAGGCCGTGGTGCTGGCCGTGGATCCCGAGCGCGAGCGTATTTCCCTCGGCATCAAGCAGCTCGACAAGGATCCGTTCTCCAATTTCGTGGCCGAGCATGCCAAGGGCAGCATCGTCAAAGGCGTGGTGAAGGAAGTGGACGCCAAGGCGGCGCTCGTGGATCTGGGCGATGGGGTGGAAGGCACGTTGCGTGCGTCCGAACTGGCCCGCGACCGGGTGGAAGATGCCCGCACCGTGCTGAAGGAAGGCGAAGAGGTGGAAGCGCGCTTCATGGGCGTCGATCGCAAGAACCGCACCATCAGCCTGTCCATCAAGGCCAAGGAACTTCACGAGGAAGCCGAAGCGGTGCAGGACTACAGCCGTCCGGCGGCGGCGACGACCACATTGGGCGACTTGCTCAAGGAGCAGATGGAAGGCAAGAACGATTAGGACTCGTATCAGGGTCGTCGATCGGCCGTCAAGACAAGGTGCGGATCGCGCGAGGAGCGGAGTTTACACCGGTAAATGAGCACCGCCGCGCGATCCGCAACGCCGAATTGGCGGGGCGAGACGCATTTTGAGAAGGGTTCCAGCGAGACTGCGTTGGACGCAACTCGGGCGAAGTAATGGAAGGGAGGCCGCATGGCGGCCTCCCGCACAGCCGGGAAGAAGAAAATGACAAAGTCTGAACTGATCGAAGTACTCGCGAATAAGAATACGCATCTGAACTACAAGGATGTCGAGCTCGCCGTCAAAAGCCTGCTGGAGCAGATGAGCCAGGCGCTTGCCACCGGTCAGCGCATCGAGATTCGAGGCTTTGGTAGTTTTTCTTTGCATTATCGGCCGCCGCGGATCGGCCGTAATCCCAAGACCGGGGACTCGGTCTCCCTGGCTGCCAAGTATGTTCCGCATTTCAAGCCTGGCAAGGAACTGCGCGAACGCGTCAATTCCAGTTCCTCCAAGATTCAGAAGTAACGCCGCCGCCCCGGCGACGGTACGGGGCTGACCGTGGGCTACGGATGCCGTTCACAACGTTGTCCATATCCGCTCACCGACCGGCGACCGATTGCTCGCGCGGACGTGCGGCGATGACTGTACGGTCCGGCACGGGCCTTGCGTCCACTCCACAGCGTCCGCCCCATGCGGACCGAATCGATCACCCTTTTTCTGCAAACCGGCAGCAGCGCTTTACCCCCGGTGCCTGTGCTGCGTGCACACGGCAATGCGCCGGCGTTGCGTCCGCCTAGAGGAGGTGTCATGGCGCGCATCCTGCTAGCCATCCTGTTTCTGGTGTTGTTGATCCTGGGGCTCTCGTTTGCCGTGCTGAACTCCACCAGCGTCCCGTTGAACTATTACCTCGGGAAAGTGGACCTGCCACTGGCGCTGGTGGTGGTGGGCTCGCTAATACTGGGCGCCATACTGGGCGTGCTGGTCAGCCTCGGTATCGTCATTCGCCTCAAACGCCAGGTGCGCCACTTGCGCCGCCAGGTGCAGACGGCGGAGAAGGAAGTCTCGAACCTGCGTGCGATTCCGTTGAAAGACTCTCACTGAGCATGAACGAGCTGCTGTGGTTGTTGTTGCCGGTGGCGGCCGCATCGGGCTGGTTCATGGCCCGACGCAGTGCCACGCGCGGAACACAGCGCGGCGGCGAGCTCAGTTCCGAGTACTTCAAGGGCCTGAACTACCTGCTGAACGAGCAGCCGGACGAAGCCATCGAGGTTTTCATCCGGATGCTGGAAGTGGACAGCGATACCGTCGAAACCCATCTGGCTCTCGGTAACCTGTTTCGTCGCCGCGGCGAGGTGGACCGGGCGATTCGCATTCATCAGAACCTCATTGCCCGCCCCACCTTGAGCAAGCAGCAGCGCACCGAAGCCCTGCTGGAGCTGGGGCAGGACTACATGCGCGCGGGCTTGTTCGATCGGGCCGAAAGCCTGTTCCAGGAACTGGTGGAAAACACCGCTCATCTGGTGCCGGCGCTGCAGCAGCTGCTGGCCATCTATCAGCAGGAGAAGGATTGGGAACAGGCGGTGGCGACAGCGCGGCAGCTGGGTGTGGCCAGTGGCAAGCCGATGAATGCCACCATCGCTCAGTTCTACTGCGAGCTGGGCGAAGATGCCCGCCGCAGTCACGACACGGCCCGGGCGCAGCAGATGATCAAACGGGCGCTGGCCTACGACAAGCTCTGTGTGCGGGCCAGCATCATGCAGGGCGACATGGCCAGGGAGGCCGGCGACCTGCGCGGCGCGATTCGTTTCTATCGGCGGGTCGAGGAACAGGACATCGAGTTCCTGCCGGAAGTGATCGGTCCCATGCGCCGCTGCTACGAGGAACAGGGCAATGTGGACGCCATGATCGACTACCTGCAGCGCGTGCTGGATCGCTATGAAGGCGTGTCTCCCATGCTGACCCTGGCCGATTTGATCTTCAGGCGGGACGGCGAGCCCGCTGCGGCGGCCTTCGTGGCCGAACAGCTGAAGCGGCGTCCGTCCGTCCGGGGCTTGGAGAGGCTGATCGAGCTCAACCTGTCCCACAGCGAAGGCAGCGCCCGGGACAACCTGCTCATCCTGCGCGAACTGGTGGGCCAGCTGCTGGAGCACAAGCCGATCTACAAGTGCCTGCATTGCGGCTTCACGGGCAAAGTGCTGCATTGGCAGTGCCCGAGCTGTAAGCGCTGGAACGTCACCAAACCCATCCACGGCGTGCAAGGCGAATGAGGACGGCCGCGCCGGGCCTTGCCCTCGCCGCGAATTCACGGAGCCCGATATGAGCCAGTCTGCAGCGACGGAGCCGCGTGTCATCGTGGCGCTGGACTATCCCACCGCCGAGCAGGCGATCGCCCTGGTCGAGCGCCTTCGCCCGGACCTGTGCCGGCTGAAGGTGGGCAAGGAGTTGTTCACCCGGGCGGGTCCGGCACTGGTGGACCGGTTGGTGAAGGAAGGATTCGACGTTTTCCTGGATCTCAAATTCCACGACATCCCCAACACGGTGGCCCGTGCCTGTGCGGCAGCCGCCGACCTGGGGGTATGGATGATGAATGTTCACGCCCTGGGGGGGCGGCGCATGATGGAGGCGGCCCGGGAGGCCCTGGGCAGCGGTCCGCAGCGGCCCCTGCTGATCGGCGTCACCGTGCTCACCAGTCTTGGCGCGGAGGACCTGGCGGAGATCGGATTGGCCGGAACGCCCCAGAGCAACGTGCAGCGGCTCGCGGCCTTGACCCACGGCGCCGGCCTGGACGGCGTGGTGTGCTCGCCCCGGGAAGCCCAGGTCCTGCGGGAGGCCGAGGGCGATGCCTTCGTGCTGGTGACCCCGGGCGTCCGACCGACGGGGGTCGCCACCGACGACCAGCGCCGGGTCATGACGCCCACCGATGCCGTCGCCGCCGGGGCGCACTACCTGGTGATGGGACGCCCGGTGACCCAGGCTGACGATCCGGTGGGCGTGCTGCTGACAACAAATTCAGAGATCGGCGCCTTGCGCTGATCCATCGCCCCGGTAAGCTGGACGGGAGCGTGACGGCCCAGGAACGGCGCCGGCGCTCACCAAGGCACGCTTCGGCGTGACCGATCCATCGACCCAATCTGCAAAGGAGTGCGATATGTCTCAACTGCGTTCTATTCTGCTCTGGCTGGCCCTGGCGTGCTGCCCGGTGGCGGCGTTCGCCGGCACCGTCAACCTCAATACCGCCGACGCCCAGACCCTGGCTGCCAACCTGGTAGGCGTGGGGCCCGACAAGGCGGCCGCCATCGTCAGCTACCGTCAGGCCAACGGCCCGTTTCACCAGCCGGGGGATCTGGCCAAGGTGAAGGGCATCGGCGAGCGGACGGTGGAAAGAAATCTGGACCGGATATCGGTGCAGCCGCCCGGCAAGGCTGTCGCCGTGCAATGAGACCGCAAGGGGGTGCCGCCTGCCGGGCGGTACCCCCGCATTCGGCCCGGCCGGATCGCCGCCGATTCATCCGGGGCTGCGGCCGGCCAGCTTCCTCCATCTCCCCACTCCGATCATTTCTTGACGCTCCAGCGGCCAGTAACCTACCATTGGTCCGGATTTGAACGGGCTGTCCGGAGGCTGCCGGTTCTGGAAAAGTCATTGTTCTGGAAGCGGTTAGGCTGAGGGCGCCGCCAAAAAACGCCATGGAAGCGTTCGACAGGCCGGGACGCGATTCCAAGGAAACCGCCGGACGAAGCGGGAACAGTCGCCTCCGTCTTGGCAGCCGAGGGTGCACCTTTTGAAAATCTATCCAGTGATCCTGTCCGGGGGGGCGGGAACTCGCCTCTGGCCGCTCTCCAGGGAACACTACCCGAAGCCGCTGCTGCCCCTGATTTCCCAGCAATCGCTCCTGCAGGACACCGCCTGCCGCCTGGACGGCATGAGCGACGTCAGCGACCCTCTGTTCGTCTGCAACGAAGAACACCGCTTCCTGCTTGCCGAGCAGGTGCATCAGCTCGGCAAAAAGCCGGCCGCCATCATCCTGGAGCCCGAAGGACGCAACACTGCACCGGCCCTGACCATTGCCGCCCTGCAGCTCGCCGAGCGTGATCCCGAGGCGGTCATGGTGGTGATGCCCGCCGACCACGTGATCCCGGACCGGGTTGCCTTCCAGCAGGCAGTGCAGAGCGCCGCGGCACTGGCCGCCGCCGGCAATCTGGTGACCTTCGGCGTGGTGCCCGACCGCCCCGAGACCGGCTACGGCTACATCAACAAGGGCGCGCCCCTGGACAGGGGTGGCGCCTACCGGGTGGACCGCTTCGTGGAAAAACCCGACCAGCGCGCCGCCCAGCGCTACCTGGACTCCGGGGATTATCTCTGGAACAGCGGCATCTTCGTGCTCGGCGCGAAGACCTGGCTGGACGAAATGGCGCGTTACCGCCCTGACATTCTGGACGCCTGCCGGGCCGCGGGCGCCGGCATGAGCGCCGACCAGGACTTCCAGCGGGTGGACAAGGCCGCATTCCTGGCCTGCCCCAGCGATTCCATCGACTATGCCGTGATGGAAAAGACCGACCGGGCCGCGGTATTGCCGTTGGACGCGGCGTGGTCCGATGTCGGGGCCTGGTCGTCGGTCCTGGACATCAAGGAGCGCGATGCGGCTGGCAATGTCGTGCAGGGCGACGTGTTGATGCACGACACGCGCAATTCGCTGTTGATGGCCGAGCAGCGCTGCGTGGCGGCGGTCGGGCTGGACAATATGATCGTGGTGGAAACGGCAGACGCGGTGCTGGTGGCGCATCGGGACAAGGCCCAGCAGGTCAAGGAGATCGTCACCCAGCTCAAGGCCAGTCAGCGCACCGAGACCAAGACCCATCGCAAGGTCTACCGCCCCTGGGGTGCCTACGAGGGGATCGATACGGGCAGCCGCTTTCAGGTCAAGCGCCTGACGGTCAAGCCGGGCGCATCCCTGTCGCTGCAGATGCATCATCACCGCGCCGAGCATTGGATCGTGGTCACCGGCACCGCACGGGTGACCCGTGGTGACGAGGTGTTTCTGCTCAGCGAGAATCAGTCCACCTACATACCTCTCGGCGTGCAGCACCGTCTGGAGAATCCCGGCGCGATCCCCCTGGAGATCATCGAGGTGCAATCGGGCAGTTATCTCGGCGAAGACGACATCGTCCGCTTCGAAGACATCTACGATCGCTGTTCCCAGTAATGTCGCTCTGC
>CAZNBB010000140.1:0-8858 GCA_964571225.1 uncultured Gammaproteobacteria bacterium
ACCTGCATGAACTAGCAACGGTCGCGGCACGCTCCAACACCCCCACGCCCGCCCGAGCCAGACCTGTTCATCGACGCATCGCTGGGCCCCAGGATGCGGTACACGTGGACTTGGCCTCCTCGGCTCCCGTGGCGACGAGCGGTCTGTAATGTTTGAGCTTGCCCCCCCGGAAAGCCGACTTCACCCTGGAAACAGCTGACGCAACTTCACGGTGCTGATATTTTTCTTGCATCATGATAGCTCCTTGCACATGCGCACAGTTGGATAGGATTGACAAAGAGAGAAGCCGACCTCTGTCTTGACAAAGTATAGACAGGGGCTTTTCGTCTGCAAGCCACAGGCGGAGCAGCCGCAGAGTATTCGAATATTCAGATGCAGCCGGCCGTCTTGCCCCAATTTGCGCAGCGGTGGGTACCCGTATACACGGCCCATAGATGTCCAGCGCAGACCGTTCGGCAGGCAGCGAACCATATGGGTGCATGCTGGAGCATGCCCGCACCGTCGCAGGGCTTCAGCCATAGGGGGACTAAAATAGCAAGGAGCCTACTCTCAGCGGGTGAGGCACCTGCGCTTCGAATGGCCGTCTATTCCAACGCAGCCCGCAGCGCAGGTCTCGCGATCCGTGCTTACCAAGGCGACCACCCCTTTGATTGCTCCGAGAGGTCTCCAATGGCGGCTATCTACATTTTCGGCTCCCCGAGCAGCGCGCAACAGATCCTGGCGTGGCTATCGGAGAGCGGCGGCATTGCAAGCGCCCACGTGGCCGCGATTGCCGATCCGAAGTCGTCCGTCGGCGATCCGGCACGACGCCGGTGCGGCGTTCCCGTCCTGGCCGTTGCGCAAGTCATTGGGCGCCTGACGTCGGACGATATCGTCATCGTGACCGACGGGGACGTCGACGGAATCATCGACGCGCTGTTCCGGCGGGATTTCTTCAACATCTATGATGGTGGCGCCGTCATACGGGACCGGCGCGTCGAGCAGCGGTTCCTGACGATCGGCGAGTCGCTTCACATCGGGCCCAGCAAGCCCGCCCACCTGGATCCGGACTACCTCAACAGCAGGCGCTATTTCGCAGACCCACTGGTGCCCGGCACGATACCATGCAGCAAACTGTTCGTGGTCAACAGCATGCCCAAATCCGGCACAGTCTGGATGATGGCAATGGTCGCGGAACTGCTGGGCGTCAACGTCGACCGCCAGATTATCCTGTCCCATGTCCGGGACATCGAAAACGACTGGCGTAAGCGGACGGTCCACGGCGCCCTGGCGCTGGTGCGCGACATGCGCGATGTCGTCGTTTCCTGGTACCACCACGTACAGCGTTCCGATCTTCAAGGAGGATTTGCGCAACCGCGCTACGCCGACCCGGAAGTCTTTTATTTCGACTATTTCATCGGCCAGATATTCGGGAACGCCCGCTTCTATCATGGCGATCTGGCGAAATGGTTGGATTTCGTCGGGCTGAACAGCATTCCAGTGGTCCGATACGAGGATCTGATTGCGGACGCGGGCTCATGCCTCGGCCGGGTAATGACGTTCTGGAAGGTCGAGGCATCCAATCGCAAGCTGGAGGACACCGTACGCGATTACCGGTTCGACGCCATGCCGAAGACCGTTGCCGATCACGGCGGGATGATCGCTGAGCGGCTGAGCGCCGGACACCTGCACCGCGGCCGTGTCGGCGCCTGGCAGGAGGAGCTGCCCGCCCGTGTGCTGGCGGATATCGAACGCCGATTCCACGAGTACCAGAAGCGGTTGCGCTACGCCTGACGGCAGTCGCAGGCCGCCGCTCAGTCCCGCATCTGAGAAAAGCACGCGGACAGCAGCGACACCCGCTCGCCCTCGTTCAAGGTGGGTCGACCGTGCCATATCTGCGCGCCGCGACCGACGACCAGCCGGTTGGCCCGGGTGCCGATGCTCTGCGATATCGCGCCCGGACTTCCTCCCTGGTCAACGTGAATCCGTAGCTGCAACCCGGAGCCGACCGCCTCGGGGTCGGGCGACACCGCTTCGAGATAAATCAATACCGTCACCTCGCAGTCGTCCCCGTCGTCCCGGTGTGCACTGAGAAAGTCGCCGGCTTCGTAATAGGTGTAACAGCTGGAATTGCGTGCAAGTACGAGGTGCCGACCGAACAATGCATCCAGTAAGCCGCCAACCGGTGGTCCCGTGAGCGTGCCGATGGCGATAGCGCCGAGCTCGGCGAGATACCCCCGGTACGAAACCGCGCCGTCGTCACAGGCCCGCCGCGCGCCCGCCCGCTGTGCCGCAGCCTCGCGCCGAAGAGATGCGAGCTGCCCATCGGCCAACGGATTGTCGAGATAGCCAAATCCAACCCGTTCGATATCCGATCTCAGACAGTTCAACTGTGCACTGGTGATGTCGATGGCGTTCAGTCCCGTTTCTGCGCAGCGCCGCCGCCCTTGGCCGTGGTCTCCCGGGCGCCGGACGACCTTTGGCGCTACCGTCGTTGGCAGGGCCGGATTCGTCATCTATGCTGACTTTATACATTATAAGCCGCTACACGGCCGGGCAACCCTGCTTGAGATGATTCTCGACTCACGGAACCAAAGCGTGGCGCTGGATCGTTCGGTACAGGTCGCCGTGGTCGGCGCCGGCCCGGCGGGACTCGCGCTCGCGAGCGCCCTGGCCCCGGTCGCTCCGGTGCTCGTGATCGAAAGCGGCGGCTTCGGTGTGGAAGACCGATTGCAGGGGTTGCAGGCGGGCGAATGCGTCGGCATGGACTATCCCCTGATCGAGACACGGGCGCGGGCGTTCGGCGGCTCATCCGGGCTGTGGGCCGGGTATTGCGCGCTGTTCGATCCTCACGACTTCGCCGCCCGCCATTGGGTACCGGGCAGTGGCTGGCCGTTCGGCATGGACGAAATTCAGCCCTACTACCGAAAGACGGCAGAGCTGCTCAACCTGGATGAACCGGACTTCGATGCCCACGACATAGCGGCGCGCGCCGGCATCGACCTGCCGATCGACAACGCCTCCGTCGTGCCGACGGCCTGGCGTTTCGGCACCCCGACTCTGCGGATCAGCGAACACCAGCGCCGACACTTCGAATTGTCGCGGGATGTCACCACACTGATTCACGCGAACGTGGTTGACATCCGGCTCAACCCGGAACGCGATGCCGTGACCGAGCTCGTGGTACGTACACTCGATGGACGGGAAGGCCATATCCGGGCCGATATCTTCGTACTGGCGTGCGGCGGGATAGAGACCGCTCGCATTCTCCTGAATGCAGACAGCCAGCTGGCGCACGGTCTGGGCAACTCCAGCGACATGGTAGGACGGCATTTCATGGAGCACCCCCATCTGCCCGTTCCAGGGCTGGCGCCGGCGGACACGGACCGGTTCAAACACTGGCTGGAACGCGGAACCTGCCCTAACGGGCGGCAGTTTCTCCTGTGTCTGGGCCTGTCGCCCGAGGTACAAGCGCAGGCGCAGATCCTGAACGCCCGCGCCCATGTCTACCGCACACCGCAAATGCGAGAGGATGAGACGCCGCGCGTGGGCCTGTTTCTGGAGCAGGCCCCGAACCGGGACAGCCGGCTGACCCTGTCGGAGCGCAAAGATGCGTTGGGACTGCGCCGGATACGCCTCGACTGGCGGCTCACAGAGCTGGACTGGAAAACTTACGAACAGACCGCCCATATCGTTGCGCGAGAATTCCAGCGAACGGGCGCGGGGCGCCTTCGGGTTTCTACCGAGCCCCTGGTACGAGACGAAAGCCGTGTGCTGTATTCGAACCACCACCTCGGCACGACCCGCATGTCGGACAATCCCGACGACGGCGTCGTGGACCGCAACTGTCTCACGCACGACTGCAGCAACCTGTATATCGTCGGTGGTAGCGTCTTTCCGACGGTCAGTTGGGCCAATCCTACGTTCACGGTGATCGCGCTGACACTGCGTCTGGCGGATCACCTGCGGCACAAACTGAGCCCCGAGGCACGCAGCGCCCGGGTCGCCTGAGCGCTCAGGACATATGGGTGCCGTCGAGCCGGAGCGAAACACCACCACTGAGAGGCAGAGCGATGGGTAACGGCTTTTCCCACGTCGGCGTGTCCACGCTGGATATGGACGCGACGATCCGGTTCTACGAGGACGTGCTGGGTCTGCCACGGGTCGCCGAGCAGAAGACCCGCATCCGGGAAGGCGGCATGATCCGCCAGGTGTATTTCGAAGCGGGACCTGGACAATTCGTCGTCTTCATGGAGCCCAAAGGCATCTCCGGCATTCCCGCCCAGTACGACACCGGCATCAACCGCGCGCTGGGACTGCCTGGAGGCATGTACCACGTGGCGCTGAAGGCGCTGTCCGTCGACGAACTGGAGGCGCGGCGCAGCCGGATCGAAGGCCACGGGGTCGATGTATCGGAGATTATCGACCTCGGACATGCCAAGTCGATCTTTCTGTCCGACCCGAACGGCATCCAGCTGGAAATCTGTTGCGACGTACGTCGTTTCGAAGCGGCCGACCTTCACCAGGAATCAGAGGCGAGCATCGCCCTGCCCGATGGGGTCGACGACTGAGCGCGCCGCCCCGCAACCGCTCGCGAAGTTCCGGCGGTCCTGTCATGTGGATGCCGGGGTCCTGTGCACGACGGCGCTGTTGCGGTGCCCCATCGGCCAGTCTCCCTGAGGGCGCCACGCAACGGTGCTTCAGCCAGCAGCAATAGGCTCTCCCCCTGCGGCCGCCGGTACCGCTATGGATTCGGCGCCCAAAGGCATCGATCGCAGATGGCTGGCGCCGGGTCGCTGACACGACATGGAAAGCCGGTGAACGCCTCCGGATCTGGAACGGTATCCGTATAGTGAGATATGATCCTGGTCATACCTCAACAGCTGCGCCCGCCCTATCGCGACGTCATGGCCTCCACTGCACACTCAACCGGGAAGAGTTGGTTCGATCTGCTCGGCAGGAACCTGGTGGCCGAACGGACCCTCCGTAGCGGCGACGCCGTTTTCCGCCAGGGCACCCCGGCAACGGCCATCTACAGAGTCGAAACCGGTCGCGTTCGTCTTGTCCGGCACCTGAAGGACGGATCCTCCGTGGTCCTGCACGTGGCACAGGCGGCTGCCACCTTCGCCGAGGCCGCGCTGTTCTCGGACCGGTACCACTGCGATGCCGTGGCCGACGGCGCCACCAGGCTCAGCGTCATTCCCAAAGCGGAGCTGTTGGCGGCACTGCGGGCCGACCCGGCCGGCTGTCTCGATTTCGCCCGCGGCCTGGCCGACCAGGTGCGCGACCTGAGGGCTCAGCTGGAAGTCCGCAACATCCGCTCCGCCGGCGAACGGCTTCTCGGCTGGCTCCGCCTGACGGCGAGCGGCAATCCATTGGCCGTCGACGTCGATCGCCCCTGGACGGAAATTGCCGCCGAAATCGGCCTCACCCACGAGACCATCTACCGCAGCCTTGCCGACCTGGAACGGACCGGGCAGCTCGTGCGCAACGGTCGGCGCATCTTGTTGCTCGAACCCACGCGTCCAATCCCCACGGAACTGTAATCCGACACGCAAGAGTCGGAACACGCCAGAGCCGTCACTCGATCTTCGCCCCCGTCACGCTCCTTGCAGGGTTTGTCAGTTGACAGGAGTACACCGCCCCGGAATCTTAACTGCGCCGGCCGCGAGGCTGCCAACCCGGTGTTTGACCCACCGCAATGTGCCTTAAGTCACGCTGCAATCCTTGTCGCCGGCGCGGTGGGAGAACCGCGCGTTTTCCCGTAATATTCCCCGCCGGGGGCCGTCCGGAATCAGCTGCATGCTGCTGTGCTCGAATCGCAAGCTCAAAGGGAGATTGCCGGTTGATCGCGACGCATGCCACCAACAACATGACCGGGCGGATAGCCCATGACACGCCAGGCGATCGCGACAGTACGAGAACCGCACGCGCGTCAGGCCTGGAATACTGCCACCACATGGACGTCGGAAAACATGTCACTATCGGGTCTTTTGTTCGACACTAGCGAGCCAGAGCGCTCTCAGGCGCGTGTCCGACTGGCGATGGTTTCCCTGGTACTGGGCCTGCTGTTGATCGTGCCGGTGATGGACGACAAGCTGGCTCGCACCGCCTACTTGCACGTCACGGAGATCACCGCCGGCTACCTGATATTCTCCCTGCTCTGGCTCGCACTGGTAGTGCGCGCCCGGCGCGGCAAGCGCCTACGCCGCGGCTTCATGCTGGTCTCCGACCTAACCACCGTATCGGTTGCCATGCATACGGCAGGCACCATGGGTACCTTCCTGTATCCCATCTATCTGTGGATCATCTGCGGACACGGCATTCGCTACGGCATCCGCTATCTGATCACGGCGGTCATCGCCGGCACCGGCGCCTTCGCCCTCGTGCTTGTCACCACAGGCTACTGGCAGAGCCGTCTGCTGGACGGGAGCGGACTGTTGCTGGGACTGATCGTCGTGCCGATTTATCTGCTGGCCCTGCTGCGGCAACTGTACAAGGCCAACGAACGGCTCACCCGCGAACTCAAACACTCCGTGCATACGGCAACCCACGATGCGCTCACCGGCCTCGCCAACCGCAGCTGCTTCTTTCAGCAGCTGGAGACGGACATTGCGCGGGCGAGCCGCCAGGGACGTGATTTTGCGGTACTGTTCATCGATCTCGACGGGTTCAAGCGCATCAACGACACGTTCGGCCACCGGGCCGGAGATCGCGTACTCGATCAGATCGGACAACGGCTACGTGTGTTTTGTCGGAAATCCGACCTGGCCGCCCGCATGGGCGGAGACGAGTTCGCTTTGATTCTTGGCGACGTCAGCAACGACGCATCCGCCAACGAGGCGGCCCAGCGCATCGCCGACCTGCTCAATGCACCCGTGACGGTCGATTCCGCCACCTTTCAGCTGTCGGCCAGCATCGGCGTAAGCTTCTATCCGACCCATGGCACGGAACCCGATGAGCTGGTACACCACGCCGACCTGGCCATGTACGAGATCAAGCGCATGCAGGCCGCAGGAAATGGGGCGCCATAGGTGCCTGGAAGGCGCGCGGCTGCCTCCGCACTGCCGGATCGTTCGTACCCCCGACGAGCACCGCAGCCACCGGGCTCACTTGGCGCTGACTTGACGTAACTTCACAGCTGCCGCTATCCAGCGCGGACGCCGCGCTCTCCGGACCCCGGGTCCGACTCCCGGGACGGCTGGAGCCGCTGCCCGTTCATCGCTACAATGCCCGTGATCCGTCGCCGGACCG
Source organism: uncultured Gammaproteobacteria bacterium (assembly GCA_964571225.1). Taxonomy (GTDB): domain Bacteria; phylum Pseudomonadota; class Gammaproteobacteria; order DATFLG01; family DATFLG01; genus DATFML01. Next base: position 7,234 of record CAZNBB010000140.1, read on the forward strand.
TCTTTGCCCATTCGATATCGCGACCGGGCAGTATAGACGGCCGACAACGCCGCGGCGGTCGCCAGAGCCGTTCCGGGAGCGGGCCCGTGAAATTCGCATCGCAACGATTGATTCTCATCGCACTGTGCGCAGCCCTTTGGGGTCCCCGCGCCGTCGCCGCAAAGTCCCTGGCCGAACTGCAGAGCATGCGCCTGGCCGGCGATGGGAACCGAGCCGAGCTGTCGCTCACCCGCCCCGTCCACTACCACTATTTCACGCTTTCGCATCCCGCACGTCTGGTGCTGGACCTCAGCGACACGGCGCCCTTTCATGGCCACGGCAAGCAGTGGCAGGCCGGCGATGTCAGCTCGGTCCGCTTCGGCGTCCACGACGGCTACGACCTGCGGGTGGTATTCGACTTGCGCAAGCCCGCGTCCGGAACCAACGTCAGGGAGATCCGCGCCGGCGGCCGGGAGCGGTTGGTGGTCCAGTTTTCACCCGGCCACGCCAAGGCGTCCAACTCCGGTTCGCCAACCTCATCCAGCCCCACCCAGGTCCACTACCAGGCGGTACCCAGAAGCGGGCCCATGGTGGTGGAAATCGACCCCGGGCATGGCGGCAGCGATCCGGGCACCACCGGGCCCCATGGATTGCACGAAAAGACCGTGACCCTGTCCATCGGACGCATGGTCTACCGGATGCTAAACGGGACCCCCGATGTCCACGCCTACCTCACCCGCCATGGCGACTACTACGTCAGCCTGCACCGACGGGTCCTGGAGGCCCAGGATCATCACGCCGACATTTACGTTTCCATTCATGAAAACGCGTTTCCCGATGATCCGCAGGTGCGCGGCGGCACCTGCTACGCATTGTCACGCCATGGCGCAACGGATGCAGAGGCGGCCCAACTGGCCCAGGAGGAGAATGCGGCGGACCCGCAGATCGCCGGTGTGAACTTTTCCCATCACAGCCGGATGCTGAACCAGGTGCTCACGGACCTCTATCAGACTTCGTCCATCATGGCAGGCGACCAGCTTGCCGACGACATTATCAGCCAGTTCGCCCGGGTCGAGCCCGTCTACCATCGGACCGTCCAGCACGCCAACTTCGAGGTGCTGCGCGATCCGATGATTCCGTCGGTGCTGTGCGAAACGGCATTCCTGTCCAACCCGACGCAGGCGCGCGAGTTGCATCACCGCGCCTTCCGGCACAAGCTGGCCCGTGCAATCTACCTGGGCATTATGCAGTACCTGCACAAGCACATGCCCATGGAAGCCAGAGACGGCCGCGCGCGTCGTTACGTCGTGAAGCCGGGTGACACACTTTCCGGCATCGCCGAGCATTTCCAGATCCCCATGCGCCGGCTCCGGGCCTTCAACGACCTCAAGCACACCGAGATACAGGCCGGTCAGACCCTGCACATCCCGCCGGCGGGCAACAGCTGACGGCCCCCTGCTCGCGTCCGGCGGTCACTCGGTCGGCGCGGCGGGCTCCTGAACGGGTCGTGTCCGGTACGGATAGTTCTTCAGCCGTACGTCGCCGCGCTTGATGGGCTTGGCAATGGTTTTGGCCGGGTCGACCCAGTCGCTCCATTTGAAGTTCGGAATCACCTTGGCCTGATAGCTCTCCTCCAGCGGCCGGCT
>CAZNBB010000141.1:0-8740 GCA_964571225.1 uncultured Gammaproteobacteria bacterium
CAAGCCCAACGGGCGCCGGGTCAGCCGGCGAGTTGGGCGCGCGCCGCTTCGGGGATGTAGGTTGGGCTGACGAAGGAAGCCCAACACGGCAGCGGTTCAGATGGCGACCGTCTGTTGGGCTTCGCATCGCTCAGCCCAACCTACGACATGGTGCAACCGGTTCACTTCCGAGCGCTCAGCCGCCAGGCTTTTCATGGCGAACCTTCCTGCCGGGCGCCTGCGATACCGAGCCCCGATCGGCAAGAAACTCTGCCAGCATGCGACTGGTATGGGAACGCTTGGCCGCACGCACCAACCGCTCCGGTGCGCCGGCTGCTACCACGCGCCCCCCGCCATCACCGCCTTCGGGTCCCATATCCACGATCCAGTCCGCTTCGGCGATGATGTCCAGATTGTGTTCGATCACCACCACGGAGTTGCCGGCGGCCACCAGTCGATGGAGTACGCGAATGAGCTTCTCCACATCCGCCATGTGCAGGCCGATGGTGGGCTCGTCCAGCACGTACAGGGTGTGCGGACTGGCCGGGCCGCGACCGCTGTCCGGACGTGCCTTCGCCAACTCGGTGACCAGCTTGATACGCTGGGCTTCACCGCCGCTCAAGGTCGGGCTCTGCTGTCCCAGGGTCAGGTAGCCGAGACCCACGTCCTGCAGCAATTGCAGGGCGTGGTGGACGCGGCTGTGGGCGACGAAGAACCCGGTCGCCTGCTCCACGCTCATGGCGAGCACCTCGGCGATGGTGCGGTCCTTGTAGCGCACGGTCAGGGTTTCCTGATTGAAGCGCGCGCCAGCGCACACCTCGCAGGGCACCGTCACATCCGGCAGGAAGCTCATCTCAATGCGCTTCACTCCCTGACCTTCACAGGCCTCGCACCGCCCGCCCTTCACGTTGAACGAGAAGCGACCGGGTCCGTAGCCGCGCATACGCGCTTCCGGGGTACCGGCGAACAGGCGTCGAATGTCGTCCCAGAAGCCGACATAGGTGGCCGGACAGGAGCGCGGGGTCTTGCCGATGGGGGTCTGGTCCACCTCCAGCACGCGGGCCACCGGCTCCCAACCGGTGATGGCGGTACAGCCATGCAGAGGCACCTCACGTCGCGCCTTGCCGCGCCGTCTGGCACCGCCCAGCAGCAGGCGCAGGTTCTCGTGCAGCACCTGCCGCACCAGGGTGCTCTTGCCGCTGCCCGACACGCCGGTCACGCACACCAGCCGATCGAGAGGCAGCTCCACGCGCAGGTTCTTGAGGTTGTGCAGATCCGCGCCGGCGACGGTCAAACGCCGGGTATTGCGGTCCACCGGGCGCCGGGGCACATCGGGCAGCGGATGGCGCAACGGATGGGCCAGGCACCGGCCGGTGACCGAACGACGGCTGCGCATCAACGTCTTGACCGTGCCCTGGGCCACTACCTCGCCGCCGTTCACGCCCGCTCCGGGCCCCAGGTCAACCACATGTTCCGCGCGCCGGATAGTGTCTTCGTCATGCTCCACCACCACCACGGTGTTGCCCTTGCCTTCCAGCTTGCCGAGGGTATCCAGCAGCATGCGGTTGTCCCGCGGATGCAGGCCGATGGTGGGTTCGTCCAGGATGTAGCACACCCCCTGCAGATTCGACCCCAACTGGGACGCCAGCCGAATCCGCTGGGCCTCGCCGCCGCTCAGGGTCGGCGCCGAGCGGTCCAGGGACAGATAGTCCAGCCCGACCTCCTTCAGAAAGCCCAGGCGCGAGCGCAGCTCCGGCAGCACGTCCCGTGCGATCTGCGCGTCCCGACCCCGCAGCCGCAGGGTCCGGAACGCGCGCTCGGCCTGAGCCACCGGCAGGGCGGTGAACTCGGAAATCGAACGGTTCTGGAAGCGTACCGCCAGCGCCTCGGGACGCAGACGGTGGCCGTGACAGGCGGAGCACTCGCGCTCTTCCCCTTCCCACCAGGCGTTCCACCAGATCTCCTCGCCGGTCTGGTCGGCCTCGAAACCCGGCAGCTCCAGCCCGGTGCCGTAGCAGTGCTCGCACCAGCCATGCTTGGAGTTGAACGAGAACAGCCGCGGATCCAGTTCCTCGAAGCTGCGCCCGCAACTCGGGCAGGCGCGCCGGATGGAGAACAGCGTCTCCCGGCGGCGCGCGCTGGCCACCCTCACCCGCCCCTTGCCCAGGTCCAGTGCCTGCTCCAACAGCGCCCGCAGGCGCGTCTCGTTGCGGGGACTGACATCGATGGTGCCCACCGGCAGATCGATGTCATGTTCCTTGAAGCGATCGAGCCGCGGCCAGGGATCGGTGGGCGTGGCTTCGCCGTCCACCCGCAGGGCGCCGAAACCGCGGGCGGCCGCCCATTTGGCGAGATCGGTGTAGTAGCCCTTGCGGCCCACCACCAGGGGCGCCAGCAGCTCGATCCGCCGGCCCCGGAAGTCGGTCATCAGACGGGCCAGGATCGCCTCCGGGGTCTGCTGGTCGATGGGAATGTCGCAGTCCGGGCAGTACTGGGTACCGACCTTGACGTACAGCAGCCGCAGGAAGTGATAAATCTCGGTCATGGTGGCGACCGTGCTCTTGCGCCCGCCCCGGCTGGTGCGCTGCTCGATGGCCACCGTCGGCGGGATACCGAAGATGGCATCCACGTCCGGGCGCGATGCGGGCTGCACAAACTGGCGCGCATAGGCGTTGAGGGATTCCAGGTAGCGGCGCTGGCCTTCGGCGAACAGGATGTCGAAGGCCACCGTGCTCTTGCCGGACCCGGAAATGCCCGTGATGACCGTGAACTTGTTGCGGGCGATGGCGATGTCCACACCCTTGAGGTTGTGCTCGCGGGCGTTGTGGATGCGGATGAGGTTGTTCCGCTTCGGGCGGCGCGACAACGGGACGTTCGTCGGCGCCGCGGCAAGCACGGTGCCAGCCGCCTGGGCGTAATCCCGCAGGGCGGCGCCGGTATGGCTGGCGGGATGGGCGGCAACCTGTTCCGGCGTCCCCGCGCAGATGAGCTCGCCGCCGGCCTCCCCACCCTCGGGCCCCAGGTCGATGACCCAGTCGGCGGCACCGATGACGTCCAGATTGTGCTCGATGACCACCAGGGAGTGCCCCTCGGCCAGCAGCCGGCGGAAAGCAGCCAACAGGGTGGCGATGTCATCGAAATGCAGGCCGGTGGTGGGCTCGTCGAACAGGAATAACGTCCCGCCCCTGGCGGTGGGGGCCGTGCCTCCGGCGCCCCGCTTCGCCGCTTTGACCAGATGACCGGCAAGCTTCAGGCGCTGGGCCTCCCCGCCGCTCAGGGTGGGCACCGGCTGGCCGAGCTTGAGGTAGCTCAGCCCCACCGCCGCCAGCGGCTCCAGGGCGCGGCGCACCTCGTCATGCTGCGAGAAGAAGGCCACAGCCTCAGAGACGGTCATCTCCAGCACGTCAGCGATGGAAGCGGAGCCGCCGGCGGCGGCGACCGGATAGACCTTGACCTCCAGCACCTCCGACCGGTAGCGCTTGCCGTCGCAGTCCGGACAACGGATGTACACGTCCGACAGGAACTGCATTTCTACATGCTCGAAACCGTTGCCGCCGCAGGTGGGGCAGCGCCCGTTGCCGGCGTTGAAGGAAAATGTGCCGGCGGTATAGCCCCGCTCCCGGGCCATGGGCTCGGCGGCGAACAGCTTGCGGATGGCGTCGAAGGCGCCCACGTAGCTGGCCGGATTGGAGCGGGTCGTCTTGCCGATGGGCGACTGGTCCACCAGCAGCACGTCGTCGATAAGCCCGTGCCCGCGCACCGCGCGATGACGCCCCGGGGGCTCCACCGGCCGGCCCTTGAGCTTGCGCAGAGCGTTGTACAGCACGTCCTGCACCAGGGTGGATTTACCCGAGCCGCTGACACCGGTGACACACACCAGCCCGTTGAGGGGCACGGTCACGTCAATGCCCTTCAGGTTGTTTTCGGCGGCGCCCACGACTCGGATCCCTGCAGAGCGCTCGGACAGCCCGGCCCGTCGGCGTTCGCTGTCGGGAACCACCGTCCTGCGCCCAGTCAGGTACTGGGCGGTTAGGGACCGACGGCTGCGCAGCAGCTCCCGGGGTGTGCCCGCAAACACCACTTCGCCGCCGCGCTCGCCGGGACCCGGCCCCATGTCCAGCACCCGGTCCGCGGCCAGCATCACCTGCGGGTCGTGCTCCACCACCAACAGGGAATTGCCCGCATCGCGCAGGCGGTGCAACACGCCGATCACCCGCTGCATGTCCCTGGGGTGCAGGCCGATGCTGGGCTCGTCCAGCACGAACAAGGTGTTCACCAGCGAGGTGCCGAGGGCAGTGGTCAGATTGATGCGCTGCACCTCGCCGCCGCTGAGGGTGCGGGACTGCCGGTCCAGGGTCAGGTAACCCAGGCCCACCTCCGTCAGATAGTGCAGACGGGAGCGGATCTCGCCCACCAGCATCCCTGTGGCCTCGTCCAGAGGCGCCGGCAGATGCAGGTGCTGGAAGAAATCCCGGCAGCGCTCGATGGGCAGCACCATCACGTCATGGATGTTCAAGCCCGGCAGGGATTGCTGCACGGACACCCGTCGGGCGTCGTCGCCGCTGCCCAGCCGCCACAACAGCGCATCGGGTTTCAGCCGCGCGCCATGACAGGCCGGGCAGGGATTGTAGGCCCGGTACTTGGACAGCAGCACCCGGATATGCATCCGGTAGCTCTTGGTCTCGAGCCAGTCGAAGAAGCGCTGGGCGCCGTACCACACCCCCTCGTCCCAGTCGCCCTCGCCTTCAAGCACCCAGCGCTGCTGGGCCTTGGTGAGGCGCCGCCACGGCACGTCGGTGGGAATGCCGCGCCGACGGGCGAAGCGCATCAGGTCCCCCTGGCACTCGCGATAGCTGTCGGTCTGCCAGGGTTTGACGGCCCCTTCGGCGAGGGTGCGGTTGGCGTCGGGCACCACCAGGGCGTAGTCGATGCCCATGGTGCGGCCGAACCCCCGGCAGGTCTCGCAGGCGCCGATGGGGGAATTGAAGGAGAACAGACTGGGCAACGGCTCGTGGTAGTGGATGTCGCAGTCCGGGCAATGCAGATCCGAGGAGAAGCGCCACGGCGCCAGGGGCTCGCGTGCGGCGTCCAGGGGATAGACGGCAAGCCGGCCGCGGCCGTGTTCCAGAGCGGCTTCCAGGGCCTCAACCAGACGCTCGCGCCGCTCGGGCGCCACCCGCACCCGGTCCTGTATCACTTCCAGGGACCGTCCCTTGCTGCGGTGCAGGCGCGTGTAACCCTGCTGGGCAAGCAGGCCCTTCACTTCCGCGGCCGAGAAACTTTCCGGAATGTTGACGGGGAAGGTGATCAGCACCCCTGACTGCGCTTCCGCGGCACGGGCCAGCAGCGTCTCCACGATGCTGTCCGGGGTGTCCCGGTGGACCGGTCGGCCGCAGCCCCGGCAGTACAGTCGGGCCGCCCGGGCGAACAGCAGTTTGAGGTGGTCGTTGAGCTCGGTCATGGTGCCAACCGTGGAGCGCGAGGTGCGCACCGGGTTGGTCTGGTCGATGGCGATGGCCGGCGGGATGCCTTCGATGCGGTCCACCTGGGGCTTGTCCATGCGGTCCAGAAACTGACGGGCGTAGGGCGAGAAGGTCTCCACATACCGGCGCTGGCCCTCGGCGTACACCGTGTCGAACGCCAGCGACGACTTGCCCGAGCCGCTCACGCCAGTGACCACCACCAGTTCATTGAGGGGCAGGCGGACCGTAAGGCCCTTCAGGTTGTTCTGACGGGCGCCTTCCAAGTAGATGAAATCGTTGGACATCGGGAACCGATTCTGAAAAGGGGGACGCCGGCACGGAGCGCCGGTGGGGCAGATATTACTGCAGGCGGGCCGTGGCGCGCGAGGGCCGGCGAGCCGTTTTCCTACGACGAAACGTGCCGTCGCCGGCCCAACGGACCGCATCCAGGGGCTATGCTCAGGGTGCAGTGATCTCTCCCCGAGATTGACGGAGCCCGGCAGCAGGGATGCTCCTGACCTCCGCCCCGACCGCGGTCCGTATAAACCCGGCGTTCGGTTGCGCTATAATCCCCCGCGTTTTGTTCCTCAGCTGCCGGAAACCCTGATTCCAGTCCGACGTGGCCGTCCCGAACCACAAGCGATTTCCGCAGGCTGCGCCGATGCCCGCACATCCGCTGCGTACCTCGGTCCCGCAAGCATGACCGCCCCCTCGCGAATCGAGCCGGCGGACACCAACCAGTCAAAGTCCCGTGAACCCATTGATCGGCGCCTGCTCGGGTTGAGCCTCACCGCCCTCGGAGTGGTCTACGGCGACATCGGCACCAGCCCCCTGTACGCCATACGCCAATGCTTCTTCGGCAGCGGCGCGGTGAGTGTGACCCCTGACAATGTGCTGGGGGTGCTGTCGCTCATCTTCTGGGCGCTGGTGCTGGTCATCTCGGTGAAATACCTGATCTTCGTCATGCGCGCGGACAACCACGGCGAGGGCGGCATCCTGGCCCTGCTGGCACTGCTTGACCCATGGCAGAGCCGACGACCCCGGCGCAACATGGCTGCCCTGATCATCATGGGCGTTTTCGGCGCAGCCCTGCTCTACGGCGACGGCATGATCACGCCGGCCATCTCGGTGCTCAGCGCGGTGGAGGGTCTGAAGGTGGCGGCGCCCGTGCTGGAGCCGTTCGTCATCCCCATCACCATCGCCGTGCTGATCGGCCTGTTCCTGACCCAGAAGCACGGCACGGCGCGTATCGGCAGCGTGTTCGGCCCCATCATGGTGTTCTGGTTTCTGATCCTCGCGGTGCTGGGTGTGCGCGGCATCATGCGCAACCCCCATGTGCTGGCGGCCATCGATCCGCTGCACGCCATCGCCTTCTTCTTCGAGAACCCGCCGGAGTCCTACCTGGTGCTGGGCGGGGTGTTTCTGGTGGTGACCGGCGGTGAAGCCCTGTATGCGGACATGGGGCACTTCGGACCCCGGCCCATCCGCCTCGCCTGGTTCGGACTGGTGCTGCCGGCGCTGCTGCTCAACTACTTCGGCCAGGGCGCGCTCATTCTCGACCACCCCCACGACGCCATTCATCCGTTCTACAATCTGGTGCCCCATTGGGCTGTATACCCGATGGTCATGCTGGCCACCGTGGTCACGGTGATCGCCTCACAGGCGGTGATTTCCGGCACCTTCTCTCTCACCCGCCAGGCGATGCAGCTGGGCCAGAGCCCACGCATGGCCATCGTGCAGACCTCCTCCGACGAGATCGGCCAGATCTACATTCCGGACATCAACTGGGTACTGATGGTCGCCACCGTGTCGCTGGTGATCGGCTTCAAGTCCTCCAGCAATCTGGCCGCCGCCTATGGGGTGGCCGTGAGCGCGACCATGGTGATCACCACGGTGCTGGCCTATGTGGTCATGCGCAGGCTGTGGAAGTGGGGCACCGTGCCGGCAGTGGGATTGTCGGCCCTCTTTCTGGTGGGCGATCTCTCGTTCTTCGGGGCCAACCTGTTCAAGATCAACGACGGCGGCTGGTTTCCCCTGCTGGTGGGCGGGCTGGTGCTGCTGCTGATGACCACCTGGCGCCGGGGCCGCGACCTGCTGCACGACCAGATCCACGAACGTTCCATGCCCATCGACGCTTTCCTGACCAGCATTGAGAACTACGGTCCCACGCGGGTGGCGGGCACCGGCGTGTTTCTAACCAATCCGGGCAACGACGTGCCGGGCGGGCTGCTCCATCATCTGAAGCTCAATCAGGTTCTGCACCAGCAGGTGCTGCTGCTCACCGCCGTCACCGAGGAGGTGCCGCGGGTCCCCGCCAGCGAGCGCCTGGAAGTCACCGCCCTCAAGTGCGGCTTCTACCGGGTGTTCGTGCACTACGGATTCATGCAGAGCCCCAACCTGCCGGTGGCCATCAAGCTCTGCCAGGACCTGCGATTGATACCGGATCTGGACGCGGACGTGACCGTCTACTACGCGGACCGCTCCACCCTGGTCACCACCGGGCGCGGCAAAGGCATGCGCCCCTGGCGCAAACGGCTGTTCGCCTTCATGTCGCGCAATTCTCTGCGGGCCGTGGAGTACTACCGCCTGCCTCCCGGACGGTCGGTGGAACTGGGGATACAGATCGAGATCTGATGAGGGATGACACCGGCCGTCCACCGGCGGCATCGACAAGGAGGGAATCTCATGTTTATGGTAGCGAATCGGGTTTTTGTGGCGCCGGGCTGGGAAGAGCAGTTCGAGGAACGCTTCCGCAAACGGGCGGGGCGCATCGAGCAGCAACCGGGGTTTGTTCGCATGGAGGTCCTCAGGCCGGTGAGCGAGGATACCCCCTATGTGGTGAACACGGTCTGGGAGGACGAAGCGGCGTTTCGCTCCTGGATCGGCAGCGCGGACTTCAAGGAGGCACACGCCAACCCGCTGCCCAAGGACGCATTCAGCGCCGAGGGGAAGCTGGAGCAATACCAGAGCGTTGTCTCGGCCGGCCGCGCCGACTAGATTCCCATGGCCCACGGCCGACATGTCGACCACGGGTTCCGGGGGCCGGCGCCATCCTGGGGGATGGGACGCGCGCCGGGACCTTGAGCAACGGCCCCGAACGCGGCCACCCGCACAGGCAAAGCCCACATCGTGTTTGGATTCGACGAAAAGAACCCTTTCAGGGTGCTCGCCTTGGGCGCCCTGATCGGCGGGGTGGGCACCGCCCTCGTCAGCCCCAGTGCGCGCGCCATCCTCGGCGGTGCGCTGGGGGGCGCGATCTTCTGGGCGGTGATCTGGAAAGTGGGACGCTCGAACCGCCA
>CAZNBB010000142.1:0-8687 GCA_964571225.1 uncultured Gammaproteobacteria bacterium
CCATACACCTCACTGTCACCGACACCGCGGAAATAGCTGGCTCCGAGAAACACCAGGAACGACCGGCGGCGTGTATGCTTGGCCCCGAACGCATAACCAATTTGGAAACCGGCGTATCCGAGATCCGCTGGTATCCGTTCTTGGAGCTTCTTGGTGGGGTAAGAAAACGCGTCTCTGAGGTAGCGGATCGCGTGTACGCCAGATTCGTCCACGACGTGCAGCTTAATCGGATGGTCAAAGACATAGCCCGCGGAGACCGGCCCTACACGGAACCGTGAGTGATCGGCACTCCAGAGCCAGTGTTTTGGCTTGAGTTTGATCTGCTCGAAGGTTCTATAACCCAGTTCGCGGAGATACTTCGGGATAGCGGGAGGCCGCCGATATGGCTGACCTGCCAACTGCTTGGCCCGCGCGATGACGTTTTGGAAACTGAAGGGAGCCGCTGTCGCGACCAGTGGGACGCCGACCAGAGTGAAAAGGAGGCCAAGACATGATCTGGTTTTCACTCGTGATCTATTCAGCATATGCGCTTTTCGTGGGAAATTGGACGTCTGGAATCAGACATGGGCGGTTCCGCCAATGGCAGCCACGTGGTCACGCCCGCAATATTCTCCGCCCATTCGAATGCCGACTATCCTACTGCGCATCAAGCATCTTTTGCAGTCCATACAGGGCGGATTAGCGTTACAAAACGGTAGGCTTTAGGTAATGTTATCCCCCTGATGAGTATGGGACGTGGCGAAACTGTGGCATCCTTTTTACTACCCTGATCGCACGGTTACCGGCCTCTTTGGATTCCCAGAGTGCCGGCTGTTGGAATGCACCAGGACAGCGTATTTCACCACATCGACAACGCTAGTGCCGAGTCACCGTGCAGGTCGGCTTCGTCGTATAGGTATGCGCACTGTCGATGAGAAAGCTTCCGGCGAGATAGTTGCGTCCGACCAGGAGCGGGTAATTGAACTCCGAGCGTCTGACGACGGTGGCTTCGACTTCCTTGTAGACGTCGCCGACGCAGATCCTGAGCATGATTACCGGGCGTCTTTCCGGGGTCCCCGTATGCTGCTTGATGCGTGCAAAGCGAACCACGGGACGCTCAAACGCACGGTACCGGCCTTTCTTGTCAGCGATTCTCATGCGTATCCAAATCTCGCCGTTGCGTTCGAAGGTCTCGGTGTTGTCAGGCCGGAGCGAGGATGTTTTCGCGCCGCTGTCCATTCGGGCATGGACTTGAATGCCTCCGGGGTAGATCTTGGCATTGTCCACCCAACCGACGACAGGCTGAGCCGAACCGATGTTCCAGGCCAGTAACGCAAGGACCCAGCATGAGGCCGCCCGATGTAAGCTGCGTGCGATTGCCATTCAAATGTCCACAATCCGGCGTTGGGTGTGAGTAACGACTACAGCGCAGATCCACTGGGAGCAAAGCGCGAGTGGATTACCAACCGTCCGATAGCTGCCTATAAACATCATGACTGCATAGCTGATAGCACGGTGGTGCGCACTGACGCACTCGGCCACCGGCAGCCCCGCAGGTTGGCCGTCCCTGCCATTGGAATGGCCCTCGGCGACGATGTCGAAAGGCTCGGACATCCTTTTTCCTCCATCGACTGTTGGACAGCACCCAGATCAGCCCACGGGATAAGACCAGCAGGAAGACCTGCCACATCCCCGGCTATGCCGCATGGCCGCCACTTCAAGGATCCACGTCGGCCATCGTCCACAGCGCATCATGATGCCAGACCTTACCGATCCGTAAAGTACCGGCAAATCTCCCCCAATGGCCCGCATGCCATCTTAGGCATCAAGGATCCGCGGGCGCGGACCCGCCAGGGAAGCCTGGAGACGAACGATTATTTGCAGTAAAGAGGATGTTGCCATGCAGTCGAACAAATCATTGATCGCTCTGGTGGGGGCCACCGTCCTGAGCCTGGGTGCCGCCGGCGCGGTGTTCGCGTACCCCGGCGAGCACTTGGCCAAGGATGCCAAGGTCACAATGGCGCAGGCTCGCACACAAGCCTTGCGGGAAGCCCCCGGCACAATCAAGAGCGCCGAGTTGGAGAAGGAAGGCGGCGGTTCGGGTCTGCGCTACTCCTTCGACATCCAGACCCGGCACGGCCTGCGCGAGGTCGGGATTGACGCTGTTACGGGAAAAGTTCTTGAAAACAGTCACGAAAGCGCTCAGGCGGAGGCGGCAGAAGCCCGCTCCGAACACGAGATGGAGGGCGATCAGGCTGAGCACGAGCATGCGCATCACGGCGGCGCCGACCATGAACAGGAGGGTGAGGACGACTAGGCCCACCGCCATTGGACCGGGCCGGCTGGCCCGGTCCATCATACCCTCACTCCAGCAATGTGCTGGACCGCGGCGCCAAGAGGGCAATGCCATGAAGCTGCTCGTGGTCGAAGACGACGCCGAGACCGCGGACTACGTTGCCCAGGGCTTGCGGGAGTTGGGTCACGGGGTCGACGTGGCGGGCAACGGGCGCGACGGACTGTTCCTCGCCACCGATGGCGCCTACGACCTGCTGGTGGTGGACCGCATGCTGCCTGGCCTGGACGGGCTGGCGCTGGTCAAGACCCTGCGGGGCGCGGGGATCCAGACGCCGGTACTATTCCTGACCACCCTGGGCGGTATCGACGATCGGGTCGAAGGGCTCGAGGCCGGGGGCGACGATTACCTGGTCAAGCCGTTCGCGTTTGCCGAACTGGCGGCCCGGGTACAAGCCCTGGGACGACGGCCCCCGATTCAGCAGGACGCAACCACCCTGCGGGTGGCGGACCTGGAAATGGACTTGGTGAGCCGGCGCGTTTCCCGGCGAGGCAAGACCATGGACCTTCAGCCGCGGGAATTCCGGCTCCTTGAATACCTGATGCGTCACGCCGGAGAGGTGGTCACCCGCACGATGCTGCTGGAAAAGGTGTGGGACTTTCATTTTGATCCGAAGACCAGCGTGGTCGAGACGCACATCAGCCGGCTGCGTACCAAGATCGACCGCGATTTCGACACCGCACTGATTCACACGGTACGCGGTGCCGGGTACTGTCTGCGTGCGCCTGCCTGACCTGTTCCACAGCACCGCGTTCCGTACCGGGCTGGCCTACGCGGCCCTGTTCGGCCTCTCGGCCGTTGTGCTGTTCGGCATCATGTACTGGCAGACCGCCGGTGACATGGAACGCCAGTTGCGCGATGTCACTCACGCCGACATGCGGGCCCTGACAGCCGTCTTCGACGACGGCGGGTTGCCGGGCCTGCGCCGCGCGATCGAGGAACGGGTGGCAGGCACCCATGGGCGCGCGGGATGGTACCTGTTGCTCGACGCCCGCGGGAACCGGCTCGCCGGCAATCTCCCAGCGCTCACCGCCCGCAGCGGGTGGCGGGAAGTCCACCTCCCGGAGACCGGCACCGAGTCCGGCGAGCACGAACACGGTGAGGGCCGTACCGTGCTCGGGGAGGGCCGATGGCTGGAGGCCGGCGGTTTCCTCTTCGTGGGCCAGGATGCGGATCAGCTCGCCGAAACGCGCGAGCTGTGGACCTACGCGCTGCTCTGGGGGATCGGGGCGACCCTGCTGTTGGCCGCCGCGGGCGGTGCGCTCATGGGCGCGGCCGCGCTGCGGCGGGTCGAAGCGATCAACCGGGTGACAGGGGCCATCGTCCAGGGCGATCTGGACCGCCGGATCCCCCGTCGCGGCAGCAACGATGAGTTCGACGTGCTGGCCACCCACTTGAACGAGATGCTGGCGCGCATCCAGCAATTGATGGAGGGCATGCGCCAGGTCAGCAGCGATATTGCCCATGACTTGCGTACACCCCTGGGACGGCTGCGCCAGACCCTCGAGAAGACCCGCCGGGAGGCGACCACGGTGGCCCAATACCAGGCGGCCGTGGATCACGCCATCGGGCAGACGGACCAGATCCTGGAGACCTTCGCCGCCCTGCTGCGGATCGCGCAGATCGAGTCCGGCAGCCGTCGTGCCCGCTTTACGGACGTCGACCTGTCCGCGGCGTTGGAGACGGTGGTGGATGCCTACGCGCCGGTGGCCGAAGACAGCGGCCATACCCTGCAAGCGTCCATACCGCCGGACATCCACGTGCAGGGTGATCGCGAGCTGCTGGTCCAGGCGGTCGCCAATCTGGTGGAAAACGCACTGCGGCACACACAGGCGACCAGCCGCATCGAGGTGGCCCTGGAGGCTCTGCCCGATGCCGTTGTGTTGACCGTCGCCGACAATGGACCCGGCATACCGGAGGATCTGCTCGGAAAGGTCACGCAGCGTTTCTACCGCCTGGAAGCCAGCCGTTCCACGCCGGGCAGCGGCCTGGGGCTGAGCCTGGTGGCGGCCGTCGCGGCCCTGCATCACGTCCCGTTGCAGCTCAGCGACAACCGGCCCGGTCTGCGGGCAACGTTGCGCTTCGGCCGGGACTGACCTTGTCATGATCGGGTGGGTCACGGCTCTGGTTCATTGGGCGGGTGCACACCCCGAGCTTGCCGGGCTGTTGGTGGCCGCTATCGCCTGTGGGGAATCGCTTGCCTTCATCGGGCTGGTCATCCCCGGCGCGGTGATGATGCTGGGCGCCGGCGCACTGATCGGCGTCGGTGCCCTCGAGTTCTGGCGCATCTTCGCCTGGGCCGTTGCCGGCGCGATCGTGGGTGATGGGGTGAGCTACTGGATCGGGCACCGGTATCGAGACCAGATAGCCCGGCTGCGCTACCTGCGCAACCGCCCCGAATTGCTTGACCGCGGCAGACGCTTCTTCCAGCGCCACGGGGGCAGGAGCGTACTGCTCGCCCGGTTCGTCGGCCCCGTCCGGCCGGTGCTCCCGGTGGTGGCCGGGATGATGGGGATGCCGCCTTCGCGGTTCTACCTCTACAACAGCCTGTCCGCCTTGGCCTGGGCGCCGGCGCATCTGCTGCCGGGCATGGCCTTCGGGGCCTCGGTGGCGTTGGCCGGACAGGTCGCCGGCCGGCTGGCCTTGCTCTTCGCCGCCGTGGTCCTCGTCACTTGGGGCGTCACCTGGGCTACCCGCACCCTGTACCGATGGGCCGGCGCCCATGCCGGGGACTGGACTGAAGGCATACTGCGCTGGCAACGGCGTCATCGCCCGTTCGCCTGGCTGGTAGGCGACCTGCTCGACCCCCAACGACCGGCCTTGGGTCCACTGTTGCTGTGGCTGGCGCTGCTCATCGCGGGCCTGTGGCTGTTCTTTGGCGTGTTGGAGGACGTAGTGACGCTGGATCCCCTGGTCTACGCGGGCCACGCCTTCTACCACCTGCTGCAACAGCTGCGTACGCCATTGGGCGACCGGGTGATGACCGTGTGCACGGAACTGGGCGATGCCGCGGTGACCGTACCCGTCACCGCGGCTGTGTTCAGTTGGTTGCTCGTGCGAGGGGCCTGGCGCGATGCCCTGTATTGGCTCGCGGCCGTGGGTTTTGCCGCCCTGGCAGTGGCCACCATCAAGTTGGCGCTGCACACGCCCCGACCGACGGGCCTGTACAGCGGACTCGACGCCTACAGTTTCCCGAGCGGGCACACCACGGTAAGCACCGTCGTCTACGGCTTTCTGGCCGTGTTGACCGCCACGGCGTTGCGCGCGCAGCGTCGCTGGATCCCCTACGCCCTCGCCGCCCTGCTGGTGATTGCCATCGGGTTCTCGCGCCTGTACCTGGGTGCCCACTGGCTGGCCGATGTGGCCGCCGGCATCGGTCTGGGGACCGCCTGGGTGGCGATACTCGCCATTGCCAGAGTTCGACACCCCGGCGGTTCACAGCGCCACCACGGCCTGGCACTGACGAGCATAGTCGTCTTTGTGGCGGCGGCCGGCTGGCACATTCATCACCGCCTGCCCTCGGATCTACAGCGTTACGCCGTTCGGGTGCCCACTCAATCCATGCCCGCCGGCCGTTGGTGGGACGCCGCCTGGCGGGCACTACCCGCGTATCGCATCGACCTCGAAGGCGAGAGGGAGCAGCCGTTGAATGTCCAGTGGGCGGGCGATCTGGCCACCCTGCGCCGGGTCCTGATCGCCGACGGCTGGCGGGCACCGCCCCCATTGACGCTGCGCAACGCCTTGCGTTGGCTGCTGCCCCGACCGGCTCTGGAGGACCTGCCGCTGATCCCGCAGCTCCATAGCGGACACTACCAAGCCCTGGTCCTCGTTCATCCGGCTGACGACTTGGCGTCTTCGGGCCGGCAGCTGGTGCTACGTCTGTGGCCCACCGCGACGAGGCTGTTTCCGAGCGCCGCCCCGGTGTGGATCGGAACGGTCGCCTGGCAGCGGGTCGAACGCCTCCCGCTGGTGAGTTTCCCACGCAATGCCGGCGGCTACGATAATGCGCTCGGTCGTTTGGCACTTGCGCTTAGTCCCGTGCCCTGGAAGGTCGTTGATCGAGCCCCCTCAGTTGAAGGCCCCACATCCGGTTGGTCTGGCCACACCCTCTTGGCCGCTAAGCCTGCCGCCGAATCATTGCCAGAGAACTCGCAGATGCTGCTAACCGTCGGCTTCATTTTTCATAGCGGGCTCTGACGCGGTATGCCGGCGAAGTCCGCTTTTGACCGGCTTGAGACGCAGCGCCGCTTGGCCCGCCAAACCAAAATCGCGCTGTCCGGTGCAAGGGCATCCCCTGTGCATAACCCATCCAAATGACAGCCTAATCCGTGTACCCGAGAAAGCGAGCCGCGTGGCAGCCGGCACGTTTATGGGAGCGGATTCGCCACAGGGCACGAATATACTTGCGGCAAACACCGCCTCAGATCCGACAATTCGCGTTGCCGGGAGGCGTTACGGCACGGATACATGCACGACGACCGGCAACGGAATCGCGCTCGGTCACAGGGTCATTGGGTCGCTCCGTCGTTGGCCAGTTCGATCAGGTTGCCGTCGGGGTCCCGGAAATACACCGAGCGGATGGGGCCGAGCGCGCCGGTGCGCAGCACGGGTCCTTCCACGATTTCGATGCCGAGGTCCTGCAGATGGGTCAGCACCCGCTCCAGCGGCGTCGAAGTGATCAGGCACAGGTCGGCTGAGCCGGGAGTCGGGCGACGGGCCTTTGGATCGAGCTCCTGGCCGGCGGTGTGCAGGTTGATCTTCTGGGAGCCGAAGGCGAGCGCCCGGCGCCCGGCGCCGAAGGTCACAGGCTGTGCATCCCGAGCGTCCGGCTGTAGAACGCGCAGGTCGCGTCCACGTCCGCGACCGTCAGCACCAGGTGATCCACGCGTTCGATGACGATGGTCACGGCGTGCTCCGAAAGGGGCGGGTTGGAACGTCAACCGCCCAGAGCGGCGCGATCATGAGGCATGGTGAAGTCGATGTCCGGCCCCTTGGGGACGATGCCCGAGGGGTTCAGGAACGGATGGCTGGTGTAGTAGTGGCGCTTGATGTGATTCATGTTCACGGTCTCGGCCACACCGGGCATCTGGTAGAGCTCGCGCGTGTAGGCCCACAGATGCGGATAGTCCACCAGGCGCTTCAGATTGCACTTGAAGTGGGAGTAGTACACGGCATCGAAGCGCACCAGGGTAGTGAACAGGCGCCAGTCGGCCTCGGTCAGGCGTTCGCCCACCAGGTAGCGCTGACTCTGCAGGCGATGATCCAGGCCGTGCAGGGCGGCAAACAGCTGATCGAAGGCCTCTTCATAGGCTTCCTGGGTTTCGGCGAAGCCGGCCCGGTAGACGCCGTTGTTGACGTCTTCGTAGACGAAGTCGTTGACCTGATGGATCTCGGCGTGCAGTGCGTTCGGGTAGAAGTCCAGTTCCCCATTGCCGAAGGCGTCGAACTCCGAGTTCAGCATGCGGATGATTTCCGACGACTCGTTGTTGACGATGGTGCGGCGGGTCTTGTCCCATAGCACCGGTACCAGGACCTCGCCGGTGTAATCCGGTCGGGCCAGGGTGTAGAGCTGGTGAACATGGTGAAAGCCGTTGACGGTGTCGGGGATGCAATCGGGGCCGTTGCTGAAGTACCAGCCGTGGTCGCTCATGTGCGGGTCCACCACGGATACCCCGATGACATCTTCCAGCCCCTTCAGCTTGCGGAAGATCAGCGTGCGATGGGCCCACGGGCAGGCCAGGGACACGTACAGGTGATAACGTCCGGCTTCGGCGGGAAAGCCGGAGCTGCCGTCGGCGGTGATCCAGTTTCGGAACGCGCTCTCGGTGCGGGCGAAACGACCTTCCTCCCGGGGCGGCTCAAAGGATTCCTCCTGCCAGATGCCGTTGACCAGTTGAGGCATTGAATGGGTTCCTCCTGTCGGCTAGCTGCGCTTCAGTGCAACGCGGTGACAGGCCGTTGGGGCGCTCAGTCGCGCACCAGCGGCAGGTCCTCGGCTTCCCACATCTTCGTGCCGCCGGCCAGGTTGTAGACTTCCTCGAAGCCCATCTCCTGCAGGGTGTCGGCCGCCAGGGCGCTGCGGGCGCCGGTCTCACAATAGACCACCACCGGACGCTGGCGTGCGCTGTACAGGGCTTCCAGCCGGTGTTTGTTGTTGGGATCGGCGGCGCCTTCCAGCATGCCCCGGGGGATCAACAGCGCTTTCGGAATATGCCCGGCGTGGTATTCGTCAGCTTCGCGCACGTCCACCAGCAGCAGCTCTTCGCGCTCGTCGATCATTTCCTCCAGCTCGTCGGCGCTGAGCTCGCGGATGCGGCTGCGGGCTTCACGAATGAAGTCGGCGAGGGTCTTGGGG
>CAZNBB010000143.1:0-4586 GCA_964571225.1 uncultured Gammaproteobacteria bacterium
CCTTGCGCAGGGCGTAGACCGTGCGCCGGGTCACCACGTCCCGCCGGTGGCGTACGAAGGCCTCCAGGGTCTGCTTCAGATCGAGCAGGCGCGGCTGGCCGTCCACCAGCGCCACCATGTTGATGCCGAACACGTTCTGCAGCTGGGTGTGCTGATACAGATTGTTCAGCACCACCTCGGCGACCTCGCCCCGCTTCAGGTCGATGACCATGCGCATGCCGTCCTTGTCGGACTCGTCGCGCAGCTCCGAGATGCCCTCGATGCGCTTTTCCTTGACCAGCTCGGCGATCTTCTCCAGCAGCCGGGCCTTGTTGACCTGATAGGGCAGCTCCGTGACCACGATGGACTGGCGGCCGTTGGACTCGTCGGTCTCCACGTGGGTACGGCCGCGCACGTAGATGCGCCCGCGCCCGGTGTGATAGGCCTCATGGATCCCCCGTACGCCGTTGATGATGCCGGCGGTGGGGAAATCGGGGCCCGGGATGTGCTCCATCAGCCCGTCGATGTCGATGTCCGGGTTTTCGATCAACGCCAGGCAGGCGTTGACGGTCTCGGTCAGGTTGTGGGGCGGAATGTTGGTGGCCATGCCCACGGCAATGCCCGCGGAGCCGTTGACCAGCAAGTTGGGCACACGGGTGGGAAAGACCGAAGGTTCCTGCTCGGATTCGTCGTAGTTGGGGACGAAATCCACGGTCTCCTTGTCGAGGTCCGCCAGCAGCTCGTGGGCGATGCGGGCCATGCGCACTTCGGTGTAACGCATGGCCGCCGGTGCGTCGCCGTCCACCGACCCGAAGTTGCCCTGCCCGTCCACCAGCATGTAGCGCATGGAAAACGGCTGGGCCATGCGCACGATGGTGTCGTACACGGCGGTGTCGCCGTGGGGATGGTATTTACCGATGACGTCGCCGACCACGCGGGCCGACTTCTTGTAGGGTTTGTTCCAGTCGTTGCTGAGCTCGCTCATGGCGAACAGCACCCGACGGTGCACCGGCTTGAGGCCGTCGCGTACATCCGGCAGGGCGCGCCCCACGATCACGCTCATGGCGTAATCGAGGTACGACTGTTTCATCTCGTCTTCGAGATTGACCGGCAGGACTTCTTTGGCAAATTCGGCCATCAGCGGGCGTCTGACACCTTGGTTCTGTGAGAACGGCGCCCGGAGAGGCGCTCAAGCCGGCTATCCTACCATAGAAGGGTCAGGTACTGCAGCTTGGTAAGAATCGGTCTATGGCGAGCTCACGAGCTCTGGCGGATCCCCGTTGCCAACGGCCAGGGAAATACGGCTTCCCTGGGGACAATGGCGCTTAGTCAGGTGCCACTGGAGGGTGGGCCAGCGCATATTGCGTAACCCACCAGGCGGCGCGAAGCCGCACACGCCCTTGGCTTGCGGCGGGCCCGGACGGCACGGCCGGCGGTGGGTTACGGCGCAGACAACGCGCCTAACCCACCCTACATCCGATATGGAACAAGCGCTGGCGCATCCCCTTCCAAAGCCGCTAGGCCGCGCGGCTGCCCATGAGCGCCGCCATCTTGGCGGCGTCCGGCCGGCGCACGACCCCTCGCTCGGTGACAATGGCGTCCACCAGGGCGGCCGGCGTCACGTCGAAGGCAGGGTTCCAGGCGCCGGCGCCGGCGGCAGCGATCCGTTGGCCGGCGACGCTCAGTACTTCTTCGGGGCTGCGGGTCTCGATGGGGATGTCGGCGCCGCTGGCAACGTTCATGTCCACAGTGGAGGTAGGCGCCACCACCATGAAACGAACGCCGTGGTAACGGGCCGCCACCGCCAGGCCATAGGTGCCGATCTTGTTGGCCACATCGCCGTTGGCGGCAATGCGGTCCGAGCCCACGATCACCCATTGCACCTTGCCCTGGGCCATGAGATGGGCGGCGGCCCCGTCGGCGATCAGGGTCACCGGAATGTGGTCCCGCACCAGTTCCCAGGCGGTGAGCCGGGCACCTTGCAGCCAGGGGCGGGTCTCGTCGGCGTAGACATTGCCGACATGGCCGGCGGCCCAGGCGCTGCGGATCACGCCCAGAGCGGTGCCATAGCCGCCGGTGGCCAGGGAACCGGTATTGCAGTGAGTCAGCACACCCCGGGCGTCCTCCAGCAAGGCAGCGCCCAGATCGCCCATCAGATGATTGGCCGCAATGTCCTCCTCGTGGATGGCGCGGGCCTCCTCCAGCAGCGGTCCCTCCGGATCGCCGTCGATGGCCGACAGGCACCCGCGCATACGGTCCAGGGCCCACGCCAGGTTAACGGCCGTGGGCCGGGCCGCCGCCAGCAGCTCCAGGTCGGCTTCCAGCCCCTCACGCCAGTCCAGGGGTTGGGCGGCGTAGCGCGCGCGCGCCGCCAGCACCACGCCGTAGGCCGCCGTGATGCCGATGGCCGGCGCGCCCCGCACGACCATGGCGCGGATGGCATCGGCCACCTCCTGGGCAGTGGCGGGCGCAAGGTAGTCCTCCCGTGCCGGCAGATAGCGTTGGTCCAGCAGTCGCAGGCCGCCTGCTGCCCACTCCACGGCCCGTACGGTGTCATGTTCGTTGGTCACGCGGGTCCCCGTTTGTCGTTGCCTTGATGTTTCCGGCGATGTCTGTGTGTGGTTGGGTCGTTGGGTTTCGTACGCCTAAGCCCGATCTGTGAGCGTCGCATCTGCGGCGGCGTGGGAAGACCGCAGACCCCCATTGTCCCACAGTGCCCAGGGGCTGCAAGAGAGCGATGCATAGGGTCATCGGTGAACGCGGCGTAGCCGTCTGACATGGCGGGTCGTCGGGCTTCCCATCGCTCGGTTCAACATCACACCCGCACCCCTCCCCGAACACCGCAACGCCTCTCTACCGCGTATCGAGAGTGCGCCGCCCCGCAAGCCTCCGGGCCCGAATACCCGCTCTTGACGTATACTGCCCCGGACCTCCGCGACCACACAGCGAACCGTTATGCAAGACATAGACACTCTGCTGCACGCCCGCTGGATCGTGCCCGTCGAGCCGGACGGCGTCGTGCTCGAGCATCACAGCCTGGCGGTCCACGACGGCCGCATCGTCGCACTGACGCCCACCGACCAGGCCTGCGCCACCTACCGCGCCGCCACCACCATGGAGCTGGGCGACCACATCCTGATCCCGGGCCTGGTGAACGCCCACACCCATGCGGCCATGAGCCTGCTGCGGGGACTGGCCGACGACCTGCACCTGATGGAATGGCTCAAGGGCCACATCTGGCCCGCGGAGTCGCGCTGGGTCAACGAGGAGTTCGTGCACGACGGCAGCCAACTGGCCATGGCCGAGATGATCCGGGGCGGCACCACCTGCTTCAACGATATGTACTTCTTTCCGGAAGTCACCGCCCGGGCGGCGGCGGCCTGCGGCATGCGCGCCACCGTGGGGCTGATCGTCATCGACTTCCCCACCGCCTGGGCATCCGACGCCGACGAATACATCGCCAAGGGCCTGGAGGTCCACGACCAGTACCGCAACGACCCGCTGATCGGTACCGCCTTCGCGCCCCATGCGCCCTACACGGTATCGGACCAGCCCCTGGAACGCTTGCGCGTATTGGCCGACGAGCTGGAAGTGCCCATCCACATGCATGTGCATGAAACCGCGTTCGAGGTGGAGCAGGCGGTGCGCGAAGGCGGCGTGCGGCCCCTGGAGCGCCTGCACGGCCTGGGCCTGGTCTCCCCTTCTCTGCTGGCGGTCCACATGACCCAGCTCAGCGATTCGGAAATCGACCGTCTGGCGGTCGCGGGCGGCCGGGTTGTGCACTGTCCGGAGTCCAACCTGAAACTGGCCAGCGGCTTCTGCCCCGTGCAGCGCCTGGACGCCGCCGGCATCACCGTCGCCATCGGCACCGACGGGGCGGCCAGCAACAACGATCTGGACATGTTCGGTGAGATGCGCACCGCCGCCCTGCTGGCCAAGGCCGTCAGCGGCGACGCCAGCGCCGTGCCCGCCCACACGGTGCTGCGCATGGCCACGCTGCACGGCGCCATGGCCCTGGGCCGGAGCGAACAGATCGGCTCCCTGGAGCCCGGCAAGTGGGCCGACTTGGTGGCCGTACGCATGGACGAGCTGGAAACCCAACCCGTCTACAACCCGGTTTCCCAACTGGTCTACGCCACCGGCCGCGACAAGGTCACCGACGTATGGATCGCCGGCCGGCACCTGCTCAAGGACCGCCGGCTCACTACCCTGGACCCGGAGGAAATCACCGCCCGCGCCCGCCAGTGGGGCCGCCAGATCCGCGCGACCGACGAGCACCCGAACTGAGCACAACGCCGCAACCCGAAGAAAAAGCCAAATGCGCCACGGAAAACACGGAAAGCACGGAGGCAAGAATTCGGGAACCACTCGTGACGTAGGGCGCAATAAGCGCAGCGCATTGCGCCGGACACCCGAAACACTCTATGAGAGCCACGGAACCCACGGAATCCACGGACGGAAGAATTTGGAGCAGCACGGCAGCTCTTTTGCATGGTGCCATATCCTTCTGTCTGCACACTCCCGATGAATACGACATCCCCGCCCCCTCCGCGGGTCCACCACGTATCCCAACCATCCGGCGCAATGCGCTGCGCTTATTGCGCCCT
>CAZNBB010000143.1:4686-8625 GCA_964571225.1 uncultured Gammaproteobacteria bacterium
CCGGCGCAATGCGCTGCGCTTATTGCGCCCTTGTATTCTTCCGTGCTTTCCGTGTGTTCCGTGGCGCCTTTGTTCTTGATTGAAGACCCATTCCGTGGATTCCGTGGGTTCCGTGGCTCTAATGTTTTCCGTCGCACATTTTTGAAGGGACTGACTCATGATCAAGTTGTACGACTTCGAGCTCTCGGGCAACTGCTACAAGGTGCGGCTGCTGTTGTCGCTGCTCGGCCTGGAATGGGAACCGGTGACGGTGGACCTCATGCACGGCGAAGAGCGCACGCGGGAGTTTCTACGACTCAACCCCCGCGCCCAGGTGCCGGTGCTGACGGACGGCGATCTGGTGATCTGGGACTCACAGGCCATTCTGGTATACCTGGCACGGCACTACGGGGACGCCTCGTGGCTGCCCGATGAGGCGGCGTCCCTGGCGGCGGTCCAACAGTGGCTCGCGGTGGCCGGCAACGAGGTGCTGTACGGACTGGCACGCACCCGGGCCATCCTGAAATTTCGCCGCCCCGGGGACCTGGACGACTGCAGGGCCATGGGCGCCCGTGCCCTGGACCTGCTGGAGAAGCATCTGGACACCCGCGAGTGGCTCGCCCTGGAACGGCGGACGGTGGCGGATGTGGCGTGCTACCCTTACGTCGCACTGGCCGGGGAAGGCGGTTTCGATCTGCACGCCCGGCCGGCCATCCGCCGCTGGTTCGCGCGGGTTCGCAAACTGCCCGGTTATGTGGGCATGCCGGGGCTGTATGCCGAGCCGGCGTGACGCCGCTGGGGCCTGTTAACAGGCCCTAACGCACCCGAGAAAGGTACTGCCTGCCATGAACGATGCCGTCCACAACATTGACGCCGGGGAAATCGCCAAATTCGAAACCCTGGCCGCCCGCTGGTGGGATCCGCACAGCGAGTTCAAGCCCCTGCACGACATCAATCCGCTGCGTCTGGACTACATCGATCGCCTGGCGGGGCTGACCGACAGACAGGTGATCGACGTCGGGTGCGGCGGCGGCCTGCTCAGCGAGGGCATGGCACGACGCGGCGCCCGGGTCACCGGCATCGACATGGGCGAAGCACCGTTGTCGGTGGCGCGCCTGCACCTGCTGGAATCCCAGTTGGAAGTGAACTACCGCCGGATCACCGCCGAAGCCATGGCGGACGAGCACCCGGAGGGCTTCGATGTGGTGACCTGCCTGGAGATGCTCGAGCATGTGCCGGACCCGGCGTCCGTGGTGGATGCCTGCGCCCGGATGGTCAAACCCGGCGGAACGGTGTTCTTCTCCACCATCAACCGGAATCCCAAAGCGTATCTGTTCGCCATCGTCGGGGCCGAATACCTGCTGCGCATGCTGCCGAAAGGCACCCACGACTACGGGAAGTTCATACGGCCATCGGAACTGGAAAGCTGGGCACGGCGGGCGGGGCTGCATCTGCGCGACCTGAGTGGCATGACCTACAATCCGTTGACGGGCGAGTACCGGCTGGGACGGGACGTAACCGTCAACTATCTGACTTGTTTCACCAGGGATTGAAACCTTCCGGACTGTGGCGCAATCCCATACGCGGGAACCCGCCGGTCACTGAGCAGTCACCATTCATTGAAGGCCTGCACTTTCGCTCAACCCCGGCCCGGCCGGGGGAATGACCGTGCCCGCGTTCTGAAGCCGGCCGCGCGCCGGCGGTCGCGCGGGCGGCGGCACGCTCCGGTCCCGACCGCCACTCGAGGAAATCAACATGGCATCGCAGGGAGAAAAGTCATCAGGAAACGAGCCCGGTGGAGGGTTCAACTGGCGTCTGCTCATTCCCTATCTGATCGTCATGATCTTTCTCGCGTACTGGATGAGCACCCGCGAGAACGCCGGCGTCCATTCCCTGTCCTACAGTGCCTTCAAACACCAGTTGCAGCAGGGCAACGTGGTGGAGGTCACCCTCCAGGGCCAGCAGATCACCGGTCTGCTCAAGCCCGGCACCAAGGTGGCGGGCGCCCAGTCCGGCGGTAAGGCCCAGGGCAACGGCGCGGCCAAGTCCCAGAGCCAGAGCCAAAACCACGGAAACGCCCAGAGCCACAACTCGAGCGGCAGCGGGCAGAAGCAGAGCAACAGCGGCAGAGCCGGTCAGGGCAACGGCAATGCGCAAGCAACCGCTACTGGCAACGGTGGCAAGCCCAAAGGTATCCCCTTCACGACCACCCGGCCACCGCTGACCGATCCCCAACTTTTGCCGCTTATGCAATCCCACAATGTCACCATCCACGCCAAGACCACCGGTGGTTCCTGGTGGGAACGCCTCTTGGTGGGCACTTTGCCCTGGATACTGATTCTCGGCCTACTGTTCTACGCCTCATGGCGCATGCAGCAACGCATGACCGGTGGCCAGGGCGGCGGCGGGCCGTTCGGCGTCGGCAAGTCGCGGGCCAAGCGCTTTCGCAAAGGCTCCAGCAACACCACTTTCGACGACGTGGCCGGCGCCGAGAACGCCAAGCGGGACCTGCACGAGATCATCGATTACCTGAAGGATCCGCAGCGCTACCGCACCCTGGGTGCGAAGATTCCCAAGGGCATCCTGCTGATCGGACAACCGGGGACCGGCAAGACCCTGCTGGCCAAGGCGGTGGCCGGCGAAGCCGACGTGCCCTTCTACAGCATCAGCGGATCGGAATTCATCGAAATGTTCGTGGGGGTGGGCGCCTCCCGGGTCCGGGACATGTTCGAAAATGCCAAGCGCGAAGCCCCGGCGGTCATCTTCATCGACGAGATCGACTCGGTGGGGCGCGCCCGCGGCACCGGCCTGGGCGGCGGCCACGACGAGCGCGAACAGACCCTCAACCAGATCCTCTCGGAGATGGACGGATTCGAGGCGCACCAGACCGTGGTGGTGCTGGCGGCCACCAACCGCCCGGACGTGTTGGATTCCGCGCTGCTGCGCCCGGGGCGCTTCGACCGCAAGATCACCATGGAGCTTCCCGACAAGAAGGCCCGCAAGGCCATCCTGGCCGTGCACAGCCGCCACGTACCGCTTGCCGACGACGTGGATCTGGAAAAGATCGCCGGCCGCACGGTGGGATTCGCCGGTGCCGATCTGGAAAACCTGGTCAACGAAGCGGCCCTGCTGGCCGGCCGGGAGCGGCGTCAGACCGTCGACATGGCAGCCTTCGACCGGGCCCGCGACACCATCGTGCTGGGCCAGGAGCGCGATACCATCTTGAGCGACGACGAGAAGCGCCTGGTCGCCTACCACGAATCCGGCCACGTGTTGATGGCCAGCCTGCTGCCACACGCGGATCCGCCCGACAAGGTCACCATCATCCCGCGGGGCCGCGCACTGGGCGCGACCGAGCAGACCCAGGAAGAGGACCGCAACAACATCCGCTACAGCTACGCACTGGACTGGATCGGCGTCATGTTGGGCGGGCGCATCTCCGAGAAACTGGTGTTCGGCGAAGTCAGCTCCGGCGCCGAAGCCGATCTCAAACAGGCCACCCGGCTGGCGCGCCGCATGATTTCCCAATGGGGCATGAACGACACGCTCGGGCCGGTGGCGTTCCGCCATGGCGAGGAGCATGTCTTCCTGGGCCGCGAAATGGGCCACGAGCGCGACTACAGCGAACATACCGCCCGCATCATCGACGACGAGGTCCGCAAGCTCATCAAGAACCTCGAAGAAAAAGGCGAACAACTGATCCAGCAACACCGGGACCGCCTGGAGGCGCTTGCCGAACGGCTGCTGGAGAAGGAAACCCTGGGCACCGAGGAAATCGCCCAGATCACCAGCGGCGGAAGTTGAACCGAACACTCGCGGCCAGCGCACGTTGCCCGCATGCATGAGCTGCTATAGCATGGCTCCCTGCAGAGCTTTCCTAGGGCCTGTTAACACTATAGAGATCGTCGCTGTTGTGGCTGAGAAGCCGCCAATCAAGGCGCGAGGAGCGAGGTTTGGTCA
>CAZNBB010000144.1:0-8602 GCA_964571225.1 uncultured Gammaproteobacteria bacterium
GTGGCGGACTTGCGGTTTGGGCGCGATAACTGAACCGCACCGCACGACAGGCCCGAAATCCTGGGAGCCGCGGAACCCACCGAATCGACGGACACGAGATTCAAAAGTGGGGCCGGAAAGCGTTCGCAAGAGCCACGGAAAAGTTGAAAGGAAAAGCCAAGGCACCACGGAAGCCGCAGCGCCGTAGGGTTGGAAAACATGGTGGACTCGTGGAGTTGGGGGGAAAACCGTGTTCATCCGGAGTGTGCAAGCGGAAGGATGTCGCGCCATGCAAGAGATTCGCGTTGCCGTTCCCAATCCTTCCTTCCGTGGATTCCGTGGGTTCCGTGGCTCCGAAGGCCTTTGGACTGTCCGGCGCAATGCCCTTCGGTTGTTGCGCCCTACGTGGCTGCCCGAATTTCTTCGTCCGTGCTTTCCGTGTTTTCCGTGGCGCCTTGGTTTTTTCGGATTTCAGTCATGTAGTGGTCTCACAGGCGCTGCGGTTTCCGGCGGGGACGCGGTGCGGGAAGTTGACGCCGGTCATGGCGTGGGGCGGCTCCGGGGGGAGAACCTATATTCAAGAGAACGGAGCGGCATGGAAAGAGGAAAGCAATATGCAACTGCCACTGCAAATTACCTTTCGCCATATGGAGCCTTCGCCGGCCGTGGAAGCAAAAGTGCGCGAGCGGGCGGACAAACTCGATCGGCTTTTCGGTCGCATCATGGCGTGTCGGGTAGCCATTGAGGCGCCCCATCAACACCATCATCAGGGAACGTTATACCAGGTGCGGGTGGATTTGACGGTGCCGGGGGACGAACTGGTGGCGAGCCGCGACGCGGGCCTGAACCATGGCCACGAAGACGTCTACGTTGCCCTGCGCGACGCGTTCGATGCGCTGGAACGGCGTCTGGAAGACTATGCCAGGCGCCAGCGCCAGGAGGTCAAGACCCATGAGTCGACACCCGTTGGGCGCATCAGCGAATTGGTGCCCGCGGACGACTATGGACGCATTCGCACGCCGGACGGACGGGATGTCTACTTCCACCGCCACAGTGTGGTCGATGGCCACTTCGACCGGTTGCAGGTGGGCGATGAGGTGCGCTTCAGCGAGGAACAGGGCGCGCAGGGGCCGCAGGCGAGCACCGTGCACGTGCTCGGTAAACGACACCCTAGCGGCTGAGGGACGTCCCGGATAGGTTGCGTGGTGACCTATCCATCGGCTACCCCGTGGCCATCGGCCCGCGAGGTCAGTCCCGTTCGCTTTGGTGCTTCAGGGCGCCCAGCATGAAGGCTCCGATACACCCGAAGATGCAACCGGTTATCAATGTGCTCCAACCCAGCACCTCGAGCTCCATGCCCCGGAAGAGCACGGCCAACCCCAGCAGCAACAGGGCAATGGTGCCGTTGCGGCTTACGTAGCGTCGTGCGTAGCGCAGATGGAAGTCAGGCGACCAGCGCGGCCGTCCCTCGTCCGAGGTGTAGGGGAGAAAATAGCCCAACAAACGGGTATGCAACGATACCCGGAGAGTGTTTTCCTGCTCTTGCTCGTTCATGCGTGTTCATCGTGGCTGTCGCCTGTTCCTGCAGGCATCACAGAAGGTTCCTGAACCGGCCTGCGGGGCCGGCCTTGTTCACGTCCCGGTGTCGATTGCCGCCTGGTCCACTGCCGTCGGCCTTCAATCCCGCGCAATGTTACCGCCAATGACCTGTGTCGGCTTTGCTCCAGGTCAAGGTCACGGCCCTGCTCATGGTGGCAGCGAACTGTCGCAGAAGGGCTGCTGAAACCGGAGGATTGCGTATCCGGGAGGGGCGGCGCCGGGCGGGCGCGGACGTGCAACAGCGGGCCTTCAAATTAGCAACCTCGCCGGTCCTATGCAAGGGCGACAAGCTCTCGTGAGCCCTTCCGGGGTGGCCCGGAACCCGGCATCCGCCGCTGCTCTCCGGCCTTGGCCGGATCGTCGACGTGCGACGGCACCCGCGCCGCCGCCCCGAACAAATCTCCGCACAGGCCGCTGAAGCGGCCCTCACGGGGCTGCAACGGCGTTCGGACCGCTTTCAGTTACTTGCCTGCAAACTGCGCTTCCCCCTCCCTTTTCGCCTCGCGATCGTCCACTTGAGCGACCTGTGCAGCGGTTTCCAGGGGGCCCGGGGTCTGATGGCGGCGGGCGGACTGCAGATGCCGGAAAGTCTCCTCGACTTCGGCCTGCAGGGTGGCCGGTTCCCAGGGTTTGGTGAGGAATTTGTACACGCCGCCGCGGTTTACGGCCTGGGTAATGGTTTCCGTGTCCGCGTAGCCCGTCAACATGATGCGCACCACGGCCGGGTGGATTTCCTTCACCCGTACCAGCAGCTCCGTGCCGCTCATTTCCGGCATTCGATCGTCGCAGATCAGCACGTCCACCGACTCCAGGGCCAGGATGTGGAACGCGTCCTGGGCGCTGCGGGCGGTGAAAATGCGGTACCCGCCTGGGCGCAGGGTCGCCTCAAGCGTCGACAGTACGGTGGGTTGGTCGTCCACCAGCAGCAGGGTCGGGCGCGTGTCGCGGGATACCGCCGGCTCGGTGAATCGGCGGTCCAGCAGCGCGGCGGCCTGCTCGGCGGGCAGCGGCCGGCTGAAGTAGTAGCCCTGCATCTCGTCGCATTGATGGCGTACCAGTGTCGTCAGCTGCGCGCGGTCTTCGATGCCCTCGGCCACCACCTCCATTTCCAGGCTGTGGGCCATGGCGATGATGGCGGTCGCGATGGACTGGTCGTCCGGGTTGCAGACGATATGCTCCACGAACGAGCGATCGATCTTGAGTCGGTCGATGGGGAAACGCTGCAGGCGCCCCAGGGAGGAGTAGCCGGTGCCGAAATCGTCGATGGCCAGCTCCACGCCGCCGGCCTTGAGGCTCTGCAGGATGTGGGCGGCCTGGGGGTTGGCCATGAGGGCGCTTTCGGTCAGCTCCAGTTCCAGCAGGTGCGGATCGATGCCGCTGTCCTCGATGGCCGCGCGCACGGCGGCCGGCAAGCCCTCGTCGGCCAACTGGCGGCCCGACAGGTTCACGGCCATGCGGATCGGGGGATAGCCCTCCCGTCGCCACGCCGCTGCCTGCAGACAGGCGGCGCTCAATATCCAACGGCCCAGCGGAAGAATGAGTCCGGTTTCCTCGGCCAGCGGAATGAACCGGTCCGGCGGTATCAGCCCCAGTTCCGGATGGTGCCAGCGCACCAGCGCTTCCACGCCCGTGACCTCGCCGGTGCGGGCACTGACCTGGATCTGGTAGTGGAGCTCGAATTCCCGGCGGTCGATGGCGCGCCGCAGGCTGTTTTCCAGCTCGAAGCGCTCGCAGGCGGCGGCGGTGAGGTCGGCAGTGTAATACTGATAGGTGTTGCGGCCGAGTTCCTTGGCCCGATACATGGCGGCATCGGCGTTCTTGAGCATGGTCCGCGCATCGTCGCCGTCCCGGGGGGAAATCGCCACACCGACGCTGGCGGTGATATAGACCTCCCTGCCGTTGAGGGAGAAAGGGGCTTCCAGTGCCGACAGTATCTTGCGCGCCACGTGGCCGATATCGACGACCGTCGGGCTGTCTTCCAGCAGGATGACGAATTCGTCGCCGCCCAGGCGCGCCACCGTATCTTCCTCGCGCATCTGGCGAGTCAGGCGGGCAGCCACTTCCCGCAGCAGGTCGTCGCCCGCCGGATGCCCCAGGGAGTCGTTGATGTTCTTGAATCGGTCCAGGTCCAGAAACATGACGGCCACCGCGTGTTCATGGCGGCGGGCGACCGTCAGTGCATGATCCACCCGCTCTAGCAGCAGCAGCCGGTTCGGAAGACCTGTCAGGGGATCGTGGTGGGCCAGGTGGTCGAGCTTGCGTTGGGATTCCTTGATGGCCGAAATGTCGGAGAACACCCCCACGTAGTGGGTGACCGTTTGCTGCTCGTTTCTGACGGTGCTGACCGTCAACCACTCCGGGTAGACTTCCCCGTTCTTGCGCCGGTTGTAGATTTCACCCTGCCATTGTCCGGTTTGCGCCAGGGAATCGTACATGGCCCGGTAGAACGTCCGGTCATGCATACCTGATTTGATGACACCCGGATTACGGCCCATCACTTCTTCGGCCAGGTAGCCCGTGATGCGGCTGTAGGCCGGATTGACAGCCACGATGCGCCGTTCGGCGTCGGTGATGACCACCCCGTCGGCGGTACACTCGAACACGGTCGCGGATTGTCGCAGGCTGTCCTCGATTTCCTTGCGCCGGCTGATGTCCTGAACTACGCCCACCATCTTCTGAGGTTCGCCCGTCGGGTCGGACACCGTTTCGGCCAGGCAATGGATCACCTTGGTGGAGCCGTCCGCGGTGACCAGACGATAGTCCAGGTTGAAGGGGGCCCGGTGCTCGGCCGTTCTGTGCAGCGCGGCATCGACTTTCCCCCGGTCGTCCGGGTGGACGGCGCCGAGAAATTCCGCCCGGTTCCGCGGGCAGTGCCGCCCGGCAAGACCCAGGACCCGGGCGGTTTCGGGTGAGCATCTGAAAGAATCGCTGCTCATATCCCATTCCCAGTTGCCCATGTGGGCGATCTGCTGGGCTTTGCGCAGCCGCGCCTCGCTCGCGCGCAGGGCGTTCTCGGCCCGTCGCCGCTCGACACGCTCGCGCAGGACGCCGATGCCGAAGGCCAGGTCGCTAGCCAGTTCGGTCAGCAGGTCGGTTTCCTGGCTGTCGAAGGCATCCGGGTCCGCGGCGTAGATGCTCAGCGTTCCAAACACCTTGCCGTCGAGGCTCAGGGGCAGCGCGATGGTCGACGCGAAGCCGCGCTTGGTGGCTTCCTCGCGCCAGGGCTGGAAGCGCGGATCGTCCGCCACGTTCATCGCCACCGGCGTCCCCGTGCGCACGGCCAGTCCGAACGGGCCTTGCCCTTCGGGCACATCCGCCCAGACCATGGGCCATGCGCTCAGGTAGCCGTCTTCGCGGCCGGCCCACGCCACTGGACGGGCGCTCTTGCGTGGATCGCGCTCAATGTAGCCCACCCATGCGAACCGGTAGCCCGCGGTGTCCACCACTACCCGGCAGATGGCGTTGAGGAGCTGCTGCTCGTCGGCGTTGCGCACCAGCGCGCGGTTGCAGGCGCTCAGCGCCTTCAGCGCGCGATTGGTACGGCTCAGGGCGGACTCGGCCCGCCTGCGGGCGCCAATGTCCCGTACCACTGCCAGCACGTTGCCGGTGGGACTGTCGGTGCCCTCCAGCCGGCGCAACCGTACCTCCACCGGGAAGGTGCTGCCGTCCCGTCGGCGCACCAGCCCTTCCAGGTCCACCGTCTCGCCCCGACCGGCGCGGGTCAACCGCGCCTTGGCTTCCTCCTCGGATTCCGGCCCCGCGATCAGGGCCCGCAGGGGCAGGGCGAGCATGGTGTCCCGGTCGTAGCCGAGGGTCTGTAGGGCGTGGGCGTTGGCGTCCAGGATGGTGCCGTCCGGGCGGTGCAGGAAGATCATGTCCGGCGAGGCTTCGTACAGCGCCTGCAGGTGCGCGTTGGTTTCCTGTTGGCGCTGTTCGGCCCGCAGGCGCTCGGTGACGTCCGTAAGCACTCCCATGTTCGATATTGCGTGACCGTTGGCGTCCCGTTCGATCAGGGCACGGACCTCGAAGACGCGCAGCTCCGGGCGGTTCCTAGGCTGCATACGCAGCCTCAGCGTGAGTAGGGAACCGGTCCCGGCCAGAAATTCGCGCACCTGCGCTGTGACGACGTCGCGGTCCTGTTCGGGCAACAGCAGTTGCCACAGCCGCGGCTCGTCGACAAACGCCTGGGGCGGCACCCCCAGCAACTGTCGTACGGCGCCGTTGACGAAGGTCACGCCCAGCGTGTGGGGATTCAGGGTGAACAATATGTCGGGTACGCCTTCGACGAGCCGGCGTAGTTGAGCCTCGGTGCCGGGGACGTTGCCGTGCGTTCCGCCCGGTGCGGCAGATGAAGGCTCTTCGCGGTCTCGGACCGGACCGTTTGGAAACTGGCTGAACACGGCGCGATTACCGCCTTGCGGGCGCATCAACGTTGAGGATCCCCCGTCGGGCGTCTGGGACGGGGCCGTATTGCAGCTGTTAGCGGCCGGTCCCCGCCCGCCTTGACGTCCCGCTATCCCGGCGTGGGTACCGGCCGGTCGGGCGCCGGGGTTTTACGGCGGCTCATCCTTGGTTAACCTTAACGTACAACAAGATGTTGCGTTCCGGTGCGTCGGCATCCGGGTGCCGACCGCCTTGTCGATCCCTGCGGGGGTGGCACGCAATCGAATCGATCACTGGCTGCCTTCAGGGGTGGATGTCATGAAGCGAGACAAGGCCGAGTTGGTCAGCGTGCCGGACCTTTCCGGCGAGTCGTCGGGAGAGACCGGACGTGTGGTTGCCATGGAGAAGCGCCTGCTCACACGCATGCTGGCGGCATGCGGCAGGCCCCCGATAACACTGGTGCTGTGGGACGGCCAGGAGCTGACTCCCGCTGGTGGCACCCCGGTGGGGCGGGTGTTGATACGGGACCGGGCGATGCTATACCGGCTGGTTCTGAACCCGGACCTGGAGTTCGGCGAGGGTTACGGCAATGGGCGCATCGATGTGGACGGCGATCTGCCCGATGTGCTGGTGGCCATCTACCGGGCTCTTTCCGGTGCCGGTTCGGGCAAGCTGAAGGATCGCCTGATGGAGCGGCTCTATCGGCCGCGGCGCAATACCCTCGACCAGTCCCGCCATAACATCCACCACCACTACGATATCGGCAACGAGTTCTACCGCCTGTGGCTGGACCGGCAGATGGTGTATACCTGTGCCTATTTCCCCACCGAAGACACCACTCTGGAAGACGCCCAGACCGCCAAACTGGATTATGTGTGCCGCAAGCTGCGTCTGGAGCCCGGCGAGACGGTGGTGGAGGCCGGTTGCGGGTGGGGCGCGCTGGCGTTGCATATGGCCCGCCACTACGGGGTCAACGTGCGGGCCTACAACATCTCCAATGAGCAATTGGCATACGCCCGCGACCGTGCCCAGGCCGAGGGCCTGGCCGACCGGGTGGAGTTCGTGGAAGGTGACTACCGGGAGATCTCCGGCGGGTACGATGCCTTCGTGTCGGTGGGCATGCTGGAGCATGTGGGGGTGGCCAACTACCAGCAACTCGGGGACACCATCAACCGCTGCCTCAAGCGCGAGGGCCGCGGCCTGATCCACTCCATCGGCCGGGACCGCCCCGGGTTGATGAATGCCTGGATCGAAAAGCGGATCTTCCCAGGGGCCTGCCCGCCCAGTCTGGGGGAGATGATGAGCATCTTCGAGCCGGCGCGCTTTTCGGTGGTGGATGTGGAGAACCTGCGTCTGCACTACGCGCGCACGCTGGACCACTGGTACGCGCGCTATCGGGATGTGGAGGACCGCGTCGCCGAGATGTTCGACGAGGTATTCGTGCGGACCTGGCGCTTGTATCTGGCCGGTTCCATCGCTGCGTTCATCAATGGCGATCTGCAGCTCTTCCAGGTGGTATTCAACCGCTCCGGCAGTAACCGGGTGCCCTGGACCCGGGACTACCTGTACAGGGAACAGTAAGCCATGGACGGGTACGATGTGTTGATCGTCGGAGGCGGGCCCGCGGGCTCCTCCTGCGCCCGCCGTCTTGTGCAGCAGGGTCTGAGCGTGGCGGTGCTGGACAAGGCGCGTTTTCCCCGCGACAAGGTCTGCGCCGGCTGGGTGACCCCCGCGGTGATGGAGACCCTGGAAGTGGATCTGGTCGACTACGGCCGCACCCGCACTCTGCAACCGATCACCGGCTTTCTCAGCGGCACCATCGGCGGCGTGCCGGTGCGCACCGATTACGGCCGCACGGTCAGCTACGGCATTCGGCGTTGCGAGTTCGACGAGTACCTGCTGCAACGCTCGGGTGCGGAGCTGCGCCTGGGCGAGCGATTCGAGTCCATGGATCACAGTGGCGACGGTGCGTGGGTCGTCAACGGGCGCATCCGCGCATCTGTGGTGGTGGGCGCCGGCGGCCATTTCTGTCCGGTGGCGCGGGTCCTGGGTGCCAAGCTGGGCAGCAGTGAGTCGGTGGTTGCCGCGAAGGAAATCGAGTTTCGGATGGATGACGCCCAGCGCGACAGTTGTCGCGTGCAGGCGGAAGTGCCCGAGCTGTACTTCTGCGATGATCTAATGGGGTACGGCTGGTGTTTCCGCAAGGGCGACTACCTCAATATCGGTCTGGGGCGCGAGGACAACCACAAGCTCGGCGAACGCCTGCAGGCCTTCTGCGCGTACCTGGCCGGGCAGGGCCGCATACCGGCGGACATTCCGGGCCGATTCCACGGCCACGCCTACCTCTTGTACGGGCATGGGCCCCGCGAGGTGGTCGACGACGGGGTCCTGCTGGTGGGCGACGCCGCCGGGCTGGCCTATCCCCAGAGCGGTGAAGGCATAAGGCCGGCGGTGGAATCGGGCCTGCTGGCAGCCGATACCATCGTGGCGGCGGGCGGGGATTATGGTCGCGAACGGCTGGCAGCCTACCGGGACAGCTTGGTAAGCCGCTTCGGGGAGGGTAGTGCCGGCGCGGCCGACCGGATACCCGCCGGACTGCGCGCTTTCCTGGCCGGACGGCTGCTGGCCAATCGCTGGTTCA
>CAZNBB010000145.1:0-8520 GCA_964571225.1 uncultured Gammaproteobacteria bacterium
AGGCCGCCGTCGATACCGACGGTCTGGCCCGTGATGAAGCCGTTGCGGACCAGCGCCATCACCAGATCGGCCACTTCCTCCGGCTGGCCCAGGCGGCCGGCGGGAATGCGGCGGGCGAGATCTGCGGGGGTTCCCAATTCGGCCAGCGCGCCGGTCTCGATCAGGGCGGGTGCGATGGCGTTGACGGTGATGCCGTCCTTGGCGAATGCCGCGCCCAGGGAGTGGGTCAGGCCGATCAGCGCCGCCTTGGCGGCGGTGTAATGGGGCCCGACAATGCCGCCTGAAAAGGCGGCCACCGAGGACATGAGCACGATGCGGCCCCAGCCGCGCGCCTGCATGCCGGGGACCGTTCGCTGGGCCAGCACAAAGGCGGCCCGCACATGTTCGTGCATGGTCCGGTCCCAGGTGTCGGTGTCCAGCTCCGCCAGGGACCGCCGGCGCACGGAACCCGCGTTGGAAACGAGGATGTCCACCGGACCGAGACCGGCCTCGGTGGCACGTACCATGTCGTCGAGGGCGGCCGGATCGGCCACGTCGGCACCCACCGCGAGGGCCCGGTGTCCCTCGTCGGCCAGGGACCGGCACAGCTGCTCCGCCGGCACCTGGCCGCTGCGATAACCGATGGCCACTTTGACGCCCGCCCGGGCCAGTTGTTGAGCCACCGCCCGACCGATCCCCCGGCTGCCGCCCGTCACCAGGGCGACCCGGCCGCAGAGCTCCGTTTCATGGAAAGGCATATCTCCTCCGCTTAGTGCCTGTTAACACTACAGAGACCGTCGCTGTTGTGGCTGAGAAGCCGGCATCCGGCGCCCCGGTGTACCGGGGTTCGCTACCCGGAGCATAGCCAACATCCTTCGTCGCGGGCGTGGCGCCAGGGGCTGTAGCCGTTGACGGAGTCCTCCACAGCCCTCCACCGCGTGATGCCACAACACCGCTCCCCACAACAAAAAACCGCGATTTCCACCGGCAGCCGCACAAGCCTTGGCGGTCGGCCCAGGGTCGCGAAAACCGTGTGCGGAAACGCTTCAGAAAGGCCCCTGACGAACCGATACCAAAAGGAGGGTGTGCGCCCCCGGAATCGTTGCCGTGGACGATCGGCATTGGACGTATGTGCAGGATAAAGCGAGAAGTTGATGCCCCATCGAAATGACGATCTGCCGGCTCCGATCAGCGAGCGGGCATTCCGGCGCCGGTTCCGCCGCTTCATCCTACTGGCGTGGACGGTGCCACCGGTACTCGGGCTCAGCTTTTTGCTGTTCGTTGGCATGTTCAGCCCGAGTCAGATAGGCGCCATTCTCTCCGCCCCTGTGGAACCGGGCTTCATCGTGGGCTCGCTGGTCTTTGCGCTCTGGTATTTCAACCGCTACTCGGCCCCGCTGGCCGACTATCTGCGAAATCCAGACACCGCCGACACCGAGGCGGCGCTCGCCCGCATGGATCGTTTTCCCCTGCACTTCTGGGGCGTCTTCGTCGCCTACCTGCTGGCGGCACCGGCGTCGGTCATTCTCAGCGCCGAGCGCTACGCCGGCTACCACGCGCAACCCATCGACTGGTTCCGCATCCACCTGGTGGCGCTGATCGTCTCCATCGTCGTGGGACTGCCGATCTTCTTTCGCATTCTGGACCTGTTCGGACAGGTGGTACGAGGGCTGCCCCTGCGGCGCCCCCAGGTCACCATCACTGCGAAGGTCTTCCTCATCGGCGCCATGGTCCCGTTGTTGGTCGACACCATGATCGTGCAGTACTACTGGGGTCGCACCGGCTTCTTCGATTTCGAGACGTTTCTGGTCTGGCTCGTGTTGGAGGTGCTTGCCGTACTGGGCAGCCTGCTGTTCGTGCGCAGCTTCGGCCTCTCCCTGCAGCCCCTTCAAGTGGTGCTGGCCGGTCCCCGTGCGCTGACGGTCCAGAACCTGGCGGCCCTGCACCCCAACTCCACCGACGAGCTCGGCGTGCTCGCCTTCGGCTACCGCCGCCTGCTCCGCGACCTCAATGCCCAGAGCGAGCTGCTGCATATCCACAACCGGCTGCTGCGCGACGGCGGCAGCGACACATCCATCGGCGAGGTGGCGACGCGTATCGTCGATCTCTGTCAGGCAACGGTGGGCGGAGACCAGGTTTTCCTGCTGCTGCAAAGCGACGACGGCCGCGAGCTGGTCTGTGTTGCGCGCACCGGGCTGGCGTACGCTCCCGACGGTCATTTCCGCCTGTCCCTGGACGACAGCTCCATGGCCGCGTGGAGCTTCAACCAGGGCGCCACCCTGGCCGTCTCGGACGTTGCAACCGACACCCGCGCCAACGAAACCCTGCGCACGCAGCTGGGTGTTCGCTCGGCGCTGAACGCGCCGCTGTGCGTGGACAGCCGAGCAGTCGGCGTGCTGGCAACCGTCGAACACGCGCGCCGGCGTGAGTATGACGTGGGCGACATATCGCTTATGGAGGCGTTCGCCCATGAGGCGGCCCTGGCGGTGCATACCCACATGTTGCGGGTGCAGCAGCGCAACCAGGAGACGCAGGTGCGGCTGCTCATGGAGTACACCGCCGAGGCAATCTATGGGGCCGACCTGCAGGGTCGTTGCACGTTCGTCAACCCCGCCTGTGTGCGCATGCTGGGCTACCGGCACGAAAGCGAAATGCTGGGCAAGAACATCCATGAGCTGATTCATCACCACCACCCGGACGGTCGACCCTATCCCAAGGAAGACTGCGTCGCCCGGCGCGCGACACTGGCGGGAACCAGCGGACATTCGGACCAGGAAGTGCACTGGCGGGCCGACGGCACCAGTCTGCCGGTGGAGTGGTGGTCCCATCCGGTGTACAAGGACCAGCAGCTCATCGGTACGGTGGTGACCTTCGTCGATATCAGCGAGCGCCGACAGGCCGAACAGGAGCTGCGCCGGCTGATGGAGTACAACCGGCTGCTGCTGGAATCCACCAGCGACGGCATCTTCGGTGTGGATCGCAACCTGCGCTGCACGTTCCTGAACGCGGCAGCCGCCCGCCTGCTGGGCTACAGTCCCGCCGACATCAAGGGACGCAACGTGCATGAGCTGGTGCATCACAGCGGCGAAGACGGCAGCCCGCTGCCCCTTGAGGAGTGCAGCATCTATCGAACCATCCGGGACGGGCGCAGTCTGTGGTCGGATGCCGAAGTCCTGTGGCAGCGCAACGGCGAGTGCTTTCCGGTGGAGTACTCTTCCAATCCCCTGTTCGAGAACGGCGAAGTGACCGGCGCGGTGGTGGTGTTCCGGGACGTGACCGATGCTCGCGCCATGGCCCGCAGGATGGACTTTCTTGCAACCCACGACGCACTGACCGGACTGGTGAACCGGCGCGACTTCGAAGCGCGGCTCGCTCAAGCCCTGGAGTCGGCCCGCACCAGCGGCGACGAGCATGTGTTGTGCTTCATGGATCTCGATCAGTTCAAGGTGGTGAACGACACCTGCGGGCATGGGGCCGGCGACGAGATGCTGCGTCAGCTGGCCACCCTGCTGGAGGGGTCGGTCCGCCAGTCCGACACCCTGGCACGCCTCGGGGGCGACGAGTTCGGAGTGCTGTTCGGCTCCTGCGCCCTGAACCGCGCACTGCAGGTCGCCAACCAGCTGCGGGATGTCGTGCAGGATTTCCGGTTTGCCTGGGAGGAAAAGACCTTCTCGGTGGGCGTGAGCATCGGGGTGGTGGCCATCAACGCGGACACCGACACGGTGGCCGACGCCATGAGCGCGGCCGACGCCGCCTGCTACATGGCCAAGGACAGCGGACGCAACAGGGTCCATGTCTACGAGACCGAAGATGCCGAACTGGCGAGGCGGCGCGGGGAGATGCAATGGGTCGCGCAGTTGCGTCGCGCCTTGGATGAAGACCGCTTCCAGCTCGCTTACCAGAGCATACTGCCCACCGCCGCCGGCGCCGCGAACGATTCTCTGTGCATGGAAATGCTGATACGGATGGACGACGGTCACGGCGGCGTCACACCGCCGGGCGCCTTTCTGCCGGCGGCGGAGCGCTACAACATGATCAACGCCATCGACCGCTGGGTGGTGAGCAATACGCTGCGCTACTTCAGCGCCCACCCTCATGTGCTGGCGCGGCTGCACATGTGCACCATCAACCTTTCCGGCCACTCGCTGGGCGACGAGAGCTTCCTGCCGTTCGTGGTCCACGAGCTGGCCGCCACCGGCATACCGCCCCAACGGATATGCTTCGAGATCACCGAGACAGCGGCCGTATCGAATCTGAGCGGCGCCCTGCATTTCATGCGCGAACTCAAGGAACATGGATGTCGATTCGCCCTGGACGATTTCGGCAGCGGCATGTCCTCGTTCGCCTATCTCAAGAAGCTGCCCGTGGACTTCATCAAGATCGACGGCAACTTCGTGCGCGACATGGCACGCGACCCCATCGACCGGGCGATGGTAGAGGCAATCAACCAGGTCGGGCATGTCATCGGGTTGCAGACCATAGCCGAGTTCGTGGAGAACGACGAGATTCTTGCGCAACTGCGCGAGATCGGTGTGGACTACGCTCAAGGCTATGGGATCGCCAGACCTCAGCCCGTCGAGACGCTGGCGAGTCCGCATCCCCAACATGGAGTCGCGGAGGCGGGCACGGCGGGGCACTCCCACTGATCCCGATCGGCAGTGCCTGTTTGCGCCGGCATGGCCGGTCTGCAGGCCGGTGCGTGGCAAGGCTGGACTTTCGTCTGTTGTGATTCGTCGGTAGAGAACCCGAGGTGTTTCAATGGATGAATGGCTGCCGCGTTCTGCTACGGTTTGTACAAAGCACAACAAGCATCAGCGCCGATCATTTACCCACATCGATTCTCCACACTGGTCCCGGGGGGTGCCTGGAAGGCACTGGGCCACAGGTTTATCTCGCACGCTGAAACTAAGGAGGGTTTCATGATATTTCGAACCACACTGAAGACACTGAGCGTAGCCATTGCAACGGCATCCTTGCTGGCTGGCGGGGCCGCTTTTGCAGGCGATCAGGGCGGTCAGACGGCGATCAATCAACCGACGGCCAAGCAGTCGGAAGCGCGAAAGGTCGCCGAGAGCGCGGCCAACGTGCTGCGAAACCAGATGCAGCAACCGGCAAGCAAGCGCATCCCGAAGGCGATTGTCGACGATGCGCGCTGTATCGGGGTGTTTCCGTCGGTTCTCAAGGCAGGTTTCGTGGTCGGCGGATCCCACGGCGACGGACTGGTGAGCTGCCGCAACAGCTCCGGCAAATGGAGCACGTCGGCGCCTGCGTATTTCGAGCTTTCTTCAGGGAGCGTGGGCTTCCAGGCCGGCGCGCAGTCCAGCGAGCTGATCATGGTGTTCATGACCAAGCGCAGCGCCCAGGATCTGACCAGCGGAAAGCTCAAACTCGGGGCCGACATAGGGGTTGCCGCCGGTCCGGCCGGCCTGCACGGCAAGGTGAACACGGCGCCGGCACCGGTGCTGACCTACCGCATGGATCAGGAAGGCGCATTTGCCGGTGCGGAAATCAAGGGCGCGGTCATCTCCGCCGATGAGGACACCAACCAGCAAGTCTACGGCCAGCAGATCAAGGCCAAGGACCTGCTGTTCGGAAGCCACCGGGTACCGAGCCAGGCAAAGCCTTTCGCTGAGGCCCTAGAGCAGTTCGCGCCAGCGCAGGCCTACAACACGTCCATCAATGTGAAGCACCCGAACAGCAGTGCCTACGAGTGAGGCAGTGCACGGGGGCGGGCCTAGCTGGCCCGTCCCCGTTTCGGAGTCGTCCGGCTATGGAAGACCCGATGCCGGACATCAACACCTGGCACCGGTCAATGTTCGTCGGAAGCGGCCAGCAGCGGTTGGATGGCCGTCAGAAGGCGTCGGTTGGATACCACGTCCGCCTGATCGTAGATTTTCCGGATTCGTCCTTGGGCGTCCACAAGAACAAGGCCGTCGTTATGGGTGATGTCGTAACGGGCATGGGCCTTTTCGGCGAGCGGCTTCACCACTTCCGGTTGCGGGGTCTGTTCCGATTCCCCATTGGACGAAGACGGTGTGTCCTGGTCGGCGACGCGCTGATAGGCGATGTGGAAACCGTCCCTGACCACATGGCGGATGCGGGCGGGCTTTCCGGTCAGGTACTGCCAGTGCAGGTCGGCCGGGTTCCAGCCGTATTCCCGCAGAAACGCGCTCATTTGCCGGGGGCCGGTGCCGGACGGGTCCACGTTGAAGGCGATAATCTGCACCTGTGATTGCTCCCCGGCGGCCCGCAGGAGATTCTCCAGACCCACCAGGTGGGCGGCGATCAGCGGACAATAGGTCGTGCAATAGGGAAACAGGAAGGTGACGACCTGGACCTTGCCGCGGAATTGGCTGGAGTCCACCGGTTGCCCCAGCTGGTTTATCAAACCGTGATAAGCCGGGGCATCCCCTAGAACCGGGGCGGCGGGCCCTGCCTGGCCCGCGCCGGCGGAGCCGCGCCCGATCAACCAGCCCATCAAACCGGCAAGCGCAATGGCGAAACAGACAAGCCCGATCGACGCTATCCGATTGGTCATAACCTGGGCTGCCCCCTTTGACTGCAACGGCCCCAACCATACACGGTGTGCAACAGCACGCGCGGGTCGGGGATCCGTGGCGGGAAAACACCCCGGAGCCGCGCTTTCGCTGCACACAGGATAGCAGGGGGGATGCCGCGTAATCGAGCATCGTTCAAAGCGGTCCGATTGTGGGAGGTCGCAAGCCGGGTATGGGATCTGGCATGCGGGCCCGGTCCGAATTTTCCGTTGAGCCCCATGGCGACGACACACTGCCGGCCGTGCAGTGGTCCCATACGGGGAGTGCATTAGCCGCCGATTGCCGTAGACTTTGGAAAGACGCGCTTTTATTCTTCCCCTGCCAGCCATAGTACCTCAGCGGCCGGACCGCCCGTCGCTTGCCGGCAGCCGACGACGGATCGCCAGGCGTCCCGACGTCTGGTTGGATTGAAATGAGAGCTATCGAGGAATGCCCAACGTGACTGCCGGCGCAACGCACGGCAGGCTCGATGTACGTGCTCTTCAAGCAGATCGGTGATGCAGTGGAATACCCGAACAACAGGGATACGCTCCAAAGGATGGTCAGGCGCCTTTCCGACGCGATTTACTGGCGTACCGTCGGCCGGCGCTCGCGCACCGCGGGTGGGTGCAATAGCTGGTGCGTATCGTGAGGGGACGAAAAATGGTGCTGCGGTCCGCTGAAAAGCTGCAGCGCGGTTTGCTGTTGGGGAGCAAATACTGCCTGCAGCGATTCAGTACGCAGCCCGCAGACAGACTTACAGTCTTCGTTGCAGGGGTACAGCGTTCCGGAACCAACATGATGATGGACGTTCTGGAGCGCAGCTATCAGACCGATGTCTTCCACGAGCGCGATGAACGGGCGTTCGCAAACTACCTCATGCGTCCCAGCTCGGTGATACGAGGCTTGTACGAGCAGTCGAAAGCTTCGCACTTCGTCATCAAATCCCTGTGTGAACTGCAAGACCTTAGCCGGCTGATGAGCGAGTTCTCGCCGGCAAAGGCGGTCTGGGTGGTTCGCAATTACGAGGATGTGGTGAACAGCATGCTGGTATCCTTTGGTAACCACGCCAAGCAGGTACAGCGCATAGCGAAGGACCGGCATTCGGACGGTTGGCGGGGCGAGGGGATGTCCGATGCGACGCATGCGCTTGTACGCCGCTTCGCATCCGAGGACCTCGACGACGCCTCAGCGGCGGCGCTGATCTGGTACTTCAGGAATGTATTATTTTTCGAACAAGGTTTTGATCGAGCCCCGACCGTCATCCTCGTCCCTTACGAAAGACTGGTTACCGAACCGGAGCAGGAGTTCCGCCGGGTGTTCGAATTTCTCGGTCTCGCATACAGCCCGCGGGTCAACGCAAAGGTGTTTCCGAGCTCGATTCGAAAACGCGAGCCGCCGCCCATCGATCCGGGGATACGTCAGCTGTGTGACGATCTCACGGCGCGATTCGAGATTCTGGCAGCACGCGGCCGCCGCTGATTTGGAGCGACGCCCCCTGAGCACATGCGGGCGCCGCGGGATGTCGCCACAGGATCATGTGCCCTCACGCCCGGGCAGCTGACCGGAGAGCATTTCCACCACCCATTTCGCAACCAGTCCGGAAGCGTGGGCACACTGCAGGCCACGTGCTTCGCCAAAGGCTTTGTATTCGCCGGCGTCCCACAGATCGTAGGTGCGCCCGGTGAACTGGCGTTGCAAGTCCTCACAGGTGATGCCACCCAACTCGCCCCGGAACTTCTCGACCAGGACCTTGCCGCGCTGAAAGTCGGCCATTCCCCGACCCCGGTCGAGCTTGTCCCGATCCCTGCCGTAACGGGCGCCCAGGGCCAGCAGGCCACCGGTCAACGCGCCGCAAGCGCCCGCTCCCATCAATCCGCCGCCGCCGG
The DNA here is from genome assembly GCA_964571225.1 of uncultured Gammaproteobacteria bacterium. Classification (GTDB taxonomy): domain Bacteria; phylum Pseudomonadota; class Gammaproteobacteria; order DATFLG01; family DATFLG01; genus DATFML01. The sequence goes on from CAZNBB010000145.1 coordinate 8,405, forward strand.
ACAGGCCGTGGCTGGCCTTGATCATACTGTCGTCCACAACGCCCACTGTTTCCTGCACGGCGGTCAGGACGCACTGCGGACAGCAGCCGTATTTGAGGTCGTAGTCGAGTGCCTTC
>CAZNBB010000146.1:0-8467 GCA_964571225.1 uncultured Gammaproteobacteria bacterium
AGATCATGTCCCAGCCGGGCAATCAGCAGGCACTGCAGTTCATGGGGCTGTTCGGAAAGCACCTGCGCGGCCAGTAGTCGCGCTGAACGCCGCATGGGCGCCGGCTGCCGCCGGCACGGCGACCCCGCCCCCAAGCCCCGGGCGGGGTCCTGTTCCGGCTCGCCGAGTCACCATGGCGTGCCGGGACGGATGCGCACATGCCAGGAAGGTCGGCACTTGAGACGCGACTAGGAAATGGATGTCGTACGGACGCGCAGACTTCCGGGGCCACTCCTCCGCCTACCGGTCGCGCGGCACCCGGCTGCGGGTGTCGCGCTTCTTTTGACGCAGCCGAAACCCGACCCGGGCCAGCCGGTGCACGGTCCCGACGCAGCGGGGTCGTGAGGTAGACAGGATTTGACCCGCCGTCGGATGGGCTCAGCCGGCGGCGCTTGCGCGATCGAGGCGTGGGGACTCGGCACCCCGGGGACCAAGGGAGCGCAGATAATCCACCAGGGCGGCGGAACATTCGGCGAATCGTTGCGGGTTCTGGGCGTTCTTGGACAGCCCGATGCCACCTTCCAGGGCCGCTACCACGAAGGTCGCGGTACGATCCGTATCCAGATCCGAACGCAGGTTTCCCTGTTGTCGAGCCCGTTCCAGCGCGCCCGCCACCGCTGACCGCCAACCGGCGAAAACTTCGTCCAGTCGCTGCCGGAACCCCTCGTCCAGCGGCGACATTTCCTGGGCCAGATTGTTCAGGGGGCACCCTACCGTCACCAACCGTTCCCCCATGCTTTCCCCGATGTGCTCCAGCAAGGCAATCAGTTCGGCCAGCGGATCCGCCGCGCTTTCCAGCGGCCGTATCCAGACCTCTTCCACCATCCGGCGAATGACCTCGTCCACCACGGCATAACCCAGCGCCTGCTTGTTGGTGAAGTGGTGATAGAGGGCCCCCTTGGTCAGCCCGGTGGCCGCCAGCAGGTCGTCCAGGCGCATGCCTTGAAAGCCTTTGCGATAGATCTCTTCGAAAGCGGCTTGCAGGATGCGCTGGCGGGTCGCATCGGGATTGCGCTCGCTGCGCACGGCGGATTGGGCTTCGGATTTCATGGCGGCACCTTCAGAACGACGGAACGATCCCTGTAGCAACGGCTTGGCTATATTACCACAGGGACTTAGCGGAACGTTCGGGCGTCCACCGGTCTGCGGACCTGCTATACATCACTTTGTACAGGCCAAGGCCGGCCTTGACAAACCATCCAGTTGGTCTTTATTCTAGGGACAAACCGGATAGTATGTAAAGTGCTTCCAGCCCCGGTACGAACCCGACCCAGGAGACACCCATGCCGACAGATACCACCACTTCCGCCACGGCATCGGACAATGAACGGATGGACCAGTGGCTGAGCCAGAAGCTCGACGAGCTGCTGCCCACCAAGCTCAAGGAAATCGAACAGAGCAAGACCCCGTCCATGGCGATCATCGCCACCAAGGGTACCCTCGACTGGGCCTATCCGCCCTTCATCCTGGCCTCCACCGCCGCCGCGCTGGGCTGGGATGCCACCATCTTCTTCACCTTCTACGGCCTGCTGCTGCTGAAGAAGAATTTCCAGGGAGAAGGCCGGGTGACGCCGGTGGGCAACCCGTCCATGCCCATGAAGATGCCGTTTGGCCCGAAATGGTTCCAGAACATCAGCTGGCCCATGCCGAACCTGCTCATGGGCAACGTGCCGGGCTTCGAGAAGATGGCCACCTCCCTGATGAAGAAGACATTCAAGAACAAGGGTGTGGCGACGGTCGAAGAGCTGCGTGAGCTGTGCCTGGAGGCGGACGTGAAGATGGTCGCCTGCCAGATGACCGTGGACGTGTTCGGCTTCAGCAAGGACGACTTCATTCCGGAAGTCACCGACTATGTCGGCGCCACCTACTTCCTGCCGGTGGCCAAGGACTCCGACGTCTGCCTGTTCATCTGAACCGCCTCTGGTTCCCCCCAAGGCGCGCATCCTCTTGCGCGCACTGTTACCGGACCCCGACCTCCAACCCTCGGGATCCGGTTTTTTTTGTCCCCGTCGGCAGGGTGCGTGAGCGGCGCGCATGTGGGAGAATACGCGCCGCGCGTCCGCTCCGGCGCGGCACCCGCACGACCGTCGACCCGCGATGCCTAAACCAGCCGCCAACCTGAATCACAGCGACAACGCCCGCAGCGCACTGAATCCGGACCTTTCCAAAGGGCCCGATGTGCGGGTATGGGGGCGGCTGTACGGCGACAGTCTGGCCCTGGCCATCCAGGCGGCGGCCCGGCGCCACCGGGGTCCTTCCCTGGTAGTGGCTCCCGATATGCAGCAGGCGGACCGTCTGCTGGAAGAATTGCGCTTCTTCGCTGCCGACACGGCAATGCCCGTGCTCGGGTTCCCAGACTGGGAAACCCTGCCCTACGACGCCTTCTCGCCCCATCAGGACATCATTTCCGAGCGCATAGAGGCCCTATACCGGCTGCCCGACCTCAGCCAGGGCATCCTGGTGGTGCCGGTGGCCACCGTCATGCAGCGCCTGGCGCCTGCGTCCTATCTGCGCCAGACCGCACTGATGCTGGACGTGGGGGACCACCTGGACCTGGAAGTCATGCGCACACGCCTGGATGCGGCGGGCTACCGCTGCGTGTCCCAGGTCATGGAGCACGGCGAGTTCGCGGTACGGGGATCGTTGCTGGATCTGTATCCCATGGGCAGTCCCCTGCCCTACCGGATCGATCTGTTCGATCAGGAAGTGGAGTCCATCCGGACCTTCGATCCGGAAAACCAGCGCTCCCTGGACAAGGTGGATTCCATCCGGCTCCTGCCCGCACGGGAATTTCCTCTGGACCAGAACGCCATCACCCGTTTCCGGCAAGCCTATCGCGCCAATTTCGAAGGCGATCCCCAGCACAGCCCCGTCTACAGGGATATCAGCAATGGGCTGGCGCCCAGCGGCATCGAGTACTACCTGCCGTTATTCTTCGATACCACCGCCACGCTTTTCGACTACCTGCCGGACGATGCCCTCATTCTGGACCTGCCTGGCACCCGTGATGCAGCCCAGGCCTTCTGGAATCAGGCCGAGGAGCGTTTCGAACAGCGTCGGCACAACATCGAGCGCCCCCTGCTGCCGCCGGACCGCCTGTTTCTACAGACCGACGCGCTGCATGCGGCGCTGGCTCCGTTCTCCCGCGTGCAACTGGAGCGTTTCGAACAGCACGAACCCTCGCCCGGCGTCACCAACTATGCCACCCGCGCACTGCCCGACCTGTCGTTCAAGGCCCGGGCGCCCCGGCCGGCGGCGGCATTGGTCCAGTTCCTGGACAGCTTCCCGGGCCGCGTGCTGTTCGTCACCGAATCCACCGGCCGGCGGGAAACCCTGCAGGCCATGTTGCGCGAGTACGGCATACAACCGCGTCCGGTGGAGGGCTGGCAGGCCTTCCTGGACGGCGATCAGGCGCTCGCCCTCACCGTCGGGCCGCTCGAGCAGGGCCTGTGGCTGGACGAGCCGTCGGTGGCGGTCGTCACCGAAACCCAGCTGTTCGGGGAGCGGGTCAAGCAGGCACGCCGGCGCAAGCCCAGCCGCGACCCCGAAGCCATCATCCGGGATCTCACCGATCTGTCCATCGGGGCGCCGGTAGTTCACGAGGATCACGGCGTAGGCCGCTACCTGGGCCTGCAGAAGCTGGCCGTGGGCGATGTGGAAACGGAGTTCCTGACCATCGAATACGCCGGCGGCGACAAGTTGTACGTTCCGGTGGGCTCCCTGGAGCTGGTCAGCCGCTACAGCGGCACCTCCCCGGAAGCGGCGCCCCTGCACAAGCTCGGCGGCGAGCAGTGGCAACGGGCCCGACGCAAGGCGGCCGAACGCATGCGGGACGTGGCGGCCGAACTGCTGGAGGTCTATGCCCGCCGCGCCGCCCGCCAAGGCTTCAGCTGCCGCATTCATTCCGACGAATACGCGGTGTTCGCCAGTACCTTTCCGTTCGAGGAGACTCCCGACCAGCAGTCCGCCATCGAAGCGGTGCTGCAGGACATGGCCTCGCCCCAGCCCATGGATCGGGTGGTATGCGGCGATGTGGGTTTCGGCAAAACCGAGGTGGCCATGCGGGCTGCCTTCGTCGCCGCCCAGGACGGCCGGCAGGTGGTGGTGCTGGTGCCCACCACCCTGCTTGCCCAGCAGCACTACCAGAACTTCCGCGATCGCTTCTCCGACTGGCCGGTGCGCATCGAGGTGCTGTCGCGGTTTCGCTCGCGCAAGCAGCAGGACGCCGTGCTGGCAGGGCTCGCAGACGGTACGGTGGACATCGTGGTGGGCACCCACAAGCTGCTTCAGGAGGGCATCCGCTTCAAAGACCTCGGACTGGTGATCGTCGACGAAGAGCACCGCTTCGGCGTACGCCAGAAGGAACGCCTGAAGACGCTGCGCGCCGAGGTGGACCTGCTGACGCTCACCGCCACCCCCATTCCCCGCACCATGAATATGTCCCTTTCCGGTCTGCGCGACCTGTCCATCATCGCCACGCCACCGGCCCATCGACTGGCCGTGAAGACATTCGTCAGCGAATGGGACAACGTCACAGTCCGCGAAGCATGCCTGCGCGAAATCAAACGCGGCGGCCAGGTGTACTTCCTGCACAACGAGGTGGAATCCATCGAGCGCATCGCCCGCACGGTGCGCGAGCTGGTTCCGGAGGCGACCGTAGAGGTGGCCCACGGACAGATGCGCGAGCGCGAACTCGAGCAGGTAATGCTCGATTTCTATCACCGCCGCTTCAATATACTGGTGTGCACCACCATCATCGAAAGCGGCATCGACGTACCCAGCGCCAACACGATCGTCATCAACCGTGCCGACCGGCTGGGGCTCGCCCAGCTCCATCAGCTGCGCGGCCGTGTGGGCCGTTCTCATCACCGCGCCTACGCCTACCTGCTGGTGCCCTCCCGGGGTGCCATGACCGCCGATGCAGTGAAACGGCTGGAAGCCATCGAAGCGCTGGAGGAACTGGGTTCGGGTTTCACCCTGGCGACCCACGATCTGGAAATCCGCGGCGCCGGCGAACTGCTGGGCGCCGAGCAGAGCGGCCAGATCCAGGAGATCGGTTTCACCCTCTATCGGGAGCTGCTGGAACGCACGGTGAAGGCCCTCAAGGAAGGTCGCGACCCGGGGTTGGACCAGCCTCTGGAACACGGCCCGGAGATCGACCTGCGCATCCCGGCCCTGATCCCCGACGACTACCTGCCCGACGTGCACACACGTCTGATACTCTACAAACGGGTCGCCAGCGCCGCCAGCGAGGACGAACTGCGCGATCTTCAGGTGGAGATGATCGATCGATTCGGGCTACTGCCCCCGCAGACCAAGAACCTGTTCCGCACCACGGAGCTGAAATTGCGCGCCGCCCCCCTCGGCATCACCAAGATCGAAGGTGGCGAGCGCGGCGGCCGGCTGCTGTTCGCCCCCCAACCCCATGTGGACCCCGGCGTGATCATCGCCCTCATCCAGAACCAACCCGAGCGCTACAAGCTGGACGGCGCCGACAGGCTGCGCTTTACGGGTGACATGCCCGAAGCCGAACAACGTCTGGACGCGGTGGCCACTCTGCTCGCCACGCTTGTCCCCGGAGAACGTAACCCATGAGCCACACGCGACATCCACGGCGGTTGCTGAGCGGGCTGTTGCTGGCGGCCGGCGTGGCTACCACCATGCCCGCACTGGCCGCCCAGGACACTCAGACCCAGCTTTACGATGTCGAAATCTTGGTGTTCGCCAACAACAATCCGGACGATCAGGGCGAACAGTGGCCCGCCAATCCGGGCATGCCCGATCTGAGCGGGTCCGACGAGCTCGGGGCTCCGGACGGTCCCACCCAACTGGGGCCCGCCAGTTTCCGTCTGCGCGCCGACGATGCGGCCCTGAAACGGTCCGGACGCTATCAGCCGATCCTGCACATGGCGTGGCGTCAGGCCGCCGAGCCCCTGGACGCCGGCCACGCCGTGCACATCCATGGACCCGGCAACAGCGACACGGTGAACGGTACCGTCAAGCTGTCCGAGGGCCGCTACCTGCATCTGAACATCGATCTGCTGTATTACCCCGCCGGCGGCCCGACCGGCGGGTCCGTGCCGGCGGCCGCCCAGAACGGTCCGTCGACGCCCGGCCCGACGGGCAACACCGGTGCGGACGGCAATCCGCCTGGCGCCCCGGCCGACGCCGCCTCCCCGCCCCCGACACCCGCTGATGCCACGGATACCGGTGCCGGACAGATGAGCATGCCGGCACCCGAGGTGTGGGTCTCCGATCCGGGTGTGTTCCGTCTGGACCAGCACCGCAAACTGCGCACCGGGCGCGTCCAGTACTTCGACCAACCGCATTTCGGGGTACTGGCGCTGGTCACCCCCTATACGCCGCCCAAGCCGAAATCCGAAGCGCCCGCCGCCGATTCCGGCGACAACGCGCCGGCAAACGACACGAGCGCGACCCCGAACGGCCAGTAGACCGACCCGACAGAAGCAAAGCCTTGAAGGAGGAGCCGGAGCGGGTAGCTCCGGGTCGATTCAAACGGTGTTGGCCACCTGTTCCAGCAGTCGCCGCACCTTTTCCATGCCGGCCGACAGATGGCGGTCGATCTCAGCCATAGTGATGGTGCCGTCGCCGCGACCGGCCGCCCAGTTGGCAAGCACCGCGCAGGTGGCATAACAGAGTTCGGCCTCACGGGCCAACGCCGCCTCCGGCATGCCGGTCATGCCGACCATATCGCAGCCGTCGCGCTCCAGGCGGTTCACTTCCGCGGCCGTCTCCAGCCTCGGGCCCTGGGTGGCACCATAGACCCCGTCTTCGATGGCACCCAATCCCGCCCGGCCGGCAGCCGACACCAGCTTGCCGCGCAGGTCCTGGCAGTACGGATCAGTGAAGTCGATATGGGTGACCTGGGTGAGATCACCCTGGAAATAGGTGTGCTGCCGCCCGAAGGTGTAATCGATGATCTGGTGCGGAAAGGCAATCAGACCGGGCGCCATATCGCCGCGGATACCGCCCACGGCAGCCACCGCGATCACGTGCTCGACACCCGCCTGCTTCAGAGCCCAGATGTTGGCCCGGTAGTTGACCTCGTGGGGAGGAATGGTGTGTCCATAGCCGTGGCGAGCGAGAAAGATCACCTCTCTGCCACCGAGCACACCGTGGGTCAGCGGTCCGGAAGGCTCGCCGTAGGGGGTATGCATGACCTCACGGCGCTGGATCTCCAGCGTCTTGAGCTTGGTCAGACCGGTCCCGCCGATGATTGCCAGTTCAGCCATGGGGTTGTGTTCCGACTCGATCAGAGACCGCGCACAGCGAAGATGCCCGCGGCGTTGCGCAGATAGCCCTTGTAGTCCATGCCATACCCGAACACGTAGCGGTCGCCCACTTCGACGCCCACGAAATCGGCGTGAATGGGCTCCGGGCGCCGGTCGTGGTGCTTGTCCACCAGCACCGCACTGTAGACTTCCCTGGCGCCCTGCTCCCGGCAGAAATCCAGGATGGCCGACAGCGTCAGCCCCTCGTCGAGAATATCGTCCACCACCAGCACGCTGCGCCCCTTCAGATCGAAGGTGGGCCGCGTTATCCAGTGCAGCGTACCGCCGCGCGTATCGCCCCGATAGCGAGTGGCATGCAGGTAGTCGAGCTGGAGGGGAAAATCGAGACGGGTAATGAGCTGACCGGCAGGTACCAGCCCGCCGGTCATCACACACAGGACGATGGGATTACGATCCCCGAGGCTTTGCGTTATCCGCGCCGCCATTCGATCAAGCGCCGCGTCCACTTCGGCCGCCGTATACAGCCGGTCCGCTTCAGCAAGAACGGTGCGAACCTGATCGGCGGTAACCGTCATCCCGATGCTGTCGTCCCAGCCTAGTAGGTGAAGGTGACGGTGTCGTCGTCCATGGCCTCGCTGATCACGTAGGCACCGCCCACGGTCTCCTCGATTTCGGGGATCAGATCGTCGCCCCACAGCTCCAGGGTGGGCGTACAGACCTTGAACTTCACGCCCGCTTCATGGGCGTCCTTGATGAAGTCATACACGCTCTTGGGACTGCCTTCCTGCACGAACAGGTTCTCGGCCACTCCCTTCTTGGCCAGCTCGCCGGAACGTCCGGTCATCACCACCTCCACGTCGTATTCCATGGCAGCGGCAACAGTGGCCTGAAAGAACGGCGCACCGAGCTCGGAGCCGTTGGACGGGTCGGTGTTCACCATCACGATTAGAAGCTTGTCGGCCATACTCAACTTCTCCACAGCTAATGTAGTTGTCGGACGGGTTCGCCTTGCGAAGACGGGCAATTATAGAGATGTGCCCCCCACAAAACCAGCCCGGCGCCGCCAATAACCTATTGCCGCAAGGGATTTAAAGCCCGGCTCCGAGCGCGTTTTCTATGGCCGGCGCAGCGTCGGCCGCACACCGATGCCCTGCCGCCACCGCTTCCTGGCCGCG
>CAZNBB010000147.1:0-8403 GCA_964571225.1 uncultured Gammaproteobacteria bacterium
CTGACATCTTGCAACCAGGGGGAGTCCATATATGCTTTCCGTGTTTTCCGTGGCGTCTTTGAATTAGCCTTTTCTGTGTATTCCGTGGCTCTTACATCAAGGCCGCCCTTTCACCGCCAGCCAGAAGCCGAACTTGCCCTTCAGTGGAATGCGCCGCACGACCTTGAGGGTGTGGGCGTTGATCACCACCAGCTGGTTGCTGTGGGTGGTGGAGGTGTAGACCCATTGGCCGTCGTCGCCGGAGCGTACCCCATGGGGCCCGGCGCCCACATCGATCCTCTTGACGAGTTGCATGGTCTTGGGGCTCAGCACATCCACCGTGTCCGAGCCGATGTCGGTGGTGAACGCAAGGCGGCCGCTGGCGAGATCGTCCATCCCGCCGTGGTACAGGCCGACACGGATATCACGCTCGACCTTGCCGGTCTCCAGGTCGATCACCGCCACATGACCGTCCTGGTGGGGTTTGGGGTGATTGCGAACCCACAGCTGCTCGCCATTGGGGCTCAAGGCCATATTGTGGGGATAGCGGAAGCCGGGGATCGGAATGTCGCGGATCACCTTATCGGTATGCATATCGATAACGGCGATCTTGTCGGCGCCCTGCACCGACACGTAGGCATAGTGGCCGTCCTGGGAGAACACCACGTTGTGGGGCATTTTGCCCACCGGAATGATGTGGGTCACTTCGAAGCTGCTGAGACTGATGACGTCGACGGCGCCCCCGGACGCATCCACAGCGACCGCAACCCGGCCGGTCGGGCTGATGTTCACCCCCTGTACGAGCTTACCGACCTTCAGGATGGCAAGGTTCTTCCCCGTATGGGCATCGGCGAAGTACACCTGACCGGTCTTGAAGCCGCTGATGACCAGCAGATTGCCTTTGGGCCCCACCTCCACGTAGTGGCACTCAGGGAAGCCGTGCCACAACCGCTGCTGGGGAAAGACCTCAATATCGCCGGTCTTCTGCAGGTCCACGTAGACGGGTTCCGGGAACAGGGCATCGAGGCTTTTGGCGAAAGCGAGCCCGGGAGCGACCGTCATGGAGAATAGAACGGACAGCAACGCCCCCAGCAGGAACCGTCGTCCGGCCGATCGCGCGCCGTCGCCGGCATCCGAAGGAGAGACCCGCGATTCGTTCGCCGTCCCGACGGAGTTCATGCAAAAGGTATCCGTTGGCTGCATGGCAACATCCCTGTGTCTTGATTGTGGAATGGGCGGCCCCGGCGCGCGGGCGAACGTTGCTTCGCGGCAAGCGTGCCGAGACGCATGGGGACAGCCGCCCGCACGGAAGCGCGGGGCACTTTAATTGACATGTTTGGTACGAGGATGTTCCCGGCCGGGGCGAGGACGGGAGCGACACGATCAAGACTACGCTACGGAATACACGGAAAGCATGGAAGATATTGCTATTGGAAAGAACGCCCGGCGCGGGGTGCACGCGGGCTCTCACTCAGAAACGCAGGCCGTATGCCCGTGGAGTCCGCTTACTCCTGTGCCCCCCGTCCGTCGGAAACTGGGAGTGCAAGGCAGCCCGCAGGCCCAGGCCCGGGGAGAGGTGGGCCGATTGCGCCGGTGGACACGGAAGCGTACTGGGGAGGGATTACGCAGGTTGGGCCAAGTGTAGCCAAACCCAACTGGCCAGGGTCTCGCGTGCTCCAGTTAGATCTACAGCGGCCAGCACCAACTGCGATGCTGTCTGCCGCTACCACCACAACAGTGAACCATCGATTCCTTTCAGTGCAACCGCGGGTCCTGTGGTAGTCCTTCATAAGCAACGGGAGGCGGGGACGCAAAGCCCCCCGCCTCCCGTCGAGCCTGGCAGACAGTTACCGGCTGCGGCCCATGCCGCTACCCCGCGGCAGAGGCTGATCCGGCAGCACCTTGCCCTGCTCCTTGGCCCGTTCCTTCATCTGCTCGTGGTACTGCTTGCGGTACTCTTCGCGCTCACGCTCGGTCTTGAAGCTGCGCATCTTCTGTTGATGCTCGGCACGTTCCTGCTGGGTCATCAGATTGCGTCCGTAGTCCGCCTGGTCGGCCGCCGTCGCCAGCCACGGCGCAGTAACCAACAGCGTTCCGGCCAGCAATCCAGTCATCAGTTTGGTTTTCATGTCAGTCTCCTTGGGTTCCAGCCGGCACCCCGTAAGGGAAGACACCGGGTCGGTTAACTTCATCGCATGGTGATAAATTAGGCCCGCGACATGAACTGTTGCTGAAATCCCCCGGCACCGTCGCTGCTATTGAAGAAAGAAAAACTTGCCACGGAAGACACGGAAAGCACGGAAAAGAGAATTCAGAAGACACCCTCCGTGGATAACCCCGGCGGCCAAAATTGCAAGCCGGGCCCTACGGAGCCGCCATACACGACGCAGTTTCTTTCGGCTATTGCGCGCCACGTAGCGTATCAATCGGTACGCCTTATTAATGATCTTGTCTGTGCTTTCCGTGTTTGCCGTGCCGCTGTTGTATTCGCTTTTCCGTGGACTCCGTGGGTTCCGCGGCTCTTTGGCAGGTCCGTTCCGCGTCGAGAAGTCGCACCGATACGGCGCTGTCAGCGGTTCGCTCGATGGTTAACGAGCAGCCGCACATGGCGCAATGCCCTTCGGTTATTGCGCCCTACGGGACTACGTGATGCTTGTGTAGATACGCCTGGCATTGATCTTGTCCGTGCTTTCCGTGGCGTCTTTGTATTCGCCTCTCCGTGGATTCCGTGGGTTCCGTGGCTCTTGCAAAGCTGCTCGGATGTGCGGCGCAATGCGCGTCGCTTATTGCGCCCTACGGGATACTCGGGTTGATACGCCTTAGACTGATCTTGTCCGTGCTTTCCGTGTTTGCCGTGGCGCCTTTGTATTCGCCTCTCCGTGGATTCCGCGGGTTCCGTGGCTCTTCCAAAGCTGCTCGGATGTGCGGCGCAATGCGCGTCGCTTATTGCGCCCTACGGGATACTCGGGTTGATACGCCTTAGACTGATCTTGTCCGTGCTTTCCGTGTTTTCCGTGGCGCTTTTGATTTCGCCTTTCCGTGGATTCCGTGGGTTCCGTGGCTCTTCGTTCGCACTGTCCGGCATCGCGCGCACAAAAAAAGGCCGGGACAAGCCCGGCCTTTCGCGTCGCGGTCGTGTTGCGGAATCAGCCTTCGGCGGCACTCTGCCCCTTGGCGGCTTCCTCGACGATCTTCTGCAGCTCGCCCTTCTGGTAGAGCTCCATGGTGATGTCGTGGCCACCGACCAGTTCGCCGTTGACATACAGCTGGGGGAAGGTCGGCCAGTTGGCGAAGCGAGGCAGGTTCTCGAAGATCTCCGGATCGGCCAGCACGTTCACATAGGCGAAATCGTGTCCGCAGGCCTGCAGGGCCTGGGCGGTGCGGCTGGAAAAACCGCAGGAAGGCAGTTGGGGAGTACCCTTCATGAAAAGCACGATGGGGTTCTCGTCCACCGCCTGCTTGATCCGGTCCATTACGTCCATAGCAACATCACCTCGCTAATTCTTGAATTCAGGGGCGTCGATTTCGCCCTTTACACTGGCGGAACAGTCTACTACCCGAACGTCGGGGTTAAAATAGTATTTTTCAAGTGGGTTTGAGCATCCCCGCCGCCAGGGACCTTGTCCGAGCTATCTGCACCGAAAGGGTGCTGCCGCCGTGGCGACATGATGAATAGGACAGGCCCTTACAGAAGCGCTGCATAGGCCGCGGATATTCGAAGCTCGTGCCGAAGATGCCGGTAATAAAGTACGGTGCCGTAGGTTGGGCTGAGTGCAACGAAGCCCAACGTGTGTCGCGCTCCGGATGGCGTCGCACGGGGTCGAACGATGGGATGCTGCGTTGGGCTTCGCGTTGCTCAGCCCAACCTACCACAGCTTGTGATCATCCGCTTGATCGACCTGTGCTAAGTTCCCTAGGGAACCTAGCGCAGCCCATCCACATTGCGCTGCAGCCAGAATTCCAACAGCGCCAGGTGCCAGAGCTTGCTGCCCTGGATGCGGGTCAGGTGCCGCTCCGGCTCGGCCAGCAGCCGCTCCACGTAGGCGGGCTGATAGATGCCCCGGCGCCGGCAGGCGTCGGAGGTGAGGATTTCGCGCATGAAATCCAGGAACGGCCCACGCACATACTTCAGGGCGGGCACCGGGAAGTAACCCTTGGGCCGGTCGATGACCGCATCGGGAACCAGGCCCCGGGCAATGGTCTTCAGCACATGCTTGCCGCCGGACTTGACCTTCAACTGGGGCGGCATGCGGGCGGCCAGCTCCACCAGTTCATGATCCAGAAAGGGAACCCGCGCCTCCAGGCCCCAGGCCATGGTCATGTTGTCCACCCGTTTCACCGGGTCGTCCACGATCAGGGTGGTGACATCCAGTCGCAGCACCCGATCCAGGAATTCGTCCGCCCCCGGGCGGGCCAGGCGCGCCGCGACGGCGGCAGTGGTGTAGTCGGGGCCCTGCAACTGCGGCGCCACCATCTCCAGGTATTCGTCGTGATCGCGGTCGAAGTAGTGGACCCGGAAGCGATCCACGTCGCTGCCCTGCTCGGCATCCATGCGCGGGTACCAGAAATAGCCGCCGAAGACTTCGTCGGCACCCTGCCCGCTCTGCACCACCTTGACCTCGCGGGACACCCGCTCGGCCAGCAGGTAGAAGGCCACCGCATCCTGGCCCACCATGGGCTCGGCCATGGCGTCGACCGCTTCGGGCAGGCGGCGCAGCACTTCGTCGTTGGGAATTCGGAACCTGTGGTGGTCGGTGCCGTACTGCTGGGCCACCAAATCCGAGAACTCGAATTCACTGCCTTTTTCCTCGGGCTGATCCTCGAAGCCCACCGAAAAGGTCAGCAGATTCTCCGTCCCGCCCCGGGCCTCGGCCAGCAGGGCCACCAGCAGACTGGAGTCCAGCCCCCCGGACAGCAGCACGCCCACCGGCACGTCGGCGATCAACCGGCGCCTCTCCACCGCCCGACGCAGGCCGTCGTGCACGGCGTCGATCCATTCGAACTCGCTCATGGGCCGCTCGGGTCTGCAGGCCTGCAGTTCCCAGTAGCGACGCCGGCGCTCGCGGCCGTCGGCACTCACGGTCAAGGTGTAGCCCGGTTCCAGCTTGCGCACACCCCGCAGCACGGTGCGCGGCGCCGGCACCACGGCGTGCAGAGTGAAATGGTGGTGCAGGGCCACCGGATCGAGGTCGGTGTCCACATCACCGGCGGCCAGCAACGCCTGCGCGCTGGAGGCAAAGCGCAGGTGCCGGCGCACCCGACTGTAGTACAGCGGCTTGATCCCGAACCGGTCGCGGGCCAGGAACAGCTGCTGGCGCGCCACGTCCCACACGGCGAAAGCGAACATGCCGTGCAGGCGCTGCACGCAGTCCTCGCCCCATTCGGCATAGGCCTTGAGAATGACCTCGCTGTCCCCGTCGGAGAAGAAGTGGTAGCCCTTGGCGCTGAGCTCGGCGCGCAGATCCCGGTAGTTGTAGATGGTGCCGTTGAACACCAGCGCCAATCCCAGTTCGGTGTCCACCAGCGGCTGGTTCGAGCGGGGCGAAAGATCGATGATGGCCAGCCGTCGGTGACCCAGTGCCACGGGGCCGTCGGAGTGACTGCCTTCGTGATCAGGGCCGCGACGGGCCAACGCATCCATCATCCGTTCGACCTTGGCCAGATCGGGGGCGTGCTGATCGAACCGCAACTCTCCGCAAATACCGCACATAGAACGAATCCCGTGAAAGCTCAGGCGCGAGAATGGCGGGCCGGCATCAACGCGCCACTGTCAGATCGGAGACCACACGGCGCACACCCGGGACGCCGCGGGCCAGAGTGACGGCCCGGCGGGCAACCTGGGAGGCGGACACCGTACCGTGCAGGGTCACTACGCCACGGTAGGTGGAAACCCGGATGTCCATGGCATCAACCGTTGCATCGTGGACCAGGCGGGAGGTCACCGCTTCACTGATGTTGGCATCCGCCATGAACTGCTCGTGGCTGCGACCGTCCGCCGGATCGTAGCCCCCGCTGGGCGCGGTGCCCAGCACCAACGTGCCACAGCCGCCCAGCAGGGCCAGGGACAGCGAACCCGCCACCACTTTCATGAATTTTCTCAACACCGCTCTCCCGTGCCATATGCACCACCCGCCCGAAAAAGGGGTCGGTGACAAATGATTCTCATTTGTCACCGACCCCTTTTTCGCCGTCGTCCTGTCCCCAGCCGCCGCCGCCCGGGGTACACAGGGTCAGCCTCTCCCCGGCGGCCAGGTGCAAAGTGACCTTGGGCGGCAGCACCTCGCTGCCGCGCCGGTTTTCGCCGGCCAGACCCGCCTCGCCCCCGCGCAGGCCCCAGGGCCGATGGCGGCGGCGCTCGGTGAGCAGGGTGACCGTGGTCGGCTCCAGGAACTCGAACTCCCGGACCAGTCCGTCCCCGCCCCGATGCAGTCCCCGCCCTCCGGAACCGCGGCGCAGACCGTACCGGCGCACCCGCACAGGGTAGGTCATCTCCAGCACTTCCACCGGTGTATTGCGGGTGTTGGTCATATGGCTCTGAACGCCGCTGAGCCCGTCCCGGTGCGGTCCGGCGCCCATGCCGCCGCCCGCGGTCTCGTAATAGTCCCAGGAGCGCTCGTCCGTGCGGGCGCCCATGGCCAGGTTGTTCATGGTGCCCTGGCTGGCGGCCGGCATACGGTCGGGCAGCGCCTGGGCCAGGGCGCCCAGCACCGCATCCACCACCCGGCTGCTGGTCTCCACGTTGCCGGCGGCCACCGCGGCGGGGCGGCGGGCATTCAACAAGCAGCCCTCCGGCGCATGCACGGTGAGGGGGCTGAAGGCGCCGGCGCATGCCGGCGTCTGCTCGGGCATCAGACAACGGAACGCGTAGTATACCCCCGCCGCCGCGACCGACAGGGGGCAGTTGATGTTGCCGGCCACCTGTTGGCCGGTGCCGGTGAAATCCACGTGGGCGCGGCCGTCGGCGATCTCCACCGCACACACGATGGGAATGTCCCGGTGCCCCATACCGTCGTCATCCATCAGGTCCCGGAACACGTAGCGGCCCGCAGGAACATCGCTCAGGGCGCTGGCCGCCAAGCGCTCACCATAGGCATTGAGTGCATCCAATGCCGCACTGTATGGCGCAGCCCCCATGGTCTCGGCCAGCTCGGCAAGACGGGCGACGCCGGCGCGGTTGGCGCTGATCTGGGCGGCAAAATCACCGCGCGCATGGGCCGGATTGGCGGTGGCGCCGGTAATGGAATCCAGCAACCGGTCATCCAGCGTGCCGCGGCGCAACAGGTAGGACGGGGCAATCACCATGCCTTCCTCCTGCAACGTGCGGGAAATGGGCATGGAGCCGGGCGTGCTGGCACCGATATCGGCATGGTGCGCCCGGTTGGCCACGAACCCGATGCAGGTGCGGGCCACGAACACCGGCGCGATGACCGTCACATCGGGAAGGTGCGTGCCGCCCAGGTAGGGATCGTTGACCACCACCATGTCCCCGGCCGACCACTGCTGGCCCTGCACCAGATCCGCCATGGCATAGGCCATGCTCCCCAGGTGCACGGGGATGTGCGCGGCCTGGGCGCACAGACGCCCTGCCGTATCGAATACCGCGCAGGAGAAGTCCAGACGATCGCGAATATTGGGCGACAACGCGGCACGCCGCAGCACGGCACCCATCTCGTCGCACACCGCCTCGATGCGGCTTGAGAAGATACTGAGCTCGATCGGATCCAACGGCTTCACCCCCAGTCTGCGGCGCCCATTGTACCCGTGGGCCCGCGGGTGCGCAGGCGAGGGGTGTATTGAAATATTCCCGGCGCTGCCCTATGCTCCTTTACCTTACCAATTTAGTCATATATTCGGCGTTCGCGGCGTTCCTGCCTCCAGCAAAAGGCGGCCTGCGCTGCTAACCTCCTACTAATCGAGGGACGCCACCACTGCTTGCCGGCTGGTCGGCTGCTCGCCTAGGGAACCTCTGCACAGGCCACTGAAGCGGCGCTCACGGCGTTGCAAAGGCTCCCTAGGGGCCGGTTGGACCCAGGTCAGGGCAGGCATCAACCACGCGTTGCCGATGTGATGTCCCAGCTGACATGGCCGGGGCAGGCTACCGTATTACGAAGACGCGTCAGCGACACCGGCCCGTGGGTCGACCGGCTGACGGCAGGCACGGGTCCCGCGGGATCCGACTGCGCGAGTTTCCATAACCACGCACGAAGAAAAGGAGGGCAACATGCCATTTGAACTTCCCCCACTGCCGTACGAGAAAAACGGTCTCGAGCCTCACATTTCCGCTGAGACTTTGGAGTATCACTACGGCAAGCACCACGCCACCTACGTGACCAACCTGAACAACCTGACCAAGGGAACCGAGCACGAAAACGCTTCCCTGGAGGACATCAACGTCAAGACCAAGTCCGGCCCGATCTTCAACAA
>CAZNBB010000148.1:0-8126 GCA_964571225.1 uncultured Gammaproteobacteria bacterium
GATCGTCTGAAACGAAGACCTCCCTTGATTGCCGGATCCGCCTGCGGTTAGTGCTGACCTGGTTCAGCGATACTACCGGTCCCATCTGCCAGTCGAATCGGGAATGTAATACCGCCGGTTCGCCTTGCGCCACGCGCATGGTGCCGAGCCAGAAGGCGTTCTGGGCACCAATCCACGCGCAGATCTGCTTCATACAGTACCGCAGCGCCTGGTCCAGCGACTGGGCGCCGAAATCGCTCAGTCGGTCCCACAGCTCATAGGGATATTCAACATCCTTTCGCCCCGCACTGCCGCAGCCTGTGGGGTACCAGCCATGTCTTGATAGCCTTGATGCCTCGCCAGTCGCATGCACGGAGGCCGGCTCGCTCTCTTCGCTGGCCGTGAGGTCCCTGCAGACAGTCGTGTCGGATCGCGGGTCGGAAGAATCCATAGCTTTAGTTCTACTGCGAATCCTGTATCCGGGATATCGTATGCATTCGACTATGATTGCAAAACGCTGGCGATAGATGTTGAAAAGTCGGCTCTGGGTCGGCGACCGCTCCCTGCGGTGCGGCTCGAGCCTCACCACACCTCAACGGGCCGGCTGCCGGCCAAGAACCGACTGTCGCGGGCCTAAACGGTGCGACCGCGGGTTATTGCGAAGCGAATTGCATGCAATGGCGCAGCGAGCTTGGTTCTCGTCCAGTTATCCAAGTGCAGTGAAGCGCAACTTCTTTGCCAGAACGGGACGACCAAGTGTTCAAATATTTAACACCCATGATGTCGGACTCACGCCAGGACGATCCATGCCACAACTAAAACATACCAATTTTTGAAAGATGTATCGATCAGTGCCCTCGCGCGCCGCTTGAAATTGTAAAAAGTTCTGACATTTATTCTCTGGTTAGGTCTGAGAATTCCAAACGATCGAAGCCCGAACCAATGCGGTCCTCGCCAGAGCTGGCCCGTGGCCAACGGCGGCTACCACGCGCCCCGCGGACATCGGGCATGAATCATCGACAGGCGGCTCCTGGCCGGTTCCGCCCTCGACGTGGTGCAGGACATAGATGAGGATTCTCACTGAACTTCGATCGCTGCATCGTCTTCGCCGCTTTCTGGCGGCGGGGGCCCCAGCGCGCCACCTCTGTCCGGCACTAAACTGCCATCGATTTCTGGTGGGACAATATCACGCGGCCTGTACCTATTGTTCTTGACGGTACCCCCGGAAGGGGCACCATGAGGGGATGTGCGGAACAAGGGCCCGGTCAAGTTTTTCGGCGAGCAGTTCGGTTTACGTGGTGCCGCGTTCAGCCCAGCATGCACGACGCACGTCACGGAGGAGCAGGGCCCCGAGCGACCACCCCTGCATGAGACCAGAAATTGAATCGGGACCCTTTTTCGATCCCCTCCTTCGTTGGCGTCAAGAGAGGGTTGGCAGGCACTCCCGAGGCCGGGTGCGCACCGCAGTGAAGCCGACTGCAACCAGCCCGGTCGCGAAGAGAAACGCGCTCGGCGGGAGCGGCACTGCCGATACGGTAGCCGAAGAGAGGCTCGTTGTGACGGCGTATCCCGATGGGTCGCCCACGTAGGCGGCAGGGCTGCCGTTCAAGGACGCGGATTCAAATCCGAAGCTGATGAGATTATTGCTGGTTTCGACCCCCTTCACCAGCATACCAAGAGATGCTCCAGGGCTTAGGGGGGCGTCGAAGTACACGAGCCCGGGCGCCGGATAGTCATCCAAGGCCGTGAGGTCGGCCGCGCTCCAGTTTCCGGTACCGAATGTAGCGGAGAATTGCTCAATATTCGACGCGTTGTAGGTGTAGAAGTTGTTGCCGCTGGAGTCTGTTCGTACCGCAGCGGGGCCTGTGATACGCATACTCATCCAAAGCGTAGACGGACCGGTTTCCCCCAGCATGCTGCCGCCCGGGTAACTGCTGGCTGAAAATGTGGCGTTCGCTGTGACCAAGTATGTACTGGCGTGCGCGGACAGCGAGCAGAGCAACGCCGCGGCCGCAGCGGCATGTTTGAAACGTAGAATCATGACAGCCCCCAAGCGTGGCAGTGTTCCACGGACCTGCAAAAGCAGGCCGAACGCCGAGCCGCCCCCAACCCGCGACTGAACAGCGCTCAAGTAGTAAACAGGGCATAGGCATATTCGATGCCATCTGCATCTACTGTCCGGCCGATGAGGGTTTTACCGCTGTTGGCCTGCGAGTGCTTTGGGGGATTGATAAGTATGCCGACATAAATTTCTCTCAGCACTAACGCAAGACTTCCCGTTTCTTTACAGTGCTAGCCTCCACTGAGATTGTTTTCCCTCCCCTACAACCGCTTACAGCTCACAAAACATCGAACGATAGTGTAACGATATCTTTACACAGTTACATGCTCGACTCGGCGCCACCCCAAATAGGAAAGCCGTTGATCGACGCCGGCCGATGACGATGCCGCACGCCAAGCGATGGGCATGCCGGTCTGCCACCCTTGGCAGGTGCGCAGCAATGGTAGGGCTGACCCGCTCCCCGTTTCCACTGCCCCCACGGCCTGCGGGCAGACCGCTTCCACGAGTGCATCCGGCGATCGCTGGCCCCGGTCGAGAGACTGGCTGTTGGCCGGCTTTTGTCCGTTGACTCTTTACTTATACGGGATGCCGGGGACCAACCGTTCTGCCCTGGGGGCGAGGAGTTCGCTTGTCGACCCTAAGCGGTCTTGCGCCTACAGCCCGACAACGGTCCGTTTTCGGGCTGAATGGAGACATAAGGTCCGACCTGAGGGCCGCCCAGCTAGCAAAACGTCCGATGGACGGCGGCGGCCATTGCGCAGCTCCACCAAAAAGCATTGTTACTCGCCAAACTGTTTTAGTACTGTTGCATTACATTGGGACTCACGACATTCACTGGACGCCATGCCGTCACCCATGATTGGAGAGCAAGAAGGCAAAGTGAGAGTTCCGGTCGAAACTGATGGATTGGTCGCCCTCATTTATCTGCCACAGAACTGTTGATACAGCGCACAGAGTTGAGCCGAATCTATCGGCCTTTCCATAATCGTTTTTGCCATTGCCTTGGCCTCAGCGACTTGTGCTCTCGATATCCTCTTCGCAAGAATAGGGAGGGCGTTTTTAGCGAGAGGGTCGCCCCCTTTCTCAGCGAGATAAAACCACATATATGCCTGAACGTCGTCTTTCGGGACTCCTTCGCCTTTAAGGTACCTAAATGCGAGCTGCATTTGCGCCTTCGGCAGTCCCGCCTCCGCAGCGCTCTTTAGATAGCCGGCCGCCTTAGTGTAGTTTCTTGCGACGCCCCGCCCGAAGAAATAGATTCGCCATAGTTCATACTGGCAAGCATCGCATCCCAAGGCCGCCTGGCTATACCAATAAATTGCCGCATGAAGATTCTTTTCAACTCCAAGGTATTCATATCCCGACTCATAGGACTTTCCCAAAAGCATCTGTGCCAAGATAAACCCCTGCTTAGCGGCGTCCTGCAAAAGCCGCAGTGCTTCCTTCCTGTTTTTCGTAACACCGGAACCGGCCGCATACCGGCTTGCCAACGCGTATTCTGCGGGCGGGTAGCGTTGTTCCGCTGAAGCCCGCAACCATTTCATGGATCTCATGTCGTTCTTATCAACGCCCAGTCCCTTTGAATACATCACGCTAAGGTTGAACTGCGCCGCCGAATTACCTCGCTCGGCAGCCTGAGTGCAGACAGCATTTGCCTTCGTATAGCTATGAGAATCTAACAACTTTCGGCAATGGCTTGTGTCCGACTTAAAGACTGTGCCGGCTATGGAAGGGCCGTATAGCGGCAAGGCAAGAACCACGAATAGATTGCACAATAATTTATTCATTGTGACCGTACCTCCATCGCCTAGGGTACTAGCAGCGAGCGTTCGGTGGCCAATGTACGCCGCCAGAGCGCTCTCACGCTAGCATGTCGTCCAGACCCATACACGGACAATCCCAACTCACCCGTCGGTTATGCGCCCTATTCTGCCGACGGCCGAAGGCGGTCACCCCAGCACGCTGTCCGGTATCGAGCGCGACTCGGTCGCCAACCGGAACGTGCGTCATGTCGAATCAAGGCTGCACACGGTCCAACTGGCCTGCTAGACAAGTATTCCCGCTCGGCGGCACGCCCGATAGAAGCCGATCAAAAGTTGTTGCAATGGTCAAGATCGGTAAAAAACGCAGTGCGCTTTCCATCGTGAGCGAAACAGCCTTTGGACCAGTCCCCCGAATATGTCTCCCCATCCTCTACTAGTGTGCCAGGCCCGTCGGGGCGATTGTCGCGGAATTCTCCGTCGAAGCGAACTGCGGTCCCTGCGGTAACCTCCGCATGACCGTTGAGCTTGCCGCTGCGGAATTCCCCTTCAACGATTTCATATTCCCTTCCGAATTCGGACCAGCGCGCTACGCCGTAACCACTCGCGTAACCCTTTACGCACCGGCCGTCCCAGCGAACGGTATCGCCTCGGCGAGGGTAGCTGTTCCACAGGCGGCAGCCAGTGCGTGGGTCCTTGGTCCAACCCGCGTGCTCTCCGCGCCATGATCTTTCGGCCTCGCGGCCGACCCAACGGGCGTAGAAAGAAGCATCGACCGATTGTGCGTGCACGGACGTTTCCAGATCAGGCGGCGACAGAGTTCCCGCTTTTACGGCCGCCTTCTCTAGAAGATTGAGTCTGACCGTTAACCAATTAGCCGGATATTTCCCTTCCCAATGACCATCCCAGAACGTCCATTGCATTTTGCCGTCAGCTGCATTCGGCCGCCTATCCCACTCTGCCCTATCGGGCGGGCCAAGTTCCGCCTGCCAATTTGTAATCAGTTCCGATGCAAGGTGTCCTTTCGGAACCGACTCAGCGCCATTGAGGGACAGTAGACGACGTCGCCCGCTGGGGAACCGGACAAATGCTAGGTCGAGGGATGCGCAAGGTATACGCCGGCGTATGGGTATGGGGTTACACTTTGCGCCGCGGATAGCCGACATCGTTTCGATATAACCTTCGTACTCGCGGACTCCGCCAATACGCGGCCGCCAGCGCTGAATCCACCGGGACAACCAACCGCCATGCACTTTGAACCCGTGCTTCCCCAACCTCGCCTCGACTTGCGGCAGGGTCATGCCCGCACACACGTCGTCCCAGCATATATCGCGCCGCCCGAGAGCCTCCGCACGGCAACACGCTAGGAGAATGACTAGCGTAAACCAAGTCCGATTGCGCATCGTAGCCAACTAATCAGTCGCTCTGTTTCATCGCTGGCAGCGATCGGAATACGCCAAATGGCAAGCTTGGCTAAAGGCTGAGCGCCTACCTGTCAAGTCCTTACGGACACTATTGTCATTAAGTATCAAAGCCATAGAAAATGCCGCGGGTAAGACCCAACCAGTCGCCCAACCGGCAGTTTAGTTTCGCTGGCTCCCCATATCCAGGACGAGTTAGTGCTGACAGGGAGTCTCGTTCTGCAGATCCCCATCCGATGGGTGGACGCGAGGTTCGGACGTCCGCTTGCGGATTGTCAGGGCCCACTCTCCTGCCTCCCACGGGCCGGCCGCTGTTGGCCGGTTTGAGACCAATAGCCCTTTTTCTTTTGGCTAGCGGAACCACCGCGAGCATGACGTGCGTGCGGCAATGTCGAAGGGGCGGCATTTGCCGCCCCTTCGTATCTGCATGCAGTGTTATCCGCGTTGTCGCGCTGCATGATCCCATTCATGCCGGCGCCGCGCCTGGTCGGGCTCGTGCCTCTCCCAGTGGCGACCGCCGAAATGGAACATGCCCATCAGGTTGCCGATGGCCGGGCTGTTGGTCGGCACATAGGGATTGTCGTCATCGACCGTCGGGTTGGGAAGGTTGTCACGACTCCACCGCGAGATGGGGCCGAGCTTCCAGTTCGCCTCCACAAACTTGTCGAACGACACCTGATCACCGTAGGTGTGC
Organism: uncultured Gammaproteobacteria bacterium; assembly: GCA_964571225.1. GTDB lineage: Bacteria > Pseudomonadota > Gammaproteobacteria > DATFLG01 > DATFLG01 > DATFML01. The sequence goes on from CAZNBB010000148.1 coordinate 5,917, forward strand.
ACCACGCCCACGCCCCGCGAGTACCGTGAAACCACGATCAGCGGTATGCGGGTACCGTCTCCGAAGAAGTCGATGGGCTGGATGTACCCGGAGTCGTAGTAACCGCCGCCCTCGTCGAAGGTGATCACCACGGCCGTGTTCTTCCATAGCGCCGGGTGAGCCTTCACTTTGTCGATGATCTTGCGGCAGAACGCTTCGAACAATCCGAGCTTCGACGAGGCCGGGTGACCGTCCAGGTAGCCGTCGGGTTTGACGATAGATACCGCCGGCAGCGATCCGTTCCCGATATCGCTGTACAGAGCGTGAATGCCTTTCAGGTTCTTGCGCAGGTGAGGATTGGTCATGATCTGCTTGGAATACAGAAACGGATCGCAAATGTTGCAGTAGCGTCCGGTCTCCAAACCGTGATCCCAGCCCTCGCCATAGTAGTGCCAGGAAATACCGTGACGGCTTAGCAGCAGTCCAAGGTTCTGCTGGGTCGTCGGAGGTACCGTGTACTGATGCGGCCCCAGCGGCGCCGGTTGGCCGGTGCCCAGGTAGCCGGGATTGTAGTTGTTCACGAGGTAGTAGGCGCCCGGGCGACAGTCTCCCTTGCGGAACGGGCGGTACGGCAGCGACGAAAGGTACTTGCGGATCGCTCCGACACCCGGCTGGGACGGATCGGCACAGTCCACGTAGGAACCGCCGCTGTAGCCGTCCTGGGCATAGAAGTTGTTGGTGCCCGGTTGAGGATTGGGATTCTCGATCTGATTCGCGGGCGGGGCTACGGGCTGACCCTTGGCATTGGCATAGTAGATACCGGTGCCGAACCCGATCTCAACGTGGTTCGCGCCCGTGCCTCCCATCACCGACTGATGGAAGTTGTCGCCCATGGCATACTCGTGGGCCAGCCGGTTGAAATAGGCCGCGTCGCCCTTCTGGACGTTGTAGTAGCCCATTGCCACCGCGCCCTGGTGATGACCGGCCTGGTCGTGGTCCGCGGACTCCGGCCTGCCATTGCTGCCGTTGCCCACCGTCCCTTCCACCCACGACCAGAGGTCGTTGCTGCAGCCACTGGGGTTGCCGGTGGTGGCCACGGCCACGTTGCAGTCGACCTGCTGCCACATCTGGAAGAAGCGATGGGTCGGGCTGCCGGTATAGTCGTGGTAACCCACATAGTCGGTGATATCGAACGGTCCGTTGGGCAGGTCGGAAGGAAAGCGGGGATCGATGCTGGTGCCTGCGGGCAGACCGCTGCCGCCTTCGGTAAGCAGAACATAGGCATCGGCCGGCAGTGCCGGCTCCGCCGCCTTCGCCGCACTTACCGTGGCATAGGGCGCGTTGACGGGGGTGCCGGTGGTGGTGATCGGCCCCAAGGTGTCATAGGGCGCGGTCTTGTCGGGATGGATGGAATAGGTGCCGGTGTCCTGCGCCATCCATTGCTGGCCGCGGCTGAAATTCGGCCCCGGCGTACCGTTGGCCTTGACGATGCCCTCGGAGAGCAGATTCATGACGTGCTGGCCCTTGCGGGGCGTAAAGGTGCCGAAGACCGTGTCGAAAGTTCTGTTCTCGCCGAGAATCAGGATGACATGCTTGATGGGTGTGGCAGTCTCGTGTTCGTGAACATGCCGTTCCGTGGCGTGTACAGCCGGCATGCTCGCTGCGAGCCCGACCAGCACTGTTCCGAGCGCGCGTGTCAGACCACCGTTTTGCAACGGTACCATAGGACGTTCTCCTTGTGGTTGTAAGCCGGCCGTCAGCAAGACGACCGACGGAGCCACAAGGCTAAGGCCGGTGCCGTTGCGCTATGGTGACGCACACGTTGCAGATCGATTGAGAATCGGTGAAGAACGAGTCAACCGATAGCGCACAGGAATGCGAATGCCCGGGAGCCCAGGTTAGGTATCCTGCATTTGCCTCCGACTAACGAACAAAAAAGCACATGCGCCACGGAAAGCACTGAAACAAATGATTCTGAGCGGGAAAGCCCGCGGGCATGGCTTCACTATCCCGTTGCGGTGTACCGCAGCCTCCGCCCCCTCCCCTCCGTGGGTTGCGTGGCTCTTGTGAGGATGAGTCGCAATCGGCGCAATGCGCTTTGCTTATTGCGCCCTACGTGGCGCGCACCGTACGGAAAGATTCACCCAATCGGTAGTTGCTTCCTTCCGTGCTTTCCGTGTTTTCCGTGGCACCTTTGATTTTTGGTAAAGACTTTTCCGTGGATTCCGTGG
>CAZNBB010000149.1:0-8109 GCA_964571225.1 uncultured Gammaproteobacteria bacterium
CAGCAAGAATGCTTCCAAGGCCGAGCTGCAGCTGGGCCAGGAGCTTGTGACCCAGGGGCAGTGGGGTCAGGGCATTCCCGCCTGTGTCCGCTGTCACGGGCCGGACGCGCGTGGCAACCCGCCCCATTTTCCGCCCCTTGCGGGGCAGGGCGCCGGCTATATCGAGGCCCAGCTCAAAGCCTTCAAGGCTGATTCCCGCCGCAACGATGCGGGGCGGATGATGCGACATGTGGCCGAAGCGCTGTCGGCGAAGGACGTCACCGCGGTGGCCAGCTATCTGGCAACGGTGAGCCCGGCTTCCGATCGTTGAGCGGTTCCGCGCATACCGGACCCGCGTCTCGGTCCGGTATGCGCATTGATAACCCTGCCGCCGCCCGTTATACTGCGTCGATCAGGCCGGCCGGTTGACTCTGTTGGGACTGACGGGGCGGGCTCGAAATGCATGCGGCACTGAGCGGACCCCGGTATCGGGGTTTTTTGTTGTCCGTGTCCGGGTTGATGCGTGCCGGGATTTTCTCAAGTAGGGCCGGCACTTGGCCTTTGCGGCGCGGCCGTCTATAATATCCGGCGGACGGTGTAAGGGATGTCGAATCGCAAGAAGTGGGCCTCCGGCCCACTTTTTGTTTGTGGCACAGGTCGGGATGGCGCAGGACCCCTTCAATCTGGTGGCATTGATCGAGCCGGCGGTGAACGCGCTGGGCTGCGAACTGGTCGGCGTCGAGTACGTCAGCGGCAGCTCGCTGCTGCGGGTGTACATAGACCGTCCGGAGGGCGTGACCCTGGATGACTGCGAGTCGGTGAGCTACCAGATCAGCGGACTGCTGGATGTGGAGGACCCCATCCCCGGGCACTACAGTCTGGAGGTGTCGTCGCCGGGCCTGGACCGGCCGTTGTTCAAGGCGGCCGACTTCGAGCGCTTTGCCGGCCAGCAGGTGCGTATACGCCTGGGTATGCCGCTGGACGGTCGCCGCAAGTTCAAAGGCGTCCTGCACGGATTGCGCGGCGACGATGTGGTGATCGAAGAGGACGGGCAGCAGTTCCGCCTGCCGCTGGAACGGATTGAGCACGCTCGGCTGGTGCCGGATGTTTGAATTCCCTCGGGTTAGAGGCCGTGGTTATGAATAAAGAGATCCTGCTGGTTGTGGATGCCGTCTCCAACGAGAAGGGTGTCGACAAGCAGATCATTTTCGAGGCGATCGAAGCCGCCCTGGCGTCCGCCACCAAGAAGAAGCATGGTGGCGAGATCGACGTACGGGTGGCCATCGACCGGCAGTCCGGGGACTACGAGACCTTCCGGCGCTGGCTGGTGGTCGATGACGAGGATCCGGAATTCGAGAACCCCGAACGCCAGATGCTGCTCGGCACGGCGCGGATGCGCGATCCCGAAATCGAGGTGGGCGGCTACATCGAGGAGCCCATGGAGTCGGTTTCCTTCGGGCGCATCGCCGCCCAGACTGCCAAGCAGGTCATCGTGCAGAAGGTGCGCGAGGCCGAGCGGGCACAGATCGTCGACGCCTACGAGAGCCGCAAGGGCGAACTGGTCAGCGGCATCGTCAAACGGGTGGAGAGGGGCAACGTCTATCTGGACCTGGGCGCCAACGCCGAGGCCATCATCACCCGCGACGACATGATCCCGCGCGAGGCGGTGCGCCCGGGCGACCGGCTGCGCGGCTACCTCAAGGACGTGCGCAGCGAACCGCGCGGGCCGCAGCTGTTCGTCAGCCGCGTCGCACCGGAATTCCTCATCGAGCTGTTCAAGTTGGAAGTGCCCGAGGTCGGTCAGGGGCTGATCGAGATTCTGGGTGCCGCCCGCGATCCGGGGCTGCGCGCCAAGATTGCCGTGAAGTCCAACGACCAGCGCATCGATCCGGTGGGTGCCTGTGTGGGCATGCGGGGCTCGCGGGTGCAGGCGGTTTCCAACGAGCTGTCGGGCGAGCGTATCGACATCATTCTATGGAACGACAACGCGGCCCAGTTCGTGATCAATGCCATGTCGCCGGCCGAGGTGATCTCCATCGTGGTGGACGAAGACGCCCACAGCATGGATCTCGCGGTGGCGGAGGACCAGCTTTCCCAGGCCATCGGGCGCGGTGGCCAGAACGTGCGTCTCGCCAGTCAGCTCAGCGGCTGGGAGCTGAACGTGATGACCGAGGCCCAGGCCGAGGCCAAGAGCGAAGCGGAGGCGCAGACGCTGCAGCAGATGTTCATGGAACAGCTGGATGTGGACGAGGAAGTTGCCGCCATTCTGGTGCAGGAAGGCTTTTCCAGCATCGAGGAGGTGGCGTACGTACCGACCCACGAGTTGCTGGCGGTGGAGGAATTCGACGAGGACATCGTCGAGGAACTGCGCGGCCGGGCCCGGGATGTTCTGCTCACCAAGGCCATCGTGAGCGAAGAGAAATTCGGCGGTGCCGAGCCCGCCGCGGATCTGCTGGAAATGGAAGGCATGGATCGGGAACTGGCGTACACGCTTGCCGGACGCGGTGTGATTACTCGCGAAGACCTGGCCGAGCAGGCTGTGGACGATCTACTCGACATCGAGGGTATGGCTGAGGATCGGGCGGCCAGTCTGATCATGACGGCACGTGCCCCCTGGTTTGCCGACGAGCAGCAGGGCTGAGGCCGGGGAGAAGTTGATACGATGACGAATGTAACGGTTAAACAATTCGCGGATGTGGTGGGTATTCCGGTGGACCGGCTGCTGGTGCAGCTGGGCGAGGCCGGTTTGCCCATCGACAACGCGGACGCGACCATCAGCGACAAGGAAAAGATGCAGTTGTTGACCTACCTGCGCAAAAGCCACGGCAAGGGCGAGCCGGGCGCGGTGGCGGCCGAACCGAAAAAAGTCACGCTAAAGCGCAAGACCCATAGTGAACTGAGAGTGCCCGGCGGCGGCGGCCGCGGGGCGCCCACCAAGACTGTGAACGTGGAAGTTCGCCGCAAGCGCACCTACGTGAAGCGCAGCGCCGTGCTGGAAGAGGAAGCCAAGCGCCTCGAGGAGGAAGCGGCGGCGCGGGCGGCCGAAGAGGCCGAGGTCAAAGCCGCCGAAGAGGCGGCCCGCAAGGCTGAAGAAGAGGCCGGTCGCAAGGCGGCCGAGGAAGAGGCGGCCCGCAAGGCCGAGGAAGAAGCGGCCCGCAAGGCCGAAGAGGAACAGCGGCTGGCGGCGGAAGCCGAAGAGGCCCGTCAGAAGGCGGAAGAGGAAGCTCGCAAGCAACGCGAGGCGGCCGCGACCGCACCCGCCCCGGCGCCCGCCAAGGAGCGCAAGGCGCGCCGACACGAGGAAACCGAAGAGCAGCGCAAGGGCCGCTACGGCCGCCAGGAGCTGCACGTTGCCGCCGACAAGAGCGGCAAGCGCAAGAAGAAGGGGCGCCGCGCCGCCCGGCCGGTGAGCCTGGCTTCTTCGGAACGCCATGGTTTCGAACGTCCCACCCAGCCCATTGTGCGCGAGGTGGCGCTTCCGGAAACCATTACGGTGGGCGAGCTGGCCCAGAAGATGTCCGTGAAGGCGCCGGAAGTCATCAAGTCCATGATGAAAATGGGCATCATGGCCACCATCAACCAGGTCATCGATCAGGACACCGCCGCCATCGTGGTCGACGAGATGGGGCACAAGGCGAAGCTGGTCAAGGAGAACGAGCTCGAGGAGCAGCTCGAGCAGATGGGCGAGGTCGAAGGGGAACGCGGGCCACGGCCCCCGGTGGTCACGGTCATGGGCCATGTGGACCACGGCAAGACGTCGCTGCTGGACTACATCCGCTCGGCACATGTGGCGGCCGGCGAAGCCGGCGGCATCACCCAGCACATCGGCGCCTATCACGTGGAAACGCCCCGCGGCATGGTGACGTTCCTGGATACGCCCGGCCACGCCGCCTTCACGGCCATGCGCGCCCGCGGCGCCCAGGTCACGGATATCGTCGTGCTGGTGGTGGCGGCCGATGACGGCGTCATGCCCCAGACCCGGGAAGCGGTGCAGCATGCCAAGGCAGCCGGTGTGCCCCTGGTGGTGGCGGTCAACAAGATCGACAAACCGGATGCCGATCCGGACCGGGTGAAGAACGAGCTGGGTCAGCTGGACGTGATTCCGGAAGATTGGGGTGGCGATACCATTTTCGTGAACGTCTCGGCCAAGACCGGCGAAGGCGTGGACAACCTGCTGGAGTCCATCCTGCTGCAGGCCGAGGTCATGGAACTGACCGCCGTGCAGGACTGCCCGGCCAACGGCGTGATCGTCGAATCCAGCCTGGATCGGGGCCGTGGACCGGTGGCCACCGTGCTGGTGCGCAACGGCGTGCTGCACAAGGGCGACGTCATTCTCAGCGGCCAGGAATATGGGCGGGTGCGCGCCATGTTCGACGAATACGGCAATCAGATCGAGCAGGCCGGACCGGCCATGCCGGCGCTGGTGCTGGGTCTGTCCGGTACCCCGAACGCCGGCGACGACGTGGTGGCGCTGACCGATGAGCGCAAGGCCCGGGAGATCGCGCTGTTCCGCCAGGGCAAATACCGGGACGTGCGGCTGGCCGGTCAGAAGCAGGCCAAGCTGGAAGACGTCTTCAGCCAGATGGAGGAAGGCAAGACCAGCGCCCTGAACGTGGTCATCAAGGCGGACGTGCAGGGCAGTCTGGAGGCGCTGCGCGATGCGCTGACCAAGCTGTCGTCGGACGAGGTGAGGGTCAAGATCGTCGCCGGCGGAGTGGGTGGCATCAACGAGTCGGACGTCAATCTGGCGGTGGCATCCGGTGCCATCATCATCGGCTTCAACGTGCGCGCCGACGCCGCCGCGCGGCGGATCATCGAAGAGCAGGGCGTGGACCTGCACTATTACAGCGTGATCTACGAGGCCATCGACGAAATCAAGAATGCCATCAGCGGCATGCTCGAGCCCGAGGTCAGGGAGAACATTATCGGCCTGGCGGAGGTCCGCGACGTGTTTCGCTCGTCCCGTCTGGGGGCGGTGGCCGGCTGCATGGTGGTGGAAGGCGTGGTGCGCCGCAATGCGCCGATTCGCGTGTTGCGTGACAACGTGGTGATCTACGAAGGGGAGCTCGAATCCCTGCGCCGCTACAAGGATGACGTGGCCGAGGTGCGGTCCGGCACGGAGTGCGGCATTGGCGTGAAGAACTACAATGACGTCAAGGAAGGCGATTCCATCGAAGTGTTCGAGCGCGTCGAGGTGGCCAGAACGCTGTAACGCGGTCGGAAGCCTGGTGGCGACGTCTGCGCTTTCGCAGCCGCCGCGACACGATGGCTCGGACGGTCTGCCGGATCCCAACGGTGCCGCCGCCCAGACGGGCGGCCCACGCATCAGAGAGCCGTATCCAATGCCCAGGGAGTTTCCACGTACACGCCGGGTCGGCGAGCAGATCCAACGGGAGCTCGCCGAGCTGATCCGTGAAGAGGTGAAAGATCCCCGCCTCGGAATGGTCACCATTCTCGGGGTGCAGGTGTCCCGCGATCTGTCCCACGCGAAGGTCTTTGTGTCGGTGCTGGGCGACCACGATCAGGTGGCCGAATCCCTGCGGATTCTCAAGCGGGTGGCCGGTTTTCTGCGCCACGCTCTGGGGCAGCGGATGGTCATTCGCACGGTACCGCAACTGCAGTTCGTGCACGACGAGTCCGTGGAACGCGGTTCCAGGTTGAGCTCGCTGATCGATGAAGCGGTGGCATCGGATGCCGCGAAGAGTCCCAAGAAAGACACGGACGATTGAACGGCATGGGCGCACCGGTCGGCAGGCCGCGCTGCGCCATCAACAGAAGGTGCATGACTGATGGCGCGTCGGCGCAGCCAAGGCAGGAACGTTCACGGAATATTGTTGTTGGACAAGCCCGCAGGGGTGACTTCCAACGCCGCGCTGCAGACCGTCAAGCGTCTGTACCGGGCGCGCAAGGCGGGCCATACCGGGAGTCTTGATCCGCTGGCCAGCGGCCTGCTGCCCATCTGTCTTGGAGAGGCCACCAAGGTATCCGGATTTCTGCTGGATGCGGACAAATATTACTGGGTCCTTTGCCGACTCGGCGAGAAGACCGCCACCGGCGACGCCGAGGGCGAAGTGATCGAACGACGTTCGGTGGACGGCATCGATGCAGCCGCTATCGAGTCCGTGCTGGACCGGTTCCGCGGTCCTATCGAACAGATTCCTCCCATGTACTCGGCAGTCAAGCACCAGGGGCAGCGCCTGTACAAGCTGGCCCGCCAGGGGGTGGAGGTGGAGCGCAAGCCGCGCAGTGTGGTGATCCACGAGCTGCGCATGGAGCGTTACGACGCGCCCGAACTGGAGGTCGTGGTGCGCTGCACCAAGGGAACCTATGTGCGCACTCTGGCTGAGGATATCGGCGAGGCACTGGGCTGCGGCGCCCATGTCGCGCAGCTGCGCCGGCTGGGGGTGGGGCCGTACGGTGAGGCCCATATGATCACCCTGGACGAGCTCCAGGCGCTGGCCGAGCAGGGTCTCGGCGCCCTGGACGAGCGGTTGCTACCCTTGGAAAGCGCCCTGACGCAATGGCCTGAGGTACGCTTGTCGGCGGACGCCGCCTACTACCTGCTCCAGGGTCAGCCGGTGCTGGTGCCCCGCGCCCCCACCAGCGGCTGGGTGCGCTTGTACGGTACCGAACAGCGCTTTCTGGGCATGGGGGAGATCCTGGACGACGGCCGGGTCGCCCCCCGGCGGCTGCTCAGCACCGCTTGACCAGGGCTTACGGCTTGTCGCCAGTGCGGCCCGCCGGTTACAATAGTCCGCTTCGAAATACAGACAGTTGGAACATCAGCTTCTCCGGAGTATCTACCGATGGCTTTGAATACCGAACAGAAGGGCCAGATCGTCAAGGACTACCAGCTTGCGGCGGGAGACACGGGATCTCCGGAGGTGCAGGTGGCGCTGTTGTCCGCTCGCATCCAGGACCTCACCGAACACTTCAACCAGCACAAGCAGGACCATCATTCGCGCCGCGGGTTGCTGCGGATGGTCAACCAGCGCCGCAAGCTGCTCGACTACCTGAAGCGCAAAGATTCCCAGCGCTATCAGGACCTGATCGCCCGGCTCGGCCTGCGTCGCTGACCGCCCCCCATCGCGAGACCCCTGCTTTGAGGCCAAGGATACATTCGTGAGTTCACCCAAACCGATTACCAAGACGTTTCAGTACGGCGACCACACCGTCACGATGGAAACCGGCGAGATTGCGCGCCAGGCCAGCGGAGCGGTACTGATCAACATGGCGGATACTGTGGTGCTGGTCACCGCGGTGGGCATCAAGGAAGCCATCGAGGGTCGGGACTTCTTCCCCCTCACCGTCAACTATCAGGAACGGACCTACGCGGCCGGCCGCATCCCGGGCGGCTTCTTCCGGCGCGAGGGAAGGCCCAGTGAGAAGGAGACTCTCACCGCCCGCCTGATCGATCGCCCCCTGCGCCCTCTGTTTCCGAAAGGCTTCACCAACGAAGTCCAGGTCATCGCCACCGTCCTGTCGGTGAACAACGATATCGATCCGGACATTCCCGCCATGATCGGCGCGTCTGCCGCGCTGGCGGTGTCCGGACTGCCGTTCAACGGGCCCATCGGCGGATGCCGGGTGGGCTATGAAAACGGCAGCTACATCCTCAACCCCACCAATGCCCAGTTGAAGACCTCCGAACTGGATCTGGTGGTGGCCGGCACCGACCAGGCCGTGCTGATGGTGGAGTCCGAAGCCAAGGAACTGCCCGAAGACGTCATGCTGGGCGCCGTGCTGTTCGGTCACGAGCAACTGCAGACCGTCATCCAGGCCATCCGTGAACTGGCGGAAGCCGCCGGCACACAACCCTGGAACTGGCAGGCTCCGGAGAAGGACGAGAGCCTGGCCAACGCCGTGGCCGAGGCGGGCGCCGCCGATCTGGAGGCCGCCTACCAGATCAAGGAAAAGCAGGACCGCTACGACCGGCTGAGCGACATCCGTTCGGCGATCGCTGCCAGGTTGACCTCGGAAGAGGGCGGCAGCTGGCCGGCGGAAGGTGTACGCGGCGCCATCGAATCCCTGGAGAAGAAGATCGTCCGCGGCCGCATCATCGCCGGCGAGGCCCGCATCGACGGGCGCGACAACAGCACCGTACGGCCGATTACCATCCGTACCGGCGTG
>CAZNBB010000150.1:0-8013 GCA_964571225.1 uncultured Gammaproteobacteria bacterium
TATAGGCCCGAATGGGGTTTTCCTACAGGCTCAACGGTTGGCGTGACCCGTACGACCGAGACTGTGTTGAGTGCGAGGCCAGCCTTCAATGCCGGTGGCTTCAGCATTGCGAGGACGTCGCTACACGCCCGGACAACGACTTACCCGTTTTATCCCGCATGCTTGAGCAAAGCGTGAGCCACGTCCAGGACTTGGTTCGAGACTGGGGCCACAACAGCTTCAGTTGCCGCTGCGAGACCTGCCAGTGGCTGCGTAAAGTCCGCCGAACTTGCCTGGACTCCGAAAGACTGCTTGAGCAACCCCCGGGGCACGGGTTGCGGTTACCACAACGTGCGTCTAACGCGGCACACTTCTGGCCCGGTCGCCATCATTGAAGGTACGAATCACTGGCCGTCGCTCCGGCATCAATTCGTGTTGTGCGTTGAAGGTGTATCGGGGGCGCTTGACAGTCTCGTGGTCCGCCGATGGCGCAGGGGACAGCTTGGGCTGAATGTAAGAAGTGGCTTTGGCCGCTTTGTGGCAGAGCACGCACAATGTCCTAACCCAGTTGGCGATCCGGTCCCGTGAGAGCCCGACTCGAGGTAAGTACCGATGAAAGTGATCACTGCGATCCTAAACCCCCATCGCTTGGACGATGTCTATGCTGCGCTGACAGGGATCGAGGTACAAGGCATAACCGTAACCGAAGTCCAGGGAATCGGCCGTCGGAAGAGAGATGCCATGCTGGATGAACGCCCAGAAGACTTAGTCACGCCGTTGCCGAAGCTGAAGGTCGAGGTCGCTGTTCCGGAGGATAGGGTCGAAACCGTGATCAACGCCCTGCGAAACGCCGGAGACGGTCACAAGATTGCGAATGGAAAGATTCTCGTTTATAGCCTTCACGACGCGCTCCGAGTACACACCAGGGAGGTCGGAGACGCTGCACTGTAAGAGTGCAGCGCGCAGGCAAGACGAAGAGCCCTGGCGTTGACAAAGGTCGTCGGCGGGACCGGGTCAATCCGCACATCCGATGTACGGTTGCACGCCTCGCCACGACGGTAAGGGGCATTCGATGGTCAAACATCCGTCGAACCGGCAGCCCTGTTAGAGTCAGAAGAAAGCAGATTGGGGAACTTCGCTTCAGAGCAACCCGGACTAGCTTGCTCCAGGTCAATGCATACACTGACTTCCTAGGCTATGGTCTGCATCGAAAAGAGGGCATCTATGAATGCCCCGCCAACAGCGCCAAAGGAGACCTTCTCATGATAGAGAAGAGAGTCACATATTTGCTTCGCCTCGCACGATTGAACATTCGCGAATACCCCGAGATACGGACCTGCCCACAGGAGGGGTGGTACGTCGCTGACCGCAGGCCGTGTGTTGATTGTGAATCGACGGTCCAATGCCGCTGGCTTCAGCGTTGTGGAGACCTCGCGTCCCTCAAACGCCAAGGTCTGTTAGACCTGGACCGTGTGCTTGAGCAAGCCACTGGCCATGTGGAAGCGCGGGCCCGTGATTTCGGCCACGACAGTGCGAGTTGCCAGTGCGAGGCGTGCCAGTGGTTGCGCGAAGCCCGTTCAACGCTGGCGGAAACGGAAAGAGTGCTACAAGCACTGGCGCCAGGCGCCGCCACGCTGCGTTCGAACCACACGGCAACACGGTTAACACCTTCTTCCCACGAGCGCTGACATCGCCACTGGCTACACCGCCGCACGCAGCATTGGCCGCTTTGTGGTGCTCCGTCAACCGCGATGGGAACATCGTCGTCGCTAGTTGGGGAGGCGCTGCGCGAAAGCCGCGCTAGGGCTGCTGTGTGGCCCAAGCCGACCCTGCATGGAGAACATCAGCCGGACCGGGGCGGCGTTAGTTGTCGCTGGTGTGCCACCACTGGGGAATATCGTCGAGGTCACCCTGGTGAGGTCGTCCACCCTCCCGCCCGCTGTCAATGCCACAGCCCGCGGCTATGTGGTATGGGTCAAGGACAACGAACTCGATCTGCTCTGGATCGAGCGATGCGGGTGGGATCGTCCGGTTGATCGGGTTTCGGAAGCGCAGCGCCAGCGACCTGTTTAGTAGACCAGCGGCGACGGAAAGCGACCGATCTGAGCCACCACCCAATCCACGCATTTTTCCCGATGCCCAGTCAGATTGTCCACGATTGAGCCCCCCTTTTTGCATCCCACAAGACGACCAAACCTTCGGTCCCGTCCGGGTTGCGGCACTGCCCCTCCCTAAGAACGTAGCCAAATCGTTGATATTGCGTTAGCCTATGCGATGTGCGTTCGACAACAATCGCCGCGTCGGCCGGTGCGCACTTCTGGAAATGGTAGAGAAGCAACAATAACGGTAGGGCCCAGCAGCAATGATTGGAAGCACACGTGCATCTCACGACACCTGTCATGTTGAAAGACCATTTGCTCTTGGTCTGCTACCTCGCCTGTTGCTGACGATCCTCCGACCCATCTGATTTTTGGATGCGTAGGCCCCGTGATGTCCGCTTGGTTCCCCGCGAGCCAATGTGCGCGAACTGCTATGTCCGCTGGCTGTGCCTACCCGGCGGTCTGGCGACTGCCGACGTCGAACGCCTGGCATCCCTCGTTCGACGTTATGGCCCCCTCAAACGAGGTGAGACGCTTCACCAAGCCGGTACACCATCCAGCAGTCTTTACGCCGTACAGAGCGGCGCCCTCAAGACCCTGAGGGTGGCCGCCGACGGTCGCGAGCAGATCACCGGTTTTCACTTGGCGGGTGACCTAATCGGTCTGGACGCCATCGACAATCCAGTTCGCCCATCCTTTGCTATTGCGCTTGAAAATACCTGGACCTGTGAAATTCCGCATGGCGCCCTCGAGACGCTTAGCAAGGAGGTGCCCCAACTGCAACGTGCACTCATGCGGCTGGTAAGCCGCGAATTGGTGGCAGCTCAAACCAGCTTGATGACAATGGGCACACCCAATGCCGAGCAGCGGGTATTGGCCGTCCTCATTGACATTTGCACTCGTTTACATGCCCGCTTCGGAAGCAGCGGCGCTTTCCGGCTACCTATCACCCGAACGGATATCGCCAATTACGTCGGTTTGACCAGTGAGACCGTATCGCGGGTGTTCGTTCGGTTGCAGGATCGAGGCATCATCGCCGCTAGTGGTCGAACCGTGCAGATTTTGGATCCAACCCTTGCGCAAGGTCATTGCCGCTAGCGCGGATCAGACTGGCGACTTTGTCCCCGGCGGTGAAGCACCGGGAGTGAGAGTCGGCCTATCTGGTGCGCGATGCCGGCGCAGTTCGGTCGCTAGCCAGCTAATGCGTAATGCCGGCTCATGGCCGACTTCGGGAGCCCGGGCGGCGACGCACACTCATAGGGCCACTGGCAGAGCCATCACTTCCAATCGACTAACCCCTTGAGGGCTCCCTTTCCGGATGCGCAGCAGCATTGACTCCAGTTCCTTTAGATGTTCGTCGTGACCCACCTAGTGCAGCAGCAGTGCCCCGCCACTACCTAGCAGCAGCATGGCGATGCCACGTTTGAAGGCCTTCTCGCTGAGGTTGGTGTGGATATGGCCGCCCACGTACATACCTAGGGCCAGCAGAGGAAAAGCCGCTGCGACGAGGCGTAGAGTGTCCATGCTATACAAGCCGGAAGCGAGGTAGCCGGCGATGCGGCTACCTCCGTCCAGTACGAAGAGCATGGCAATGGTGGCTCTGAAATGGAGCTTGTCCAGGCCGCGCAGGGCCAAGTAGATTACATAGAAGGGACCACCAGTGCCGAACAGTGTACCCACCAGCCCGCCGAGCCCACCCGCGGGCACGGCCCACAGCCGGCTGCCAAGTTGCCATGCGCGTTGCGGCAGCAGGTTGTAGGTACCATAGGCCAGCACAAATACACCCATGCCCTTGCGCAGCATTGCGCCGTCGACCGTTTTGAACAGCAGCAGGGCCATCAGCATGCCCGCCATCGTGAATGGCAGCATGGGTAGAATATCGCGCCACCGTACCTCCCGGCGATATCGGATACCGTGACCCAGTGAGGCGGTGTAATCGAGCAGACCCACCACAGGCACCACCAGGGATACCGGCAGCACCAGCGTAAGCAGCGGGATCGCAACCAAGCCGGATCCGAAACCGGCCATGCCCCGCACCAGATAGGCTGTCAGCACCACGGTGACTGCGAACGCGACCTGGGTAGTGGACATGGCTGTCAGCATGACGGCAATCTGACGGGAGCCCGCACCAGCAACCTGCCGCCGCGCGAGGCCAGCGAAGCTGCCGGAATCTCCCCATACGGAGGACAGCAGCCGCTTCGTGGAGCGACCGGCCGCGGATACACGCGGTGTAAGTCCTCATAACAGACATCCCGAATATCCGCGCGGAGTCTACTTGTCATCGACCGATCTCCTTAGAAGAGCCGGGTACACCCATTGGCTATTCCACATAATATAACATGTCATAATATGCTGAGTCTAGAAAGAATACATACCCCTTTCACCCAGGTTCCGCAACAGCCGACTGCCTTCGAACCACCTGGCAACCGTGTGGTGCCCCCGCTGAAACCGGGTGGCATGGAGCGAAGTACGCTGCAAAACCGCTCTCTTCTCTTCACAGCCGGCTCCATTCCCGCCATGCGCCACGGCGAAACTGGGCCACGCCGGTGTGAGCGCAGCATTTGAACGGAACCAAGATTCACGCTCGCGCCATACGCTGCGCTCCGCAGGTGGAGCAAAAACCCCTTCGTTTACAGCTCAGGGCAACCAGATGCTCCGCGTGCCAGGACCCGCGGAGCACCCGCGGGAAGCCATGTTCGAGGTAGCCTCATTTCAGGTAGTCCTCGAATTTGCGCTGCACATCCCTCGGCAGTTTCCGGCCCTACGCCGCAAGATTGGTAGTGAAGGTCCCACTGTTACCACCTTACGAAGACGTCGATCGCGGCGCCAGGTATCGATGTCTGGTTCCATATTCGTTGCGGACGCACACTGGCATTGCGGTGACAGTCCGGTCATGGCCGACTATTGCCCGTTGAAGCGCTGCCGAACCCCGCCAGGCACGCCGCCCGTCGCTAGGCGACCCGAACCGGCCTCTCGGCACGGAGGCTGGCACGTCCGCTCATTGGACGCGAGCCGACATCCCTGAAGACCTCACAGCGCCCGAGTCACTGAACAGTCAATGTCGACGCTTGCCTCCCACACCGATCAGCCCCAGTAGCCCACTACCGAACAACCAGAACGCAGCCGGTACAGGGACCGTCGACACCGTTCCATTGCCATGCAGCGTGATGTCATAGGTAACCGATGTTGGGGTGCCGTACACCGTGGCGTTTGAAGTGTTTTCCCATTTATAAGTGAATGCGCCGGTGGATGCATCGTAGTTGTTCTGGAGAATCGTCGAAGTTGGTGCCCAGATGGTGCCGGAATAGGAGAACACTCCAGGATCGCTCACCGTCGCATAGAGAGAACTCAAATCCAGGCTCAGAGTGCCAGAGGTGGTATCGGCGGTTCCGCTTAGGGCGTTACCCCCGTAGGCAGCCGTTGATTGCAGAGACACGTTTATGCCCGATGAAGCGTCGGTCTGGTTGAAGAGGGTACCGGAATAACCACCCATCGCGAGATCCAAGGTCGGCGAAAAGGTGAAGCTGTAAGAGCCGGTAATTGGACTGATCGTATCCCCCACGAATTGATCCACGTGGAGTACGCTGAGGTCGACATTAGCCGCTTGCGCCGTGCTAGCAGCGGTCAGAGCCAGGACGCCCGCACCGGCCATGGCAAGAGTTCTTCCTAAGCAAGTCACGAGTCTCCTCCTTATAGATTGATGTTTGTCGTATTGATCGCCAGATCCACGGTTCTTATTTTGCGATCCGCAAGTCGCCGCACATTCCCCCCTACCCTAGAACACGTGCGTATGGCTGCGAATGCTTCGTACTGGCTTCAGCCTACGAGAGTGCAAGTCTCGTGCCGGGGAGAGACTGGATTAAGGCAGTTCAATCACATAGGAACAGGCGGATTTATTCCTAGTGAGGTTCGGAATTAAGCGTCGGTATAGCGGTTGGATAACGTATTGATATCAGGTTGCTAGGACCGGAGCGGGAGCGGGCGCATGCGAGAGGCTCAGTTAGTTGTAAGCTTTCGCGACTTTATATTAATAAACAAATTACGAAGAGTTGACACGCCCTCAACATAAGGTCGGTAATATTGCTTTTTTCTTTTCATTATCAATAAGAAAGTTTTTGTAAAATATCTCCAAATTTTGTAAGCCGATTCGCACAAATATTTTGTGCACCCTGATTACTTGGGCCGCCAGCCTGCGTTGTCTTTGGAGGAGGCAACCCTTAACGCCGGAATATTTCCTAGCAGCCGACACTGGCAAGGGCGGTGGCGAACTTGCGGTTATCCGGCACAGTCGGCAAGGCGATGACAAGCAGTCATACTGCGCTTGCTCTCAACTGTCCGGTCGTGGCCGACAGCCGGCCGTTGACGCTGTGGCGGGTGGAAACATCCGCGCCGGAGGGCCGTCGCCGACCCCAAGCAGACCGTCGCGTTGAAATTCCGGGCGTCCGCTCAGCTAGGGGGAGCGGACGCCCGGCGCGATGCACCAGGCCCATGGGGGAGGCAGGTTTCGCCGACTTTAACGGCACCGCAGGCCTTCTAGGAGGCCCGTGGGTTTCTCGCTATCACGCCGCGGCTTTCTTGTTACTATGCCGGCCGACGCTCACCAGACCGACCAGACCCGACAGGAACAGCCAGCCAGCGGCCGGCAGGGGCACGCTGGACGGGGCTTCGACCGTTGCCAGATCTACCCCCACCGCCGAACCCCCAACGTCCCAAGTCAGCGTACAGGAACTGGAACCGGCGTTACAGGTCACGGAGTTCGGTTGCTGGAACCCGCTGCCCGCATTATAGGCTAGGGTGAAGTACGGGCCATTGGTCACGTATGTCGAGATCGAGGCGGCGTTGGTAACTTGAAACGTTCCGGTAGTCTGTCCGACAGGGTTGGTGGGGCCAAAGCTCAGCGTGTCGCCGGCAGGGTTGACGGCCAGGTAGCCGCTGCTGCCATTGTAAGAGCTGCCGCTGGTGTCGTAAGTGGTGTTGTTGTTGTCGAAAAATCCCAGGGTACCGCTACTGATTGGCGTGGCTGTGGGTAGGATATTGACGTTGCTGTCGGTAGGTATCCAAGTCACCACACTGGCTGTCGCTGTGCTGCTCACTAACAGCCCCGCCAAAGCAGCCACCAGAGCTGTTCTCCTTTTTCTGGTTTTCATTTAATCGCCACTCCTCCATAGCTGTCCATGATCGAGCGCCGTTGGACTGCCGGACGGAAACGCCGGCTAGTGCCGGCTGGGTGTAATGCATAAATTATGCCTCGGGAAAGCAGCTCTCTATTAATCAATGGGATTGAGTATCTCCCGTCGGCGTCGGGCGATGCGTGAAATTGAATCTGTAAACGATTCCGACGCCAGTGCGACTTTAGCGATTGGGCGAAGGGTTCAATCCAAGCGCTTATAATTCTTTATAACACAGCTACTTAAATCATCATCCTGCGGCGATTCAGGATGCCTATTCAAATGCAAGGAGGACCGACACAATTCTCCTCGATCGGGCCCACGTAGGCCATTTTGACTGGGTCGGATTTGGGGTAAGCGTCGTCTTCAGGCCGAACGAGGAACAGTGTGGTCGCAATCTCGAGGGGAGGGTCATACCCGGCCACGCTAGTCAGTACCACCGTATCAATGCGTGTTTGGATAGAAGGCGACTAGTCCGTTGCGCTCACGACCCATCGCTAGCGCGTGAAGCTGCTTTGTGGCGTGTAGCGGATATTGCACCGTCCGACGGCAAGCGGCAGCTTGTGGCCGGTTTTTGCCCGTTGGCTCTTTATCATATCGGACGCCGGGAGCCGAAGGTTCTGCCCTGAGGCCGGGGAGTTCGCTTGTCGACCCGAAGCAGTATCTGGAAGGTGCAACGCCGTGCGACCGCAACCCGCCTAAATGCCACCTGTTGGCGTTCGCGAAATCACTGCGGTCATCCAGCAGCTACGAACCGAAAGCCCGCC
>CAZNBB010000151.1:0-7277 GCA_964571225.1 uncultured Gammaproteobacteria bacterium
GAAAGTTAGCTATACCTATTTGCCCGCGGCTGTGCCCATTCCGCCTGCCTCATGGCTTTTTGGTTCCGGTCTTCTGGGCCTGGTGGGGATGGCTAGACGGAAGAAAGCAGCATAGCATCGCTATTGCAATCGAAACGGCTCCTTCGGGAGCCGTTTTTTTTCAGACGGTAAATGATATTGAGAGGGCCGCGCACGCTCGTTTGGGACTTGTCGGCGCCTCACTCCTAAGCCGAGCCATCCGGCGGTGGGAGAATCTAGCTTGATAAATGGGTCCAACCTGGAACGAGGCGCGCGACAACTTTGGCCGCATGACTATCACCAGCGGACACTCCCTCGATACCGTAGAGTGACCGTTCCGGGTCGCCTAGCGACGGGCGGCGTGCCTGGCGGGGTTCGGCAGCGCTTCAACGGGCAATAGTCGGCCACAAGCGGCCAGCTTGAGAGGTGACCAAAGAGTCGGGTGTCACGTTGGAAGCGGACCGCACTCGGACAGACAAAATCGCAGAAATGGAGTGTGGAGGGTACGCGAACGGCGTGCTTCTATGCTGTCTGCGGGACTACTATCATCGCGGCCCGGCTCGGTGCGGAATATGGCCGCCAACAACAGGAACAACCGCCTATGGCCAGGCATATCAATTGGGCACACGTTTATCTCGCCATCGCCGGTATCGTTGTGTTCCTTGTCCTGCTTTTTTGGGGAGCTATTGCCCTTACCCGCAAAGCCGAAAGCCAGTTGGCCGAGGTGAAAAGAGATCGGGAGGCGTCGGGCTTGCGCGATGTAGACCTCGAGATGCATCAGCTTCGGCGCTTTCCGCTCAGCACTCTGCTACTGCTGGTATTGGGCGTTTCCGGATGGGTATTGGTATCGGAACAATTGTACCAGGGCGTGACACAACACGTTGTCGAGGCATATCTTGGATTTAAGTATTACTCGGAGCGCACGCAGCCCTTCTGGTACTGGCTGACGTTGGGGGAATACGTTGTGCTTCTAGTGGGTGGTACTCCGTACTACGTGCGCCTTATGATCCGGATTGTAACGGGACGCACTACCGACCCAGGCGTGGGGCCCGACGATGCACGGCGGTGATTAGTTGCCGCCATCCGGGTGCGGCGCAGTCCGCTTCAGTAAGTGTCATCCATCTGGATCAACTCTTCGAGCCGCCGACCGTGCGCCGGCTCGAGCATCGCTCGCATGAGCTTGTGCTTTATCAGCCAAGCACTGTTGTTGCGGGCGCTTACCTGTGTTTATTCCACTGGGTCAGAAGGCAGGTCGCAAGCAGCGCACAGACTGCTGCTAGTGCGTGAGCCGACCCCCCCGGACATTGGCGCGACTGTCGCAGTTGGCTAGGCGACCGCCCTCCGGTATGTTGGAACCTATCCATTCCAGCCAAAATGGGCCAGCTGTCGGCCATAAGCCGCCACTGTGCGATTGCTCCTTGAGTGGCCGCTAAAGCTTTGGCAGCTGCCAGTCAATTCGTCCGTTCGCCGAGGAAGTCGCTATGACAACGAGCATCGCATGGGCGGTCTACAGCATGTGGCAGAGTAGTGCGTTCGGCCTGACTTGGACTAACCAGTCCCCTCAAAACCCCGGGGGGGCCATCGCCGACCAGCCGCCACCTATTAACTGAGGAACTATGAGACTTTCAAGATTCTTGGTGTGGTCCGCCCTCGCTGGCGCTGTTGTTCCGATAGCTCTGGAGGTGCTGTGGTGGGTTACTAACAGGAGCCAAGCGCTTAGCCTTGAGGCAAGAATTGCTCTCGAGAAAGTCACGCTAGTGCTGTGGCCGACATCATTTGGGATGTTTGCGGCGACGTCTGACAGAACGCTGGCAATCAGCCTGCTAGTGCTCACGACAGTAGGCAACGTCGTACTCTATTCGGCGATCGGCGTAGCACTATGGTATGGCGTTGCCAGACGTAAGGTCTATTTGATCGTGCCGATTGCCGCACTTAGTACGATTTGGTGGTGGCTACTGTCGATGCCGTAGCGACAGTGTGCGGTCGGTGTTGATACTATTGAACGTGACAACGGATTGTCGCCAGCTAGCAGACAATGCGTGGGGCACAGATCAATGTCCGGCAAGGGCCGCTGCGGATGGACCCCGCGCCACAGGCTCAACGGGCCGGCTGCGGCCAGAAGCCGCCTCCCACAAAGCACCGCAAAATGTCCGCGGCCGAAAAGTACGCTGCCCTTCGTTTAACGACGGGACTCTCACGCCAGGTACTCTAGTTAGCGGGTGAAAGGTCACTGCGGCAAGCCGTCGAGGAGGGTCCGAAGTCGCAGGCAATCGAGCACCTGAAAAAGGCCTCGGCGGACGGATATGGTGGCTGTTAATGGACGCGACGAAGCAACTGGTGTGGAATGGCCCCGACCTGATGATTTTGGCGATACGCGGCAACTGAATCGGGGCTGAGGAGCTAGTCAGGACAAACAAGGATCATCGAAGGCGTTGCGTTAGTTCTCACCGATGATCTGACTTATCTCAGCGGTGTCCAGCGCCTCCTTTTCCAGCAACCGTTCTGCCAGCGCATCGAGCATGGCCCTATTCTTTTGGAGTAAGGTTTCGCATTGGGCTTGGGCGTTCTTGATAATATGTATGACTTCGTTGTCGATAATTTCCGCGGTATGCTCGCTGTAGTCCCTTTCCTGGCCAAGCTCCCTTCCTAGAAAAACATGTTCCTCGCCATGACGGAAGGCCACTGGGCCGAGTGCCTCGTCCATTCCCCATTGTGAGACCATCCGCCGCGCCAGCCGGGTTGCCTGTTTAAGATCCATCTCGGCCCCCGAACTCGCCTCCCCGAAAACCAGCCTTTCGGAGACACGCCCGCCGAGCAGGACACCGATCTGATCCAAAGCATAGCTGTAGCGGATATTGTTCCTATCCTCCTCATGGGCCTGTTCGGTGGCACCCAGTGCGCGACCCCGCGGTATGATCGTGACCTTGTCGGGTGGATCCGCGTGCGGGAGCAGGCTAGCCATCAGCACATGTCCAGATTCGTGGTAAGCGACCAGTCGCTTTTCGTCGTCGCTGAGAATGGTGTCCCGTTCCTGGCCTAACACGATGGTGTCCCGAGCCCGGTCGAAGGCAGCCATATTGACGTTGTCGCGGCGCTCGCGACCCGCAAGCAGAGCCGCTTCATTCACTAGGTTCTCCAGGTCAGCGCCGGAAAACCCAACGGTTCTACTGGCAATCTTTTCCAGATCCACGTCCTCGGACAGAGGCACGTGCCGGGCGTGTACCTCGAGGATGGCTTTTCGCGCTACCCTATCTGGAAGTTCCATCGTGACCTTACGATCGAAGCGGCCCGGGCGCAACAGGGCGGAGTCGAGCACGTCTGGGCGGTTGGTGGCTGCCAATACCACCACGGTCTGGTGCGGTTCGAAACCGTCCATCTCGGAGAGAATCTGATTAAGGGTTTGCTCGCGTTCGTCATGACCGCCACCCAAGCCGGCGCCCCGTGCGCGTCCCACGGAATCGATCTCATCGATGAAGATGACCGCTGGAGCCTCTCGTTTAGCGTCTGCGAACAAATCCCGCACACGGGACGCGCCCACACCCACGAACATCTCGATAAACTCGGAACCGCTGATGCTGAAGAAGGGCACATCTGCTTCGCCTGCCACCGCCTTAGCGAGCAGCGTTTTGCCAGTGCCTGGTGCCCCGATCAGCAAAATGCCCTTCGGGATATTCGCTCCAAGCTTCTGATAGCGTGTGGGTTCCTTGAGATAGTCGATGATTTCGTGTAGGTCGCGTTTGGCGTTCTCGGCACCCGCCACGTCGTCAAAAGTCGTCGTACTGGTGCCCTTTTGAAACCGCTTGGCGCCCGATTTGCCTACCCCGAATAGCCCCCCGCTGCCCAGCCCGCCTGCCATACGTTGCTGCATGCGCCAAGAGGCATAAAAGAGTAGGCCAAGAACCAGTATCCAAGGCAACGTTCCCACCAGAAGTGTTTCCCACCAAGTACCATGGATCGACTGGGCCTTTACCGTGACGTGGTGGGATTCCATAAGGGGTAGCAATTCGGAGTCCGGGATCGGCAGCAGGTTTGTGGTGAACGGGATGCCATGGACATTACCCCTCGCAGATGAACGCCTTGCGCCGGACATTGACTTGGGTTGACCCACTGTACCGCCGGGCTGCGGCTTTTGACTGCGACCCAGAAGCAATTGCAGCCAACTACGGCCGGCCGTGGACTGCTTGGGGACAGCTTTACTGCCGGGCTTCAGTAGTCCGGAGAGCTGTTGTCCCTTCAGGGTCACTTCGATAACGTTGCCAAGTCGAAGTTGATGTTTAAATGCACTGTACGACAAACTGTGGACGCCAGAATTGTGACCACTTCCCAGCCAGATGGCGAGGAGGAGCATGATTAGTCCATAGGTGATGAGCGCGCGCCATTTGCGTCCTCCTTGTGATTCATTGCCAGTTGACTTGTCTGACCCGGACGCCATATTAGTGGCCTTCTATTACGACAACGATTGGGTCGCCGACGGAACGGCGCTTTTCGCAAAGGCCCAGCGTGAGTGGGGTAATGGTCATGAACCGTACCGTCCGTCCGCCTGCACGTTCACCGCGGACCGTTACCTAACGCGGAGGAAGCGGCCATGACAACCACAAGTCCAAGTTACGGCGTGGTTGCCCCGATAGATCAAAGCACCGCCATTCCTGCCTAGCAGCAAATATTGCTGCCCTAAAGCGCTGGAATGCAGCGCAATGTCGAAGAGGCCGTCGTCGCTCCAGACGTACAACCCTGTCGTGCGCGATACCCAATAGGGGTCCAAACGCTAGTGTGCACAGAGAGTTGCAGTCTATTGGTTATGGTCCTCTGCATAAAGTAAACGCTCGCCAATGTAGATGCCGGCCGTCACAGTATAGGGACCGAATCTCAACCCGATACGCGTTTCGTCGCGATAGGTCACAATGGCCGGAAGACGGATCCGCACCCGGTCGGGTTCGAAACGCACCTGTATCGAGCCAGTTCGTCTGATCGTCTGGCCCTGGGCGCCTGTAAGTTCGATTCCAACGCCTTCGAAGCTCAAATCTCGGGTCCATCCATCGATAGGCCCGCTGGGCGTGACGAGTTGCACAGGAAGTGCCATTGGCACCCGGGCCGCGCCCCGTCGGTTCGATCCCGCCCCTCTGCCATGTCGCGCACTTCCTCCCAAGATGAATTTCCTCGTTCGCTGGAACGTCATTCGTTCTTGGCAGCTGGCATCGTGCCTCCGGCACAACTAGCCCTTCGAGCGCTGTTACGTTACGGAGCCGGCCACCAGCGAATTGCAAGAGATTATACATCTGAAAAGCGCCGAGTCACTGACTCGGATTTCGGGCTTACTTGCGACTGTGACTAGCTCGTTTTGCCCGCACTAACAGACGCGTGAGGCGAATATCGCATTCCGAGCGCGAAGTCCGGCACTCGTGAAGGAGTCCCAATGGTTCGAGGTAGTCGCCAACCCCTCAACTCGGGAGCGCCTCTGGCAAAGCACAGGTCTTGCTGAACCCGTATTTCATCTGTAACGCAGGTTACACCGCCTTTGGTGTACAGCGGCGATAGTTTCGCATAGTAGGCGCCGAAGCTTTCAAACTCGTTCGCCAAGACAAGGCGATGGAGCGGTCTTCATAGGCTACAATCGCGCCTCGCGCAAGCCCAACGCCCAGAGGACAACACTCAATGGCTAGTAGCCCGTTGAGTGGGGAGGCGGATTGACTGAGCCCGACGCTGACACCATATCTGGCCAAGAGCGGAAGGGCCCGGGTCCCGGCTAGCGAGTGAAGGGTGCCTGATGCCGGACTATGCTGGGACAAACCGGCCGTTATGTGAACTTACTAAGTGATCGACATGCTGGAAAAGTGCCTTGGCATGCGTCACAATCGGGACCTGTGCCTGAAGGTCATTGGCGAGTGCCCGCGTGATCGCGACACTCTGCGCCTCGGCGCCCCACATTTCGCCCGGAAAGGCCTGGCTGCAGTGGCCAACTTTTAGGTAATCCGGAAGGCCATCTGCTCGTGCTTGGTGCCGGGCGACGCGCGACAACTCCACGACCTCAGCGATGTTCTCGATGGCGGTGAGAAACTGCGCCGGATTATGGTTCTGAAAGATGAAGCCGATCTTCGTCAGGCGCTGGTGGTGGCGGTTTGAACGTGGGCAGCGCGATCATATACGAAGTCCGGATCAAGCACATCTACCCGGCGCCGGGATCGCTCACTCACCCAATGACGTTCAGGGGTACGCTCTTTCCGTTGCCGGAGAGGCCGACCAGCTCGATAGTTTCTCCAGTCTGTATGGTCTTCTGAATGTCGATGAATGTGTCCACACGAGTCGCCCCTTCGCCGAAATGCTTGCCGGTGCCGCGTGGCTTGGCCCGAGCGCGCGGCGCATTGTGCGGCTCGTCATCCACTGGCAAGCGCCTCGGCGGGATCGACTTCCCGCGAAGCACGCATGCTGAGCACCGAGCCGGCCAGACACACCACGATGACGATCCGCAAGACAACAGTGCAGCCTGGCCGTCAAAGTGAATGAGTATCCGGTCAAATAAGAGGGATCGTGAGAGAGCAACGGGGCCAATGTCACACTGATGAATTGCAGCGATTCTCTCGTGCATATCTTCGCCGCTGGAGCCACTCCGTAAGCCCTACCGGTTCTTCGATCCGCGATGGAGGGGGCAGCTGCTCACCGAACGACATTTCTTGGGGCTGGGCTATGAGATGCTTCTGGGGTCAATGGAGAAGGTCATTGAGGCTGGCGTTTGATCCCGTGAGCATCGCTACCGCAATGCATGGTTCCACCCCATGATATCGCAGACCAGTTCCTATTAGGATAGGAGCCAAGGGCTATGGACCGATTTCTGGCGCGAGATATGTCAACGTCTGGAGCGAATTCTGCTCCAGGCCTCTAGGCAAGGCAGCCGCGCCGGATGCGACGGTGCGCAACGGAGCTGAGAACAGATCGGCCGGTCGAACGCGGCTGTAGAGCGGCGTGGTCATCGAACTCGCGCGAGACGACAGGCACGCTGGACAGCTCTTTACGTTATGCCTTTGGACACTCGGCCTGGTCGTCGTTACACACCTGTTTGAAACAGGCATCCTGCCGAAGCGGGCGTCGACGTACCCATGATGTACCGGCCTTGCTGTTAACGAGAATATTCAAACGAACCGATGCCTGTCGGGAACACGTGGGTCACGAACCAACACGACATCGATATTGGAGAGAGGCTCCTGTTACTTTTCTCCACCTACTGGGCCGGCGAGGGTGATAGGTGATGCAACGTTATGAGAGAA
>CAZNBB010000151.1:7287-7995 GCA_964571225.1 uncultured Gammaproteobacteria bacterium
TGTACTGATTTGTCAGATCCGAGCCTGGAGGTGGCGCATCGCGGTGCGGAATTGGCGGGTCAGTACAAAGCCGCGCTCATCCTGCTGCATGTTATCGAACATTTTCCAGAAGACTTACCAGCGGGCGGCATACCCCCCGAGAACGTCGATCCGGCCACTTACTACAGGGATCGCGCGACCAGGCAAATGGCGGATATCGCCATAAAGCTGTCCCATGAAAACCGAGCACAGGAAATCGTAGTGAGTACGGGATCGGCCAAGTCGGAAATCGTACGTTTTGCCGAGCAAGCTCGAATCGATCTCATTGTGCTTGGGTCTCACGGCCACGGCTTTGTCGGGACACTAGGTTCCACGACGATGGGGGTCGTGCACGATGCGCTTTGTGACACGATAGTCATTCGTACGGGAACGCTTACTCGTCTGAAAAGGATTGCCAAACAAGCGGTATAAGTGCGTACACAAGTTCGTGCGCAGGGGCTCGGTAGGGCGGAGGTCATTTATATCGATAATCGGGGTGCATCGCATTCGGCGCATATACCTTGAAGCGATGTCTTGGGGGCACGGCGTGTAGTCCATGTAAATGGTGGATTGCTACCCTACGTTGATAGGGGTACAGGTGTTGGGTTCGCCAGCTTGGCGGTCCATCCTGTGGTAATCGCGGCCAACGGCAGTGCGTTGCCGCTGGTGTCACGCCAGGCATGAAGTCGA
>CAZNBB010000152.1:0-7961 GCA_964571225.1 uncultured Gammaproteobacteria bacterium
CTGATGATGTTCGCCCAGGCCAATTCCGAGCACTGCCGGCACAAGATCTTCAATGCCAACTGGACCATCGACGGCCAGCCCCGTGACGCAAGCCTGTTCGGCATGATCCGGGAGAGCCATCGGGCCAGCCCCGGCGGTATCCTGTCCGCCTATCACGACAACGCCGCAGTGATGGAAGGACACGGCGCCAGGCGTTTCTTCCCGTCCCCGGACTCCGGTGTGTACGCCGATCAGGACGAGGATGTCCACATCCTCATGAAGGTGGAGACCCACAACCACCCCACTGCCATTTCCCCGTTCCCCGGGGCTGCCACCGGCTCCGGGGGCGAGATCCGCGACGAGGGCGCCACCGGACGGGGCGGCAAGCCCAAGGCGGGGCTGTGCGGCTTCTCGGTGTCCAACCTGCGCATCCCGGGCCTCGAGCAGCCCTGGGAAACGGACCACGGCAAGCCGGCCCGCATCGTTTCTGCCCTGTCCATCATGATCGACGGGCCGCTGGGGTCCGCTGCCTTCAACAACGAGTTCGGACGGCCCAATCTGTGCGGCTATTTCCGCACCTTCGAGGAGACCGTGGCGGGGCCGGAAGGCCCTCAGGTGCGCGGCTACCACAAGCCCATCATGATTGCCGGCGGCCACGGCAACATTCGTGCGGACCACGTCGAAAAGCAGGATATTCCCGCCGGTGCGGCCATCGTGGTGCTGGGGGGGCCGGCCATGCTGATCGGACTGGGCGGCGGTGCCGCGTCGTCCATGTCCAGCGGGTCCAGCAGCGAGGATCTGGACTTCGCGTCCGTGCAGCGCGGCAATCCGGAGATGCAGCGCCGGGCCCAGGAGGTCATCGACCGCTGCTGGGCGCTGGGCGCGGACAATCCCATTCTGTCGGTTCACGATGTGGGCGCCGGCGGACTGTCCAATGCCGTGCCGGAGATCGTCAACGACAGCGCACGTGGCGGGCGCTTCGAGCTGCGTACCGTGCCCAACGACGAGCCCGGTATGTCACCCATGCAGATTTGGTGCAACGAGTCCCAGGAGCGCTATGTGCTGGCGGTGGCTGCCGAACGGCTGGCCGCCTTCCAGGCGTTGTGCGAGCGCGAGCGTTGTCCGTTTGCCGTGATCGGCGAAGCCACCGAAGACCCCCAGCTGGTGGTGGGAGACGGCTACTTCGACAACACGGCGGTGGACATGCCCCTGGCCCTGCTGCTGGGCAAGCCGCCCAAGATGCTGCGCGACGTGCACCATCAGCCCGTCCGCCACCCGGATTTTCACGCCAGCGGCATCGATCCGGCTGAGGCCGCCTATCGGGTGCTGCATCTGCCGGCGGTGGCCGCCAAGACCTTCCTGATCACCATCGGCGACCGCTCCGTCACGGGGCTGGTGGCCCGCGACCAGATGGTCGGCCCCTGGCAGGTGCCGGTGGCGGATGTCGCCGTCACCAGCACCGACTACCACGGCTATCGGGGCGAGGCCATGGCCATGGGCGAGCGCACGCCGGTGGCCTTGTTGGACGGGCCGGCTTCCGGTCGCATGGCGGTGGGGGAGGCGATCACCAACATCGCCGCCGCTGCCATCGACGATCTCGGACGCGTGCGCTTGTCCGCCAACTGGATGGCGGCGGCCGGCCACCCGGGCGAGGACGCCGCCCTTTTCGATACCGTGCAGGCGGTGGGTGCCGAGCTGTGTCCGGCGCTCGGCATCGCGATTCCGGTCGGCAAGGACTCCCTGTCCATGCGCACCGTCTGGGAGCAGGACGGGGAGCAGCGCTCCGTGACCGCGCCCTTGTCGCTGATCATTTCCGCCTTCGCGCCGGTAAGCGATGTACGCCGCACCCTCACCCCCGAGCTGCGCACGGACCAAGGCGATAGCGATCTGGTGCTGATCGATCTGGGTAAGGGACGCAACCGGCTCGGCGGTTCGGCGCTCGCACAGGTGTACAAGCAGGTGGGCCATCATGGACCCGATCTGGACGATCCGGGCGCTCTGAAGGGGTTCTTCGCGGCCGTGCAGGACCTGGGCGCCGCCGGCTTGATCCTTGCCTACCACGACCGATCCGACGGCGGGCTGTTCGCCACCCTCTGCGAGATGGCCTTCGCCGGTCGTACCGGCCTGGCGGTGCAGCTGGACGATCTTGGCGACGACCCCATGGCGGCGCTGTTCGCGGAGGAGTTGGGTGCGGTGTTGCAGGTGCGTCACGCCGACACCGACACCGTGCTGGAAACCCTGCGGGAGGCCGGGCTCGGTCGCCACTGTCATGTCATCGGATGCCCCCTGGACGATGACCGGATCGTGTTCACCCATGACGGTCGCGAGCTGCTGGGCGAGAATCGCGTGGACCTGCAGCGGGCCTGGGCGCACACCAGTTATGCCATGCAGGCGCTGCGGGACAATCCCGACTGCGCGCGGCAGGAGTTCGATGGGCTGCTGGATGCACGGGCGCCGGGGCTGAATGCGTCCCTGACTTTCGATGTGGATGATGACGTGGCGGCGCCGTTCATCGCCCGCGGCGCGCGGCCGGCGGTGGCGATCCTGCGCGAACAGGGGGTGAACGGTCAGGTGGAGATGGCTGCGGCTTTCCACCGCGCCGGCTTCCAATGCCACGACGTGCACATGAGCGATATCCTCAGCGGTCGCGTCTCCCTGGAAGGGTTCGCCGGCCTCGCCGCCTGCGGCGGGTTTTCCTACGGGGACGTGCTGGGGGCCGGTCAGGGATGGGCCAAGTCCATCCTGTTCAATTCCCGCGCCCGGGACCAGTTCGCGGCGTTCTTTGCCCGCGACGACACGTTCGGTCTGGGGGTGTGCAACGGGTGCCAGATGATGGCAGGTCTGACCGAACTGCTGCCGGGTGCCGATCTGTGGCCGCGGTTCGTGCGCAATGCCTCGGAACAGTTCGAAGCCCGCACTTCCCTGGTGGAGGTCGTGGAATCGCCGTCGATCCTGCTGGCGGGCATGGCGGGCTCGCGCATGCCCATCGCCGTGGCCCATGGCGAGGGTCGTGCCTGGTTTGCCACTCCGGACGGTGCCGGACGGGCCGAGGCGGCTGGCCTGGCTGCGCTGCGCTACGTCGATGGGCACGGCCAGCCCACCGAAGCCTATCCGGCCAATCCCAATGGCTCGCCGGGCGGGCTGACCGGCCTGACCACCCGTGACGGGCGTTTCACCATCATGATGCCCCATCCCGAACGGGTGTTCCGCGCGGTGCAGAATTCCTGGCGGCCGGATGTCTGGGGAGAAGACGGTCCCTGGATGCGGATGTTCCGCAATGCCCGGGTGTGGCTGGGCTGATGATGGGGTAGGGCGGATGACTGCCCTCAGATCGGCAGCTCAGCGCCTTCCGGCCATAGATCGCCGTCTTCCTGCACGGCGTTGCGGTAACCCGTGCCTTCCCTCCGCTTTTTGACCCGCCGTCGCCGGTCGATTCCGTTGGTGGCGGCCGGCTTCCCCGGACCTTCCTTCAGCACCGTGGCGCGCCGCGCTGACGTGGTCATCCGCAGGCCATTCGTTATCCGGCGGATGCTTGTTCATGGACGGAACCCTGTGACAGATTCGTGATACATCCATCTCCACGCTGTGGCAGCATCCTTTGCAAGGATCCGGTATGCCAAACAGCGTGGGCCGCCTGGGCCACACGGGAGGCGTCCGGCAAACCGAATTGTTGCTGTTCACGCACACGGGGAACGGGTCATTTGGACGGCTCAGGTCCCAGTCGTGGGCAGCGGGCAATGCCCTGGAGGCAGTCATGATTATCCGCAGGCCCGACGACATTCATCCATCCGAAATCACACCCGAAGATGTGTACCGGGAACGGCGTCGGTTCATGCAGTCGGCCGCCGCTCTGGCCGGTGCCGCGCTGCTGCCGGGGCTTGGGCTGACGGCTACCGCCCAGGCGGCAGTAACCCTCGGGACCGTGACCAAAGGTCCGTTCAGCACTGACGAGACCAAGACCTCCTACAAGGACGTGACCTCCTACAACAATTTCTACGAGTTCGGCACCGGCAAATCCGATCCGGCGCAGAATGCCCATACCCTCAAGACCGATCCCTGGTCCGTGACCGTGGAGGGTGAGGCGGAAAAGACAGGCGCGTTCGCTCTGGAAGACATCCTCAAGCCCCATCCGCTGCAGGAACGCATCTACCGCCACCGCTGTGTGGAAGGCTGGTCCATGGTGATTCCCTGGGTAGGCTTTCCCCTGGCGGACCTGATCAAGCGGTTCCAGCCCACGTCCAAGGCCAGGTACGTAGAGTTCGTCACCCTCTACGACCCCAAGCAGATGCCCGGTCAGCGCTGGCCCATCCTCAAGTGGCCCTATGTGGAGGGGCTGCGCATGGACGAGGCCATGAACCCCCTGGCCCTCATGGTAGTGGGCCTGTACGGCAAGGTATTGCCCAACCAGAACGGCGCCCCGCTGCGGCTGGTAGTGCCCTGGAAATACGGCTTCAAGAGCATCAAGTCCATCGTCAAGATCCGCTTTCGCGAAGATCAGCCGCTGACCACCTGGCATCGCGCCGCACCTGACGAATACGGCTTCTATTCCAACGTGAATCCCCACGTGGATCATCCGCGGTGGAGTCAGGCGCGCGAGCGGCGCATCGGCGAGTGGTTCAAGCGCCCGACGCTGATGTTCAACGGTTACGGTGAGCAGGTGGCGGACCTGTACCGTGGCATGGACCTGAAGAAGTATTTCTGAGTACGACGGAGGCGTATCCGGTGGCGGCAAGCGTGGCACGCAAGGCGGTCAAGACAACGGTATTCCTCGCCTGCCTGATACCGTTGGGATGGCTGATCTACGGAGCGATGGCCAACGCTTTGGGGGCGAACCCGGTAAAGGCCATCATCCACGGCACCGGCGTGTGGACCCTGCGCCTGCTGCTGCTGACGTTGCTGGCGACACCCCTGCGCCGATTGTTCGGTTGGGCCTGGCCGGTGGCGGTGAGGCGTATGCTGGGACTGTTCGCCTTTTTCTACGCGGTGCTGCACCTGTTCACCTACCTGCTGCTGGACCAGTCCTTCGACTGGCCGGCGATCGGCCATGACGTGGTGAAGCGTCCCTTTATCACGGTCGGCATGCTCGCTTTCGCGCTGCTGGTGCCGTTGGCCGCCACCTCCACCAACGCCATGGCCAGAAGGCTGGGAAAGAACTGGAAGCGTCTGCACCGGCTTGCATACGTGGTTCCGGTGCTGGGGGTGGTGCACTACTACTGGCTGGTCAAGGCCGATGTGCGAGCGCCTCTGGTCTATGGCGTGTTGGTGGCGATCCTGCTGGGCTGGAGGCTGCGCAATCGGTTGGCCGTTCGCCACCCCGCGGTCGCAACACAGTCGGTCGAGCGAACCAGCCGTTGGCCGCAATGCCCCGATACATCGCGTTGACCCCAGTGGGAATCCGCCAATCCCGTCATTGACCCCAACGGCACTCCAACTGGAGTACGGTCGTGAGTCCGGCCGGCCAGGTCATCCGTTGCCGGCGAGAGCCGTCCGGCCTGCCCAGTCCCGGGCGAACTGCCAGGCGACCCGGCCGCTGCGCGACCCGCGGGCGAGTGCCCACTGCAGGGCGGCGGTGCGCACCTCATCCCGGTCGGCGGGCTGTATCTTCATGCGCTTGAGCCAGTGGAAGACGATGGTCAGGTATTCGTCCTGGTCGAAGGGGTAGAACGACAGCCACAGCCCGAAGCGGTCGGACAGGGAGATTTTCTCTTCCACGGCTTCGCCCTGGTGAATCTCGCCGCCGACCATGCGGGCCGCCTGGTTGTCGCTCTGCAACTCGGGAAGCAGATGACGACGGTTGGAGGTGGCATACACAAGCACGTTGTCCGGGGCGGCCGTGATGGAGCCGTCCAGCACGGCCTTGAGCGTCTTGTAGCTGGGATCGTCCGCTTCGAAGGACAGGTCGTCGCAGAACAGCAGGAAGCGTTCGGGGCGTCCATACAGTAGATCCACGATGTCCGCCAGATCCACCAGGTCGTGCCGGTCCACCTCGATCAGGCGTAGGCCGTGCTTGGCGTGGGCATTGAGCAGGGCTTTGACCAGGGACGATTTGCCGGTGCCGCGGGATCCCCACAACAACGCATTGTTGGCCGGCACCCCGGCCACGAACTGCCGTGTATTGCGGTCCAGGACGCGCTTCTGGTCATCGATGCCCCGCAGGTCGGTGAGCCGCAGGCGGTGCGGGTGGGGCACCGGCTGAAGATAGCCCCGCACGCCTTGGCGGCGCCACCGGAAGGCTACGGCGGCTTTCCAGTCGGGGGAGGCGGGAGCCTGCGGGAGCGCGCGGTCGAGCCGCTCCAGCAGGCCGTCGGCGCGTTCAAGCAGGCTGTCCAGACGGTCCAAGAACTGAGTCCTCCGGGAAGTTACGAGGCCAGCGGGCGGTACTTGATCCGGTGCGGCTGGTCGGCGTCGTTGCCCAGGCGCCGTTTGCGGTCCGCCTCGTAGTCGGCGTAGTTGCCTTCGAACCATACCACCTGACTGTCGCCTTCGAAGGCGAGCATATGGGTGGCGATGCGGTCCAGGAACCAGCGATCATGGGAGATGACCACCGCACAGCCGGGAAATTCCAGCAACGCTTCCTCCAGGGCCCGTAGCGTCTCCACATCCAGATCGTTGGTGGGTTCGTCCAGCAGCAGCACGTTGCCGCCGCTGCGTAGCAGCTTGGCCAGGTGTACACGGTTGCGCTCACCGCCGGACAGGTCGCCCACCCGCTTCTGTTGGTCCGGGCCCATGAAGTTGAAGCGCGACACGTAGGCCCGCGAGTTGATCTCGTACTTGCCCACGGTGATGATGTCCTGCCCGTCGGAGATTTCCTCCCACACCGTCTTGTCGGCAGCCAGGCTGTCCCTGGACTGGTCCACATAGGCCAGCTCGACGCTTTCTCCCAGCCGTACGCTGCCGGCATCCGGCTGCTCCTGGCCGGTGATCATGCGGAACAGGGTGGTCTTGCCGGCACCGTTGGGGCCGATGATGCCGACGATTCCTCCGCGCGGCAGATTGAAGCTCAGATCGTCCACCAGCAGCCGCTCGCCGAAGCCCTTGCGTACATGCTCGGCTTCCACCACCAGCTCGCCCAGACGCGGGCCGGGTGGGATGTAGATTTCCCGGGTTTCGTTGCGGCTCTGGTATTCCTGGGAAGCGAGCTCGTCGAAGCGGGCCAGGCGGGCCTTGCTCTTGGCATGGCGGCCCTTGGGATTGGCGCGTACCCACTCCAGTTCCTCTTTCATGGCACGCTGGCGGGCCGACTGCTGCTTTTCCTCCATCTCCAGACGCTTCTCTTTCTGCTCCAGCCAGGAGGAATAGTTGCCCTCCCAGGGGATGCCGTGGCCGCGGTCCAGCTCCAGGATCCAGCCGGCCACGTTGTCCAGGAAGTAGCGGTCGTGGGTGACGGCCACGACGGTGCCGGGATAGTCGTGCAGAAAGCGCTCCAGCCACGCGACGCTCTCGGCGTCCAGATGGTTGGTGGGCTCGTCCAGCAGCAGCATGTCCGGCTGGGACAGCAGCAGCTTGCACAGTGCGACGCGGCGGCGCTCGCCGCCGGAAAG
This sequence comes from uncultured Gammaproteobacteria bacterium, assembly GCA_964571225.1. GTDB lineage: Bacteria > Pseudomonadota > Gammaproteobacteria > DATFLG01 > DATFLG01 > DATFML01. The sequence goes on from CAZNBB010000152.1 coordinate 7,521, forward strand.
CTTGGTGACGTCCGCATCCCAGGGCGGCAGGCGCAGGGCGTCGGCGGCGATTTCCAGCTTCCGGTCCAGTTCCCAGGCGCCGGCCGCGTCGATGGCGTCCTGCAGCTTGGCCTGCTCGTCGAGCAGCGCGGTCATTTCGTCGTCGGACATGGGCTCGGCGAACTTCATGCTCACTTCGTTGAAGCGGTCCACCAGCGCCTTGGTCTCCCCGATACCCTCCTCGACGTTGCCCCGCACGTCCTTGTCGGGATCCAGCTGCGGTTCCTGGGGCAGATAGCCCACATTGATCCCCGCCTGGGGACGTGCCTCGCCGTCGTACTCGCGGTCGACGCCGGCCATGATCTTAAGCAGCGTGGATTTGCCCGACCCGTTCAGGCCAAGCACACCGATTTTGGCGCCGGGAAAGAAGGAGAGGGAAATGTCCTTCAGGATGGTCCGCTT
>CAZNBB010000153.1:0-7952 GCA_964571225.1 uncultured Gammaproteobacteria bacterium
CACCCAGACCCGTCGCTTGACCCCGGATATGTTCCGGGCCGTGTTCGAACAGGCCGGGCGGCTGCTCGACGGGAAACGCTGACACCGACCGGGAATTCAACGGGTTGATCCGATGCCGAAGTCGTCCGACATGCCGGCCTTCGACGCCAAGGCCTTTTTGCGTACCCTGACCACCCGGCCGGGCGTGTACCGCATGCTCGGCCCGGACGGTGAAGTGCTGTACGTCGGCAAGGCCAGCAATCTGAAGAACCGGGTGTCCAGCTATTTTCGCGGCGGCTCCCAGAGCATCAAGACCCGTTCGCTGGTCAGCCAGATCACCGGCGTGCAGGTGACGGTCACCAACACCGAGGGCGAAGCCCTGCTGTTGGAGAACAACCTCATTAAGGAGCTCAAGCCCCGCTACAACGTGCTGCTGCGGGACGACAAGAGCTATCCCTACATCTATCTGTCCACCGAAGATGAATATCCCCGGCTGGCGTTCCACCGGGGCGCGCGACGGGGCAAGGGGCGTTATTTCGGTCCCTATCCCAATGCCGGCGCGGTGCGCGAGAGCCTGAACCTGCTGCAGAAGACCTTCCGGGTCCGCCAGTGCGAGGACAGTTTTTTCCGCAACCGCTCGCGGCCCTGCCTGCAGTATCAGATCAAGCGCTGCAGCGCGCCCTGCGTACGCCTGCCGTCCCCGGAGGAATACGCCCGGGACGTGCGGCACACGGAGCTGTTCCTGGAGGGGCGCAGCAGCGAGGTCATCGACGAGCTGGTGAGCCGCATGGAGGATGCCGCGAGCCACATGGAGTACGAGCAGGCGGCACGCTACCGGGACCAGATCGCCACCCTGCGGCGCGTCCAGGAGCGCCAGTACGTGAGCGGAGAGGGCGGCGATCTGGATATCGCCGCCTGTGTGGTGCGCGGCGCCACCGCCTGCGTGCAGCTGTTCATGGTGCGCGGCGGGCGCAATCTCGGGAACAAGACCTTCTTTCCCCGCGCCCCGGAAGACGCCACCGCCGAGGACGTACTCGGCGCCTTCGTGGCCCAGTTCTACCTGGCCCACGAGACGCCGCCGGAGATACTGCTCAACAGCAGCCTGGACGATGCCGAGCTGCTCGAGCAGGTGCTGAGCGACCGTGCCGGCCACCGGGTGGCCCTGCGCGAGCGGGTGCGCGGCGAACGGGCCCGCTGGCTGGCCATGGCGGTGGCCAATGCCGACCATGCGTTGGATGCCCGGCTGTCGACGCGGGCGGGTATGTTCCAGCGCATCGAAGCCCTGCAGCAGGCCCTGGACCTGGACGAGCCGCCCCAGCGCATGGAGTGTTTCGACATCAGCCATACCCGCGGCGAGGCCACCGTCGCCTCCTGCGTGGTATTCAACGGGGAAGGGCCCCTGAAATCGGACTACCGGCGCTTCAACATCGAAGGGATCGAGCCGGGCGACGACTACGGCGCCATGGAGCAGGCCCTGCGCCGCCGCTATACACGGTTGAAGCAGGGCGAGGGCAAGTTGCCGGACCTGCTGCTGATCGACGGCGGCAAGGGGCAGGTGGCCTCCGCCTGCCGGGTACTCGAAGAGCTCCAGGTGGAGGGTGTGCAGGTGGTGGGAGTGGCCAAGGGGCCGGAGCGACGTCCGGGCATGGAGACCCTTCACGTGGTGGGCGACGGCGAGCGGCATCTGGCACCCGATTCCCCGGCCCTGCACCTGATCCAGCAGGTACGGGACGAGGCCCACCGATTCGCCATCACCGGCCATCGCCAGCGCCGGAGCAAGGCCCGCAACACCTCGCCCCTGGAAGCCATTCCCGGCATCGGCCCCAAGCGCCGTCAGCAACTGCTGCGCCAGTTCGGGGGCATCCGGGAGCTGTCCCGCGCGGGCGTGGAAGATCTGGCCAAAATCCGCGGCATCAGCCGGGAACTGGCCCAGGATATCTATGATGCCCTCCATGGTGGGCGGTGAGAACGCATGAATCTGAACCTACCCAATATTCTGACCCTCGCCCGCATCGCTCTGGTGCCCATCTTCGTGGTGGTGTTCTATCTGCCTTTCTCCTGGAGCCATGGCGCCACCGCGGTGCTGTTCGCGCTGGCGGCCATCACCGACTGGCTGGACGGCTACCTGGCGCGCCGGCTGGGCCAGATGTCCGCCTTCGGGGCCTTCCTGGATCCGGTGGCCGACAAGCTGATGGTGGCAATCGCGCTCATCCTGCTGGTGCAGACCAGCGCCTCGGTGTTCTTTACCGTGGCCGCGGCCATCATCGTGGGGCGGGAAATCGCCATCTCGGCGCTGCGCGAATGGATGGCGGAGCTCGGCAAACGCACCAAGGTCGCCGTGTCGGTGATCGGGAAGGTGAAGACCACGGCCCAGATGGTGGCGATCGTGCTGCTGCTGTACCGTTATCCCATCGGCACCTTTCCCACCCATGTGGTCGGCCTGATCTGCCTGTATCTGGCGGCCGTGCTGACCCTCTGGTCCATGGGCATCTACCTGCGCGCCGCCTGGCCGGTGCTGACCGACGGCAAGGCGGCACGGACGGACTGAAAAGGCAAGCCCTTGACAGTCAAAAGGCTGGCGATAAAATAGGCGGCCTCCAAAGCGGGAATAGCTCAGTTGGTAGAGCACAACCTTGCCAAGGTTGGGGTCGCGAGTTCGAGTCTCGTTTCCCGCTCCAAATTCTCGATTGCGAAAAAGCCGCCTGCGGGCGGCTTTTTCGTGTCACTTTGAAAGTCTCCGGACTGCAGCTGGCGAGTGCGGTCGGCGTCTTCCCGTTGCTTGGGTCTGGTGCGTAGCGGCTGGGCGGGCCGTCAAGGGAACCCCTTGCTTTCAAGGTACAGCTGGCGCCTGGTGGGCGGAATGTACAGTTCCTGGTAGTACACCGGGAAGTCGTCGCCTGCATAAGCGGTGGCCTGCAGCAATATCCCTCTCGTGTCTTCACTCACGTCGATTTCCCGGCATACGGGTGGCGGTAGCTCGATTTGCACCAGCCGTTGTTTCATGGCGGTCAACGGGCGGCCGGTGGCCCGCGCAATCAGTGTTTTGAGGTTTGCACCAAAGAGGGTGTTGAGCGGCGCGTCCAGAAACTCGGGCACCCGGTCTGCACGGACAAAGAATTTGCTGTAGACGACGAACTCGTCGTTGATTTCCATACGACGGTCGATCTGTATAACGGATTGCCGTCCTTGGTGCAGCGGTGCCGACCACGGTCCGTGGTGGCGTCTCACCGTACGACTCAGTACGACTGTGAACACGGGCAGGAACGACCAGCCGTCGTCGCCCAGAAAGCGACAGTGCCACGGCTGGTCCAACTTCTTGGGGCGGTCGGGCAACACGGTGCCGTAGCCGCGCCGCCGTTCCACGTACCCCTCATCGGCCAGACTTCGCATTGCCCGCTGTATGGTGCCCAGGCTGAAAGGGCCTGCTCCGACAAGTTCGGTCTCCGTGGGAAGCTTGCTGCCGGGTTGCCAAAAGCCCTCGGAGATGGCGGAAATCAACGCGCCGCGCAAGGCGACATGTTTGGGGACGGAAGGGTCGAGCGCCCGCACGTAGCGATCCACGAATGCCGCCGTCCTCCGGTCTGGCTGTTTGGCCGCTGGTTTCTGGTCCATGGTTGTCTCTAGTCCTTTGGGCTTGACAAGAACGCGGTCATCTGGCTAGATGCTGCGAAACAGTTACTACATAGTAAGTTAATCTACTATATAGTTACTTGAAGATAAAGGCGCGCTTGCGACAGCTTCGGTACAGACGCGGAGCGCGCCTGCCGCGAACTTGCGTAGCTTGCGTAGAGGGACGCCGCCCTGTTGGCGTTCGTTACCGTTTGGGATTCGGCAGGGGCCGTTTATCGCCCACGTGCCGGCCATACCTGCAGACAGTGACAGAGCAAATGCCTATGCCCCGCCCCCTGGATATTCCGCCCCGTGCCGGCAGTGTTCAACAGTTGGGCAGGCCCGCCCGGTGGAGGAGTGGGCGTGAGCTGGCATCGCGCAGCTGGCGATATTGAAGACGCTGGGTGATCGGGTAAACGCTGCACACCCGGCGGGCTGCCATCCGGGCCCCTTGGCCAGGGACGCCGGCTTCGTGGCGTCACCGGTTTGACCGCGTTTGAAGCGGATTACAGGGGAAGAGAGGGCCCCGGTAGTCCGAACCACAGCCCCAGATGCTGAGGGCAAAGCGCAAAACAAAGGAGGAGATCCGATGAAGAAAACAGTCTCAGTGACTGTGCTGTTGGCGCTGGTGCTTGCAGTTCCCGTCACCGTTCTGGCACATCCATACGTGCTGTCGTTGTCGACATGGGGTAGTCCGAAACATCCCCAAGTGACGCATTTCGTCCCAGAGTTCGTGAAGCTCGTCGAGCAGCGCAGCCACGGCCGCATCAAGTTCCGCGTATTCAGCGGCGGCGAGATGGTCAAGCAGCGCTTTGTGCCTACTGCCATACCTCAGGATACCGTGGATATTTCCCTGACCACATTGGACAGCTGGGCCGGCCGCATACCCGAGACGTCGATTCTGACCAGTCCGCTTTGGACCTGGTCGATGCAGCAGGCGATGGCCGGCCTGGTGCCCGGGAAACCCGTTTTCAACTACTTCCAGCATAAGCTCGAAGCCCAAGGGGCGCGAATGATCGCCATGTTCGACATCGGCCCGCCCGTGCTCGTGACCAACTTCCGGCTGAGAAATCCTTCCGACTTGAAGGGCCACACGATGCGCGTTTATTCCAAGGGCGCGGGCTTGGTGATGGAAACTCTGGGGGCGGCGCCGGCGACCATAGGCGTGGGAGAGGTGTATTCAGCCCTTCAACGGGGGACTGTGCAAGGGGCGATGGGCGGCCTGGGGGGAGCGGTTGGCCTCAAGTACTACGAGGTCTCCAAGTACACGTTCGCCCCAATGGGCGCGCTCGGCACTATGATCCATGCGTACGTGATGAACGAGAGCAAGTTCGAGTCCCTGCCGCCCGATCTCCAGAAAATCGTCATGGAGTCGGCAACTGAGGCCCGAAACAATGCGGAGCGTTATCTCATCTCCAGCTATGGATCGATGTTGAATACGATCCGAGACCATGGAGTCGATGTCTACGAATTGCACCGCGGCACGTCCCAGTGGAAGAAGTGGAGATCGGCACTGGAGCCGCTGACCAAGGAATCCGAACACGCCTACCCGCCGAAGCTCGTGAAGATGGTTGCTTCGGACGGCGGTTCCTGACGCCGTTTTCGACACAGGTCATCCAGACTTCGGAGGCGTAATGCGAAACGGGCTCGCGTGCGGATGCCGGTGGCTGTGCAATGCAATGACGTCCGTGTCGGTCGTGTTACTGATGTTGCTCGCGTTGCCGATCACCTATGATGCGACCGCCCGTGCCTTCGGGCACCCCACCATCTGGGTGTTCGAGGTGACGATGTACGCCCTGATCGCCACGGGGTTCCTTGCGAACCCCGTGGCTACACGATCAGGCGCCCATTTCCGGGTAACGTTGCTTCACAAGCTGTTCCCTCGCTGGCGGCGGGCGTTGAACGTGTTTTCCCATTTAATGACCTTGCTGTTCGCGGCGATTCTGGTCGGGGCCGGCATCTACTTTGTCTGGTATTCCTGGTCCAACGGTATCCGGTCGGCAACGCTGCTGGGCGTTCCTCTCTGGATTCCGCAGTTGGCGTTACCCGTGGGCGGGGTAGGTCTGTTCCTTCAGACTTTGGCGTTCCTCCTCACCGGCGAAGAACCGTCGGAGGAGGACAGCCAAGGCGTGGGGGACTGACGCGATGGCAGATTTCCTGTTCAACTACGCCGGCTATATCGCCATCGTCCTTTTGTTTCTGTTCATGATTCTCGGCGTTCCCGTGTTTGTTTCCATGGGTTTGAGCGCGCTGTTTGCCAGCCTGTTAATCAACGATCCGAGCCACGTGTTGCGCACTTTCATCCAGACCACCTGGCAGAGTGCATCGATCTTCGAGATGGTGGCGCTCCCCTTGTTCATATTCACCGGCACAATCATGCAGTGCACGGACGCGGGACGCGATCTTTTCGCCGTAACCAAGGCGTGGGTAGGCTCGGTGTCAAATTCCTTGGGCGTTGCCACGATTCTCGCGTGCGGGATATTCGCGGCCATCAGCGGATCCAGCATTGCGACCGCTGCAACCGTCGGGTTGGTGGCAATACCACTCTTACGGGAGGAGTCTTACGGGGATCGGCGATCGACCGGGTTCGTGGCCGGAGGCGGCACCCTCGGGATTATCATCCCGCCGTCGATACCCCTCATTCTCTACGGCGTGATGACCGAAACATCCATCGGTCAGCTGTTTATAGCCGGGATCGTGCCCGGCATCGTGATGTTGTCCCTGTTTGCCATCTATGTGTACGTCAGCCGGCCCCGCGTGCGCGTCATGCATTCCATGACGGCGGCCGAGCGCTGGCGTACGACAGGCAACTCGATCGGCATCATCCTGTTGCCCATCGCCATCATTGCCGCCATATACACGGGCGTATTCACGCCGACCGAGGTGGGGGCATTATCGGTGGTCTACGTGGTGGCACTTGGCTTCGTGCAACGACGTCTGACTTGGTCCAAGTTGCGGGCCGCGGCGCTGCTTGCAACCAAGACGACAGGCATGCTTTACATGCTGATCGTGTTCGGGCAGTACTTTGCGCATTTCCTGACCTACGAGCAGATCCCGCAGGTCATAGCCAATGCCATTGTCGCGAATGCAGGCGGGGTGGGCGCAGTGACGCTGATGATTCTCACCTACGTCGTCCTCGGGATGTTTCTCGAGAGCACGGCGATGTTGCTGATCTCCATTCCGATATTCGCCCCGGTAGCACAACAGGCGGGCATGACTCCGATTACATTCGGCGTCTTCGCTTGCGTGGCAATGGAAATTGCGCAGATATCGCCGCCGGTGGGTGTCAATCTTTTCACGATTAATGGTATTACGCGAATTCCGCTCTGGACCATCGCTAAGGGCGCCATGCCGTTTTTGGTGATGCAGATCATCATGCTTTATCTCGTCTACTATCTGCCGGCCCTGACGCTGTGGTTGCCGGGAACCACCTAGATTCAATTTTTTGCGAACGTAATGGGGTGATGGCAATGAAACTGACCGAGTACGAGCAGGCCATGCTGGCGGGGGAGTTCGGTGAGCCGAAACGGCGCGCTATCGAGCAGCAGATACAGGTGGGCCAGTTCTTCGATGCGGAGGATTTCGTCGAGATCAGTCAGGCGCACATCATGGGGGATACGGAGTCGTTGGGAGCCGCCGGCGTCGCCTTTCTGGAAACCATTGCCGCCTACCCGGAAGCGGAGCGCCGAGTCAGCGTACCGACCATCACTGATCCGAGAGGGATCGACATGTGCAGGTACCGGCAGCTCAAGCAGCGCAGCGAGTGGGCGACGCTCGAGCAGCGGGCCATTGACGCCATGCGGGCGTTGGGGATTCTGATGACCGATACCTGTATCAATTACCAAACGGTGCAGGCACCCGTGCCCGGCCAGCATCTGGCATTTGGGGATACCGGGGTGGTGATCTACTCCAACAGCGTCTGCGGGGCGCGGAGCAATTTCGAGGGGGGGCCTGCCGCTCTGGCTGCGGCGCTGACAGGGCGTACGCCACGTTACGGCTACCATCTGGACCGGTGCCGCCAGGGGACGCATTTGTTCGAAGTCCAATTCGAGCCCAAGAACCTGACGGAATGGGGAGCCCTTGGGGCCATCGTCGGACGCCGCTCAGGCTCGTACTGGACAGTACCCGTACTGACCAACCTTGACACAGAACCTGGTTCCGACGAGCTAAAGCACTTCGGGGCGGCCATGGCAAGCTACGGATCTGTTCCCCTGTTCCACATCGTGGGGGTGACCCCCGAGGCTCACGATGTCGAGAGCCAATTCGAAGGGAACGTCCCGGATCCCACCCCTATCACCCGTACGGACCTGCAGGATTTCTACGATTCTTTCGGGCGGCACGACGAGCAAGTGGATGTGGTCGTG
>CAZNBB010000154.1:0-7857 GCA_964571225.1 uncultured Gammaproteobacteria bacterium
GCACACGCCCGTCGGTCGGCCCGTCGATGGACACGCCCATGGACCGGTACGCCGCCAGGGTGGCCAGGCTGTCCTCGCCTTCCAGAAAGCCGCTCACCTCGGTGACGCCCGCGGCCAGGGCGCCCAGCATGATGGAGCGATGGGAAATGGACTTGTCGCCCGGCATGCGCAGACGGCCGCGCAGTGCGCCGCCCGGCCGGGTCGCGAATTCGATGGATGGTCCGGATGCGATGCTCATCGTGCTCCGCCCCACGGTACGAAAGTATCCATGCCGGTGCGCTCCGCGCGGCTCCCGCCGAAAGTCGTCGTCATTTGTTCGCACCCGCAAAGCGATCGCGGGCCGCCTTGGCCCGCTGGAACACAGCCAGCAGCCCGTCCCAGTCGCCGGTGTTGATCATGTCGGTGATCTCGCCCAGATCATTGCGGAAGCGTTCCACGATGGCCAGCAGGTCCTCCCGGTTGGCCATACAGATGTCCCGCCACATGGCGGGGTCGCTGGAAGCGATGCGGGTGAAATCCCGGAAGCCGCCGGCGGCGTACTGGAAGATCTCGTCGCGCTCCCCCATGTCGGAAAGACTGGCCACCAGGGTGAATGCCAGCAGGTGAGGCAGATGGCTGGTGGCGGCCAGTACTTCGTCATGATGGCCGGCGTCCATTTCGGTGAGCTCGGCACCGCAGGCCGTCCACATGTCCCGCACCGCCTGCAGGGCACCGGGATCGGTTTCCGCCAGCGGACTGAGAATCACCCGGCGCCCCTCGAACAATTCCGGAAAGGACGCTTCCACCCCGCTCTTTTCCGTGCCTGCGATGGGATGGCCGGGAACCAGAAAAGGCGGCACCGTACCGAACGCCGCTCGGGCCGCCTCGATCACCCAGGCCTTGGCGCTGCCCACATCCGTGACCACCGCATCCTTCGCCAGGTGCGGTGCAATGGTTCCGAACAGCGCCTCCATGGCGCCCAGGGGCACGGCCACCACCACCATGTCCGCGCCTTCCACCGCCTCGGCCGGGTCGGTGCTGTAACGATCGATCACACCCAAGTCCACGGCACGGGCCAGGTTGGCCTCCTGGCGCCCGCAGCCGACCACCTCGCCGACCTGGCCGGCCCGCCGCAACGCCCGCGCCAGGGAGCCACCGATCAGTCCGACGCCGATCACGCACAGACGCCGAATCATCCCAGCGCCCGCTCCAGGGCGGCAATCAGACGTGCGTTTTCTTCGGGCAGGCCGATGGTGGCGCGCAGATGGTTGGGCAGTCCGTAGCCGGCCACCGGGCGCACGATCACCCCTTCGCGCAACAGCGCTTCGTAGATACCGCCGGCAGGACGGCCCACGTCGACGGACACGAAGTTCGCCACCGAGGGAATCCACGCCAGCCCCAGGCGCTCGAAGGCTTCCGTCAGTTGCACCATGCCCTCGCGGTTGATGCGCACGCTCTCCCGCAGGTGCTCGGCGTCGGACAGCGCGGCTTCGGCCGCCGCCTGGGCCAGGGCATTCACATTGAAGGGCTGGCGCACCCGATTGAACAGGTCGGCGACGGCGGGATGGGAAATGCCGTAGCCGATCCGCAGGCCCGCCAGGCCATAGGCCTTGGAGAAGGTGCGGGTCACCACCAGGTTCGGGTAGTCGCTCACCCAGCCGGTGGTGTCCGGATAATCCGGTTCCTGCACGTATTCGAAATAGGCCTCGTCCAGCACCACCACCACGTGGTCCGGTACCTGATCGAGGAACTCACGCAGCGGTGCGCCGGCCAGCCAGGTGCCCGTGGGGTTGTTGGGATTGGCCACGAACACCACGCCGGTGCGCTCGTTGATACGGGCCAGAATGGCCTGCAGGTCGTAGCCGTAGTCCACGGCAGGTGTCATCACGGCGGTGGCGCCCACCGCCTGAGTCACGATGGGATAGACCGCAAAGGCATGCTCGGAGAATATCGCTTCGCGCCCCGGGCGCAGGAACACACGGGCCACGAACTCCAATACGTCGTTGGAGCCGTTGCCCAGGGTGATCTGGTCGGCCCCAACCCCATGGCGCTCGGCCAGGGCCGCCTTGAGAGCGAAGCCGTTGCCGTCGGGATAGCGCCCCAGTTCCGCCAGCCCGTCGCGCAGCGCCGCCAGCGCCAGCTTGCCGGGCCCCAGGGGATTCTCGTTGGAGGCCAGCTTGACGGCATCGCGGATACCGTATTCGCGCTCCAACTCGCTCAACGGCTTGCCGGGCTGATAGGGTTGCAGCCCCCGCACCCCGGGCGCCGCCAGCTCCAACAAGGAAAGAGGTTCATTCATCTCGAAAACTCACCCAACCGCAGAAACCAAAAATCCAATGCGCCACGGAAAACACGGAAAGCACGGACGCAATAATTCGGGGACCACTCACGCCGTAGCGCCGGACTCGCGACAAACCTTGTTAAGAGCCACGGAACCCACGGAATCCACGGAAGGAAAATTCGGGAGCAGCAACGCAACTCCCTCGCATGATGCCACATCCATCTGTCTGCACACCTGGCGCAATGCCCTTCGGTTATTGCGCCCTACGTGATCCTTCCGTGCTTTCCGTGCCGCCTTTGATCTTCTGCCAGGACCTTTCCGTGGATTCCGTGGGTTCCGTGGCTCTTACGAAAGCTTTCCGACGCCACCCGGTGCAATGCGCTGCGCTTATTGCACCCTACATACATTCCGTGTTTTCCGTGGCGCTTTTGATCTTCCTTAATGACTTTTCCGTGGGTTCCGTGGATTCCGTGGCTCTCTATACCGCGGCGCGGGGATAGGAGCCCAGCACCTTGAGCAGCGATGCCTGCTGCTCGATATCCTTCAAGGCGTCGGCCACGGCCGGATCCTGGGTATGGCCGATCACGTCCACGAAGAACACGTATTCCCAGATGCCCCGGCGCGAAGGACGCGATTCGATGCGGGTCATGCTGATGCCATGACGACCGAAGGGCTCCAACAGCCCGTACAGGGCACCCGGGCGATTGGGAACGGACACCAGCAGGCTGGTCTTGTCACTGCCGCTGGGCGCAATCGACTGGCGCCCGATGACCAGAAACCGGGTGGTGTTGCCCGGCTCGTCCTCGATGTTGGCGACCAGCTTGGGCAGACCATAGATCTCCGCCGCCGCCTCGCCGGCAATCGCGGCGCCGCCGGCTTCGTCCCGCACCCGGCGGGCAGCTTCGGCATTGCTGCTGAGGGCCACGCGTTCGCAACGGGGGAGATTCGAGTCCAGCCATTCCCGGCATTGGGCCAACGCCTGCTGGTGTGCATAGACGCGCTCCACCTTCTGCAAGGCGCCGGCGTGACTCAGCAGATGATGGTGAATCCGCAGGTCCACTTCCCCGCAGATCTGCAGCGGTGAGCGCAGGAACATGTCCAGGGTGTGATTCACCACCCCTTCGGTGGAGTTCTCCACCGGAACCACACCGTAGTGTGCGCTGCCGGACTCCACCTCCCTAAACACGGTGTCGATGGCATCCAGAGCCTCGGTCCGCACCGAGTGGCCGAAATGCTTCAAGGCGGCCGCCTGGGTGAAAGTGCCCTCCGGTCCCAGGTACGCGATGGTCAGCGGTCGTTCCAACGCCAGGCAGGCCGACATCACTTCCCGGAACAGGCGCACCATCTCGTCATCGGACAACGGCCCTTCGTTGCGCTCGCGCACGCGGCGCAGGATCTCGGCCTCGCGTTCCGGGCGATAGAAGTCCACCTCCTCGCCCGCTGCCCGCTTGACGGCGGCCACCTGCTGGGCGCAGCCGGCACGCTCGTTGAGCAGCTGCTGGAGCTGGGTGTCGAGCTCGTCGATGCGCGTGCGCAGTTGCTGTAGTTGTTCTTCCGGCTTCATAGGCTCACGTCCGCACGGCATCACCGGGCGGCACGCTCGCCGCCGGCGCCCGGCTCACAGGGTCCGCACGGCCAGCACCCCCTCGATGGCCGCGATCTTGTCCACGCATTCCTGCGGAATCTGCGACTCCACGTCCACCAGAGTGTATGCCAGCTGATGGCGCGATTTGTTGAGCATGTCGACAATGTTCAATCCGGCTTCCGCCAGGGTGGTGGAGATCTGCCCGAGCATATTGGGCACGTTGGCGTTGACCACCGCCAGCCGGTAGCCGCCGTTGCGCGGCATGAAGACCTCGGGAAAATTGACCGAGTTCGTGACGTTGCCCGTCTCCAGGTAATCACGCACCTGTTCGGCCACCATCACGGCGCAGTTCTCTTCCGCCTCGCGGGTGGATGCGCCCAGGTGAGGCAGCGTCACCACTCGCGGATTGTCCTTCAGCAGATTGCTCGGGAAATCGCACACGTAGCTGTAGACCTTGCCCTCGTCCAGGGCGGCGCACACGGCCTCGTCGTCCAGGATGCCGTTGCGGGAGAAGTTCAGCAGCACCACGCCGTCCTTCATCAGCCGCAGGCGCTCCGCATTGATCATGCGGCGGGTGGAATCCACCAGCGGCACATGGAAGGTCACGAAATCGGCCCGGCTGAGCAGGTCGTCCACGCTGGTGGCCTTCTGCACGTCGGCGGACAGTTCCCAGGCCCGCTGCACGGTGATATCCGGATCGTGGCCGATCACCTTCATACCCAGCGCCCGGGCCGCATTGGCCACCTGCACGCCGATGGCACCAAGACCGATGACGCCCAGTGTACGACCCGGCAGTTCGAAGCCGACGAACTGCTTCTTGCCCGATTCCACCTGCTTGCTGATGGCCTCGTCGTCGCCCTGCAGGTTGCGGGCGAAGTCCCAGGCCTGGCAGATGTTGCGGGCGGCCAGCAGCATGCCGGTCACCACCAGTTCCTTCACGGCATTGGCGTTGGCCCCGGGGGCGTTGAACACCGGGATGCCCCGGCCGCTCAGCTTCGCCACCGGAATGTTGTTCACGCCCGCACCGGCGCGGCCCACCGCCTTGACGCTGTCGGGCAACTCCATGTCATGCATGTTGAACGAGCGCAGCAGCACGGCGTCCGGATGCCGGAATTCGGAAGAGATTTCGTACTGCTCCCGGGGCAGGCGCTCCAGGCCCGCGACGGAGATGTTGTTGAGGGTCAGAATCTTGTACATGGGTCGTTGGACTGTTGTTGTGCCGGAATTCGCGACCGGGAGATGCCGGGCTTGCCCCCCCGGCTCACCCGGACCGGTCGCTCAACCGTGACGTTTTTCGAAATCGGCCATGAATGCCACCAGGGCGTCGACGCCCTCCTCCGGCATGGCATTGTAGATGGACGCGCGCATGCCGCCCACCGAGCGGTGACCCTTCAAGGTCAGCAGCCCCTGAGCCTTGGCCTCCGACAGGAAGGTGGCATCCAGTTCGGGATCGGCCAGGGTGAAGGGCACGTTCATCCAGGAGCGGCACACCGGATCCACCGGGTTGGCGTAGAAGGACGAGCCGTCGATCGCCCCGTAGAGTTTGCCGGCCTTGCGCTGATTGCGCTCGGCCATGCCTTCCAGGCCGCCGTTGTTCTTGATCCACTGGAACACCAGCCCGGCCAGATACCAGCCGTAGGTGGGCGGCGTGTTGTACATGGAGTCGGCATCGGCATGGACTCTGTAGTCGAACATGGTGGGAGCGGCGGGCAGCGGCTGCCCTATGAGGTCTTCACGCACGATCACCACGGTCAGACCGGCGGGGCCGATGTTCTTCTGGGCGCCGGCATAGATCACGCCGTAGCGGGACACATCCACCGGGCGGGACAGAATGGTCGACGACATGTCCGCCACCAGCGGCACATTGCCGGTCTCCGGAATCCAGTGGAATTCCACCCCGCCGATGGTTTCGTTGGGCGTGTAATGCACATACGCCGATTCGGGGTGCAGCTGCCAGCTTTCCCGGGCCGGGATGGTGGTGAATTTCTCCGCCTCCGAACTGGCCGCCACATTGACGCTGGCGTAGCGCTTTGCCTCCGCAATGGCCTTCTTGGACCAGGAGCCGGTGTTGATGTAATCCGCCTGGGGCGCGCCGCGCAGCAGGTTGATGGGCACCATGGCGAACTGGCTGCTGGCGCCGCCCTGCAGGAACAGCACCTTGTAGTTGGCCGGGATGCCCATGAGCTCGCGCAGGTCCGCTTCGGCCTGCTCGGCGATGGACATGAATTCCTTGCCCCGGTGGCTCATTTCCATGACCGACATGCCGCTGCCGTGCCAGTCGAGCATTTCCTCGCGGGCCTGCTCGAGCACCGCCTCGGGAAGCATCGCCGGTCCTGCACTGAAGTTGTATACCCGCGCCATACCGATCCTCTTTCGCTTTGGGGACCCTCAATACGCAGCAACGAACCGCATTAACAGGCCCTGAGTCCCAACACTATAGTCCGCGTAATAGTCCGCGTACGGGAGGCGGAGTGGAAAAGCCCCGTTGCGGCGCACGCCGCCGGGTGTCAATCCGCCGACGGCGGCTCGTCGTCGTCTTCGCCGTCTTCGACGATGCGCTCCATGCCGACCAGTTGCTCGTCCTCGCCCAGGGAGATGAGCTTCACACCCTGGGTGTTGCGTCCCATCATGGACACCTCATCCACGCGGGTGCGCACCAGCGTGCCGGCATTGCTGATCAACATGATCTCGTCCTGCTCGTTGACCAGCACGGCACCGACCACCGCCCCGTTGCGCGCGGTGGTCTGAATGGAGATCACACCCTGGCCGCCGCGGCCGTAAGCCGGATAGTCCTCGATGGCGGTGCGCTTGCCGTAACCGTTCTCGGTGGCGGTCAGCACGCAGCCTTCGTCCACGATGATCAGCGCGATCACCCGCTGACCGGGCTGCAGGCGTATGCCCCGCACCCCGCAGGCGGTGCGTCCCATGGCGCGCACGTCGGCCTCGCGGAAACGGATCACCTTGCCGGCGTCGGTGAACAGCATGACTTCCCGTTCGCCGTCGGTGATGGCCACGTCCACCAGGTAGTCGCCATCGCGCAGGTCGATGGCGATGATGCCGTTGCCGCGGGGACGGGAGAAATCCACCAGCGGCGTCTTCTTCACCGTGCCGTTGGCGGTGGCCATGAACACGTGCTGGTCCGCCAGGAATTCCCGGATGGGCAGCACCGCGTTGATGCGCTCGTCCTCTTCCAGGGGCAGCAGGTTCACGATCGGCTTGCCGCGGGCCGTGCGTCCGGCCTGGGGCAGTTGGTAGACCTTGAGCCAGTACACCTTGCCGCGGCTGGAGAAGCACAGAATGGTGTCGTGGGTGCTGGCCACGAACAGCTTGTCGACGAAATCCTCTTCCCGGAAGCTGGCCGCGCTCTTGCCACGTCCGCCTCGGCGCTGGGCGCTGTAGGCCGACAGGGGCTGGCACTTGGCGTAGCCGGCGTGGGACAGAGTGACCACCACGTCCTCTTCGGTGATCAGGTCCTCCAGGGTGAGATCGGCGTGATCAATCTCGATCTGGGTGCGCCGCTCATCGCCGTACTGGTCTCGTACAGCCGCCAGCTCGTCGCGGATCACCTCCATGAGGCGGTCCGGATTGTCGAGAATCTCCAGCAGCTCGTCGATCTTGGCCAGCAGGTCCTTGTACTCGTCGAGAATCTTGTCCTGCTCCAGCCCGGTCAGCTGGTGCAGGCGCAGGTCCAGGATCGCCTGGGCCTGCGCCTCTGACAGGTGGTAACCGTCGTCGTGCAGGCCGAACTCGGGCGCCAGCTCCCAGGGCCGCGTGGCCTGGGCGCCGGCCCGGGCCAGCATGTCGGTGACCACGCCGGGCGCCCACACCCGGGCCATCAGGCCGCTGCGGGCCTCGGCGCGGCTGGGCGACTTCCGGATCAGTTCGATGACTTCGTCGATGTTGGCCAGGGCGACCGCCAGACCTTCCAATATATGGGCCCGCTCCCGCGCCTTGCGCAGGTCGTAGACCGTGCGCCGGGTCACCACGTCCCGACGGTGGCGTACGAAGGCCT